>NZ_CP059297.1:1245000-1603637 GCF_017795885.1 Brevundimonas sp. AJA228-03 | reverse complement strand
TGAACGGCCGACGTCGGGACGCAGGCCATCGCTGGCTCTGGGCGCTCTGGAGCGCTGGGTGCGCGAGAACCGGGGCCGGCTGTCCGATCCGCTGGCGCTGGGGGCCGCCATCGACACGGTGCGCAACGAGCCCGGCTGCCTGGACTGCCGCCGCCGCCTGCGCGCGCTTCTCTGGAGCGCGATGGAGCGCCCGCCCGTGGCCGTGCGCCGTCGCGAGGCCCCCGGCACACGCGGCCAGCGTTATTTGGATGCCCTGCGATGATGGCCGGCGCCTTCGATGCCCGCCTGTGGGTGGCGCTGGTCCTCGTGGTCGGGGTCGCAGCAGGCCTGCTGCGGGTCTGGCTCTGGCAGCGCGCGGCGGTCGAGGGGGACAGGGCCCCACGCTGGCGTCTGCTGACGCTGGCGGGGCTTCAGGTCGCGGCCGGGGCGCTGGTCTGGTTCACCCTGTTTCCCCCCGCGGCCATCCTTCGCTCCGGCACCCTGATCGTCGCCACCGCCGGATCGCCCGCGACGATCGCCATGTCGCCCGGCGATGTGCGCGTCGCCCTGCCTGAAGCGGGCGAGATCGCGGGGGCCGAGCGTGTCCCCGATCTCGCCACCGCCCTGCGCCGCCATGCCTCGGCCAGCCGAATTCGCATCGAGGGCGGTGGCCTGATCCCGCGCGACCGGACGCCCTTGCCCCGGCCCGTCGACTTCGATCCGCCGCCAGTCCCGGCCGGGCTGATCGACCTGACCCTGCCCGAGCCCGCGGCCCCCGGGGCGACGGTCCAGGTCGGCGGACAGGTCGGCCGTCTGCCCTCCGGCGTGGTCGAGCTGATCGATCCGGCCGACACGGTCGTCGACCGCGTCCGGGTCGTCGCCAACCAGCGCTTCGTCCTGACCGCCAGCACCCGGGCGCCCGGCCTCGCCCTGTTCGACCTGCGCCTTCGCGACACAACCGGAAAGGTCGTCGAGCGGATCGCCATTCCGGTCGAGACCCGGGCCCAGACCCCGCCCCGCATCCGCCTCCTGGCCGGTGCACCCGGTCCGGAAACCAAATACCTCCAGCGCTGGGCCCGGGACGCCGGAATCGATCTGGGCCTCGACATGGACCTGGGCGCCGGCATCCGCCTGGGGGATGAACCCCTGAGGCTCAACGCGGCGTCGCTCGACGCCGTCGATCTGGTCGTCATCGACGACCGGCGCTGGGAGGCGCTTGGGGCCGGTGGCCGAGCCGCGCTGGCCGGAGCCGTCGATCGCGGCCTGGGCCTGTTGCTGCGTCCTACGGGCCCCCTGTCGGCCGCGACACGCCGCGACTGGGCCAATCTGGGCCTGACGCTGACCGGCAGTGGCGAGGTCCTGCCGCTCCGGCTCGATCCCCCGACGGCCGGATCGGCCGCCCCGGAGTCCCCCGGACCCGACGAAGAGGCCCTGCCCGACCTCGGGCGTCTGGACACGACCCCCACCGGCACCGACGCCGTCTCCATCATCAGGGATCCGGAAGGAACCCCCCTCGCCAGCTGGCGCGCGCGAGGCCGGGGGCGGGTCGGCCTGTGGACGGTGACCGACAGCTATGCCCTGGTCCTGACCGGGCGGTCGGATCGATACGGCGACCTGTGGAGCGCCCTGTTCTCGGACCTCGCCCGCGCGGGCGATGCCACCCGCGCCTCGGTGTCCGGCATCCCGCACGCCGGAACGCGCTTCGCCATCTGCGGCCTTGCAGGACAGGCCAGCGTCATCGGACCTGACGGGTCTGAACAACCCCTTCGCATCGACCCGATCACCGGCGATCAGGCCTGCGCCGGTGTCTGGCCCGAGCGCAGCGGCTGGCATCTGGTTCGCGACGGGCGCGGCCGCGAGACTAGTGTCTACGTCCAGCCCGCAGAGGCGACCCCCTCGCTCGTAGCCGCCGAGCGCAGAACCGCCACCCTGGCCATGATGCACGCCGCCTCCCCGACCGCGTCATCGGCGGCCCCGATCCAGGCAGAGGGCTCACCCTGGCCCTGGTTCATCGCGCTGCTGCTGACCCTGACAGGCCTGTGGTGGCTGGAGCGCAATCGCACCGTCGCCCTGCCCATCCGGGCAGAACGGTTCCGGCGCTAGGGTTCGCACTTACGGCATAGGCGGCTTCGGCGGCCGAGGCGTGTGCTGCTCATAGGCATAGCCCAGCGACAGGATCCTGGCGTCGTCCCACTTGCCGCCGATGAAGCTCAGCCCGATCGGCATGCCGCGGTCGAGCCCCATCGGCACGGTCAGGTGCGGATAGCCGGCGACGGCGGGCAGGCGGCTGGCGGATCCCTGACCCCGGTCGTCATCGTTGGGATCGTTGGTCCAGGCGCGGGATGTGCTGGGCGCGATCAGGGCCACGACCGTGTGTTCGGCCATCATCCGGTCGATGCCCTCCGGCCCGGCCTGACGCAGGGCCGTGGCGCGCGCCTCCAGATAGGCCGGATCGTCCAGCCCCTTCGTTGCCTCGGCCGCGATGAACAGTTCCTGGCCGAACAGCACGGTCTCGCGCGGCTCGGCGTCATTGAAGGCGATCAGATCGGCCAGTGTCCGGCTGGGGACCTGTTGCGGATCGGTGGAGGCCAGATAGGCGTTCAGATCCGCCTTCAGTTCGGTCATGAGGGTGGCCAGTTCACCCGCGCCCACGCCCGAGGTGTCCGGGGCCGTGGTGATCTCGACCAGCTCGGCCCCCTGTTCCCGCAGCGCCACCAACGCCTGTTCGAACGTCGCCTGCGCCTCTGTCGAATAGTTGCCCACCAGATAGCGCAGGACCCCCAGCCGCGCGCCCCTCAGCGACCCGGCGTCCAGGGCGGCACGGAAGTCGATCCTGTGCGTATCGGCATCGGCGGTCGCCGGATCGGCGGGATCGGACCCGGCCATGGCGGTCAGAACGGTCGCAGCCGTCGCCACGTCCATGGCGATGGGACCCGCCGTATCCTGCGAATGGCTGATCGGCACGATATGGGTGCGGCTGACCAGCCCGACCGTGGGCTTGAAGCCGACTACGCCGTTGACGGAGGCCGGACAGGTGATCGATCCGTCTGTTTCCGACCCGATCGCCGCCGGGGCCAGGCCGATGGCCACGGCCGCCGCCGACCCGGCCGACGATCCGCACGGCGTCCGCGCGAAATCATAGGGATTGCGCGTCTGCCCCCCGACCGCACTCCAGCCCGAGATCGAGGCGCTGGATCGGATATTGGCCCACTCCGACAGATTGGTCTTGCCCAGGATCACAGCCCCGGCCTCGCGCAGCCGCGCCACCAGCGGCGCGTCCCGCCCCGGCGCATTGTTGGCCAGGGCCAGCGACCCGGCAGTCGTCGGCATGTCCCGCGTCTCGATATTGTCCTTCAGCAGGATCGGCATGCCGGCGATCCCGTCCGCCGGTGTCCACTCGACCTGACCGACCGCCGGGTTCCACAGGATCACGCTGTTGGCCGTGGCCTCGTCCCGCGCCGCCGCCGCCGAGCCCCAGCTCTGTGCCGCCGCGCCGGATGCCATCGACAGCGCCACCACCGAGGCCGAAACGGCCCATGCGATCTTCGTTCTGAACATGATCGATCCCCCGCGCAGATCGCGCCTGACCCGACCCTAGCCCGACCCTCCGGGTCCTGGACAGGACAGCTTGCCGCACCCTTGTCCGGGCAAGGAAGCGGTGTAGCCTTGCAGCCAACACGGAGGGCTTCATGACAAACCGGATCGATCGAACGGGCTGGCGCGCAAGGCTGCAGCGGTGGCTGACCACGCCCCTGATGCTGATGTCGATGACCCTGACGCTGGGCCTCGCCGCCTGCGCCACGCCGACCGGCACCCCCGCCACGCCACCGACCGCCGCCGTCATGGTCGAGGCCTGGATCGGCCCGGTCGAGGAAGTCCGCACCGACCGGATCATGACCTTCTACCGGGCCTATGGCGGAGGCGCGAACCGGCTGGGGGCCTGGCTGTCACCAACCCTGCCCGCCTCCCGCCAGTCGGTGCGCGAAAGCCTGGCCCTGCCGCCCCAGAACACGGCCGAGTTCTATTCCGTGGTCACCGTCCCCGCCGGTACCCTGATGAAGGTCGGCACGGCGGCCCCCGCCTTCGACCAGCCCGGCGGAGGTCGGCAGGTGCAGCTGCTGGAGCTGATTCCACCCGAAAGCTTCTCCGACCCCATGCCCCTGCCATGAGCCACCCCGATGAAGCGGCCGCCATCGACCTGCCCGGTGGCGACCGGCTTGCCCTCTATGCCTTTTCCGCCGGCGCAGCGGATCGCGGCACGATCGTCCGCCTGAATCACCGGCGTCGTCTCTGGACCGCCAGCCCGCCGGACAACGAGGCCCCCGACGCCTTCGTGTCGCTGGATTACGAGGGGAGCGTTGTGATCGCCGACACCTGGCAGGGTCTTCGCGTCCGCATCGACCCGGACACGGGCGCGATCCTGGACAGCACCTTCGTCAAATAGATCGGTCCCAATCGGTCGCGGACGGCGCGGAGGGTCTCGACACCAAAGGATTCAGCCTGGGCGAAATCCCCGCAAGCCCGCCGGGCCTTCGAGGTGCAAGGAATTCAACTGCCGCTGCGTAGCCGCTCGGTCATCTTCTCGAACAGGGTCAGGGTCTCGGGGCTGACATGGTGCTCGATGCCCTCGGCATCGGCCTCGGCCGTCTCCCCGCTGACGCCCAGGGCCGTCAGGAATTCGTGCACGATCCGGTGCCGCTCGCGCGACGCCGCCGCCATCGTCTCTCCGGCCTCGGTCAGGGTGATGGCACGATAGGGCCTGGTCTCCACCAGCCCATCCCGCTGGAGCCGCTGCAGCGCCTTGGCCGCCGTCGCCGGGGCCACGCCGAGACAGTCGGCCAGATCGGTCAGCCGCGCCGAGCCGTGTTCCGCGATCAGGTCACCGACCAGTTCGACGTAATCCTCCGCCACCTCGCTGGAGCGGGCATCCCGCATCCGTCGAAAGGCGGCGGCTCGTCTGGCGGCACCGGGAACCTGGACCACGTCTGTCACTCCACTGGCGGCAGAACCGCGAAACATCGACAGCTTTAGCCGATCCGGTCGAATTGCGAAGCCGTCCTCATACCAGGCACTGGCGCGCGAAGGCTCGTGTCCGGACCGGGTCTGCGAGCAGATCCCCCGGTGTCGCCGGGGTCCGGGCCGATTGACACCGGTATCATCGCCGCGCGAAACAGGCTCTGACACCGGTATCAGAACGCGAGCCTATCCCGATGACGCACACCGTCACCAGTCGTATCCTGTCCACGGGCACGGGTGTGGCGGCCCTCATGGCGATCGCGGCCTGCGCGCATGCCGGTCCCCGGCCGACACCGGCAACCGAAGCCGTCGTCGCCTTTCCCGGGGCTGCGGGGGCCGGCCGCATCTCGATGGGCGGGCGCGGCGGCGCGGTCGTCCGCGTCACCAATCTGAACGATTCCGGCCCGGGCAGCCTGCGTGCCGCCGTGGAGACCGAAGGGCCGCGCACCGTCGTCTTCGACATCGGCGGAACCATTCACCTGCTGACACCCCTGCGCATCCGCGAGCCGCGCATCACCCTCGCGGGCCAGACTGCGCCCGGCGGCGGCATCACCCTGCGCGGCCAGCCGCTGCTGATCTCGGCCGACGATGTGGTGGTCCGCTATATCCGCTCCCGCCTCGGTGACGCCGACCGGGTCGAGACCGACGCCGTCACCATCGACCGGGGCAGCCGCATCATCCTCGACCACGTCTCCGCCTCCTGGTCGGTGGACGAGACCCTGTCGATCGGCAGCCGGGACCGGGTCATCGACGCCGTGACCGTCCAGTGGTCGATCATCGCCGAGAGCCTGAACCTGTCGACCCATTCCAAGGGGGACCACGGCTATGGCTCTCTCGTGCGCGGCAATCGCGGGGCGCACTTCACCTTCCACCACAATCTGTGGGCCAGCCACCGGGCGCGCATGCCCCGCCCCGGCAACTATCTGACGCCCGACGTCGATCCCGTCGGCCCGCGGTTCGAGTTCACCAACAACATCTTCTACAACTGGGGCCAGGGGCACGCCGGCTACAACTCCGACACGGATCCCGCGACCGTCTCGACCTATGTCTTCGTCGCCAATGCCTATCGCCGGGGACCGGACTCGACCGGCGCGATCATCTTCGAGGAAGAGAGCACCGCCGCCCACGCCTGGTTCGATGCCAACAGCGTCGACGGCGTCGTACCCGGCGATCCATGGGACCCCGTGACCGGCGACGACACGCCCGGCTACCGTCTGACCGCCCTGCCCGACTGGGCCACCCCCGCCACCGAAACCGCCGAACAGGCCTGGACCTCCGTCCTCGCCCGCGCCGGAGCGTCCCGTGTCCGGGATGCGGTGGACGTCCGCGTCGTGGCCGGAGTCACAGAGGGCACCGGTCGCATCATCAACAGCCAGACCGACGTCGGCGGCTGGCCCGACCTCGCCCCCGGCACACCCTGGACGGACACCGACGGCGACGGCATGCCCGACGACTGGGAGGCCGCTCACGGTCACGATCCGCGCGTTGCCGACGGCGCCGCCGACAGCGACGGCGACGGCTACACGAACCTCGAAGACTGGCTGAACAGCCTGGCGGGCTAGCTTCCCATCTCTTCGGGATCCCCGTCCCGGAACCGCCACTTCATGTGGCGATCCAGCCGCTCACCTCGAGGCCTTCGGACGCGCGCGGGCGGCGGGCTTGCGTTCGGCCGGGGTCGCGGCTGGCGGCTGGGCTGCCTCCACATCCTCGGCCCGGACGGCGGGCTTGCCCCTGATGGCCCGCGCGGGCTCGCCGGCGTGGACTTCCTGGGCCCGATGCTCGACCTCCTCCAGGATCTTGTCCAGCTCGCGTTCGGTCAGGTGCTCGATGCCGATGAACCGCGCATCGGCCTTCTTCACCGCATAGACCAGCTCGTCCAGCTTGGCCTGCATCGCCGCCCCGTCGCGGTTCTGGGTGTTCTGGATCAGGAACACCATCAGAAAGGTGATGATGGTCGTGCCGGTGTTGATGACCAGCTGCCAGGTCTCGCTGAACTTGAACAAGGGCCCGGTCACGGCCCAGAACAGGACGATCATCAGGCAACCGATGAAGGTCCAGGGCTTGCCCGCGACCTTGGCGGTCAGGGTGGCGAAACGAATGAACAATCTTTCCATGGCGTCCTGACTGCACCGCCTGGCGGTGGTTCCTGGTTCGGCGCGCCGACCTAGCGCCCGTGCGGCGCCAGTAGCGGGGCCAGGTCCGGCAGGTCGTCGGCCGAGCGCGCAAACGTCGGCGGCCGGATCGCCCGGGTCGCCTGTTCATAGGCGTATCCCAGCGACAGGATCCGCGCGTCGTCCCACTTCGTGCCGATGAAGCTGATCCCGACCGGCAGCCCCTGAACGAAGCCCATCGGCACCGTCAGATGCGGATAGCCCGCCACCGCCGGCAGGGTGGACGCCGCCCCCAGATAGTGGTCGCCGTTGACCGCATCGATCGACCAGGCCGGACCCGTCGTCGGAGCCACCAGCGCCACGACATTGTTCTCGCTCAACATCTTGTCGATACCTTCGACCCCTGCCAGCCTCAGCGAGGTCTCGCGCGCCGCGAGGTATTCCGGCGTGTCCAGCCCGGTCGTGGCCTCGGCCGCGATGAAGGTCTCCTGTCCGAACAGGCCCATTTCGCGCGGCGTGGCGTCGTTGAAAGCGATCACGTCGGCCAGGGTCCGGGTCTTCACCTGCGTCGGATCGGTCGAGGCCAGATAGGCGTTCAGGTCGGCTTTCAGCTCGTAATGCAGCACGGTGCCCTCGGCCTCCCCGATGGCCTCCATGTCGGGGCCCTCGGTAATGTCGACCAGCACCGCCCCCGCATCGCGCAGGGCCTGCAGGTTCTGTTCGAACACCCGGTCCGTCCCGGCGGAATAGCCCGTCAGGAACCGCGCCACCCCGATCCGCGTGCCCCTCAGCGATCCGGCGTCCAGCGCCACCCTGAAGTCGACCTTCCTCGCATCGGCCTCCGCCGTCGCGGGGTCGGTCGGGTCGGTGCCGGCGATGACCGACAGCACGATGGCCGCATCCTCGACCGTGCGGGTCATCGGCCCGGCCGTGTCCTGCGAATGGCTGATCGGCACGATATGGGTGCGGCTGACCATCCCCACCGTGGGCTTGAAGCCGACGATGCCGTTGATGGCCGCCGGACAGACGATCGACCCGTCCGTCTCGGTCCCGATGGCCGCCGGCGCCAGCCCCGCCGCCACCGCCGCGCCACTGCCCGAGGACGAGCCGCAGGTGTTGCGGTCCAGCGCATGCGGATTGCGCGTCTGTCCCCCCACCGCGCTCCAGCCGGACACGGAAGCCGACGAGCGAATGTTGGCCCATTCCGACAGATTGGTCTTGCCGACGATGATGGCACCGGCCTCGCGCAGGCGGGCGACCAGAGGCGCGTCGCGACCGGGGGCGTTGTCGAGCAGCGCCAACGACCCGGCCGTGGTCGGCATGTCGCGCGTTTCGATGTTGTCCTTCAGCAGGATCGGCAGGGTCCGCAGCATTCCCCGCATTTCGCTCGGTTCAGGATAGTCGTCGGGGTCAGCGAGCGCGATCACGGCGTTCAGCGGGATGGAAGACCTTCGCGTTCGCCCTGCGTCCCGATCGTCAATGAACGAGATCGTTCCGTCCGCATCAAAGAATGCCGTCCGGTCTGCAACCTGGGCAACCGTGACGAAGTCGATTGGCGCAATGGGTCGGGCATCCGAAGCGCTAACAACCGTTGTCCTCGGCGTGGCGCATCCCGCCACGATCAGGGCGGCCAGCAGCCCCGCTATCGCTCCCCACCTCCGCTCATCCCCGCGAAAGCGGGGACCCAGTCCTTTGGGCGATGACTGCCATCCGGTTCGGTTGGTCATTGATCCGGGCCACCCTGCTTGAGCGAAAGAACTGGGTCCCCGCTTTCGCGGGGATGAGCGGAAGAGAGGTTAGGGAACCGCCCGCGACCCGATGGTCCGGTCGAGGAAGTCGAGATAGGTCCGCCACTGCTGAAGCTGGCGCTCGTTGCCGCGCACCCCGTGACGCTGGCCCGGATACAGCATCAGCTCGAACGGGACGCTTTTTGCCTGCAACGCGTCGATCACCCGGGTCGAGTTCTCCAGGATCACATTGTCGTCCGCCATCCCGTGAAGCAGCAGCATCCGGCCCGTCAGATTGTCCAGCCGGGGAATGGCGTCCGACGCCGCATAGCCTTCGGCATTGGCCTCCGGCGTCGACATGAACCGCTCGGTATAGTGGGTGTCGTACAGGCTCCACTCGGTCGGCGGGGCTCCCACGATGGCCGAGGTCAGGCCCATCTTCGGCTCGGTCAGCGCCATCAGGCTCATGAACCCGCCATAGGACCAGCCCATCATCGCGATGCGGGCGTCATCCACATAGGGCAGCGTTCTCAGATAGTTGGCGGCCAGAACCTGATCCTCGATCTCCGGCTGGCCCATCCTCAGGTGCAGAGCCTGTTTGAACGCCGCCGAACGATAGCCCTCGCCCCGGTTGTCGAGGCGGAACACGATATAGCCCGCCTCGGTCAGCAGCTGGGTCGTCGCCGGCTGCCAACTCGCCCGCACCCCGCCGCCCGACGGTCCGCCATACACCTGCATGATGACCGGATAGGTCCTGGTCGGGTCAAAGCCATAGGGCTTGGTCATCATCCACTGCAGCGTCTCGCCGTGGCTCTCCAGCGTCCCGAACTCCGGGTCCATCCGCCGCTCGCGGTACGGCCAGAAGGGATGATCCTCATCCAGCCTGTTTTCCTCGATCCAGCGCACGAAGGTCCCGTCGGCCCGGTAAAGCGCCGTCTGCGGTGGCGTATCGACGTCGGAATAGGTGGTCACATAGGCTGTGGCCGTGTCGTTCAGATTGAACGCGCCGCTCGTCTCGGTGACCGCGACCGGCGCGCCGCCCGCCAGCGCGACACTGAACAGCCGTCGCTCCAGCGGGGCCTCGACCCCGTCGCGCATCGAGGCGGAGAAAAAGACCTGGCCGGTCTCCTCATTGACCCCGTCCAGCGTCTGGACCGGCCAGTCGCCCGCGGTCAGGGCGCGCACCTTGCGGCCCGAGGCGTCGTACAGATACAGGTGCCGCCAGCCGGTGCTCTCGTCCGACCAGATGAAGCCCCCGTCTTTCAACGGCTTGAAGTCGTCGGTCAGCTCGACCCAGGCGTCAGAGGTCTGGGTCGCGATCACCCGCGACGCTCCGGTTGCCGGGTCGACACCCAGCAGGTCCAGGGTCTTCTGGTCCCGGCTCTGACGCTGGACGTACAGGGTCCTGCCGTCCTGCGACCAGTTTACCCGCGCCAGATAGATGTCGGTGTTGTCGCCAAGGTCGACCTTGACGCGCCGGTTGGCCGTCACGTCCTGAACATACAGGTCGACCACCGCATTGGGTCGGCCGGCGCGGGGATAGCGCTGCTCGACCACGCTGGCCCCGCCCCCGGAGATATCCAGCCGGGGCACGATGTCCACCGTCGACTCATCGGTGCGCTGCAGCGCGATGAACCGTTCGTCCGGGCTCCACCAGTAGCCGGTGTCGCGGTCCATCTCCTCCTGGGCGATGAACTCGGCCGTGGCCCAGGTGATCAGACCCTCGCCATCCGTCGTCACCTCGGTCTCGCCGCCGGTGGCCAGGTTCAGCACCACCAGGTCCTGGTCGCGCACATAGGAGACATAGGTCCCCTTGGGCGACACCCTGGCGTCGATCTCGTCGGCCGGCGTCTCGGTCAGACGGCGCACCTGCCCGCCCTCGCGGCTGGCCAGGAAGATGTCGCCCTCCAGCGGGGCCAGGATATAGCGCCCCTGCTCGTCCCAGGAATATTCGACCACGCCGCGCTGCGAGATCCGCATCCGCTCGCGCCGGGCCTTCTCGGCCTCTGACAGTTCGCCCGCATCGGGCACCAGGGCGCGCGCGTCGATCAGCTTGAACGGCTCGCCCGGCCCCGTCGGCGCGGCCCACAGGTCCAGCACCGACACATCGTCCGGCCGCGCCCTCAGAAACGCCACCAGTTCCCCGTCGGGCGACAGGCTGACCCCCTGCGCCACCGGCCCGTTCAGGCCGGGGTTGGCGAACACCCGCTCCGGCGTCAGCACGGCGGGATCCGGCGCTTGAGCGAGCGCCGATCCGGCGGTCAGGGCGAGGGCGGAGACGAGAAGGACTGTGCGCATGGGCGGACGGTAGAGAATGATTTTGTCGCCGTCACTCCCCTCTCCGCACCCACGTCTTCCCTCTCCCGGAGGGAGAGGGCTTGAGGCTCGCAGAGCGCAGCGATGCGCCTTGGCCGAAAGGGTGAGGGGTGTTGCCCTCACCGGTTCGCACCGTAAACCCTCACCCTTTCGCGCGAAGTCCGATCGCCTGACGGCTCCCGGGCGCTCAAGCCCTCTCCCTCCGGGAGAGGGAAGATGTCGCGCCGTCTTTCCCGATACGCTATCCCCGCCTAAGACAAACCCCGATGACCGACGCCGCCCTCGCCCCGCCGCCGCCGAAACCTTCGGCCTTCCATGAGTTGGAGGTTCTGTCCGTCCGGCGCTGGACCGAGGGTCTGTTCAGCTTCCGCGTCGCCCGGCCCGAGGACTTCCGCTTCCGCTCCGGCGAGTTCGTGATGATCGGCCTGCCGGGCGAGGACGGCGGCAAGCCGATCCTGCGCGCCTATTCGATCGCCAGCCCTTGCTGGGACGAGGCGCTGGAGTTCCTCTCCATCGCTGTGCCCGACGGCCCCCTGACCTCGCGTCTGGTCAGGATCGAACCGGGCGACACCGTCCTGATGGGCAGGAAGCCCACAGGCACCCTGGTGCTGGATGCCCTGACCGGTGGCCAGACCCTGTGGCTGATCGGCACGGGTACCGGCCTGGCCCCCTGGCTCAGCGTCGCGCGGGATCCCGACACCTATGCCCGCTTCGGCCGCGTCATCGTCTGCCATACGGTGCGCAACGTCGCCGACCTCGCCTACCGCGACTTCTTCACCTCCGGGATCCACGACGATCCCCTGATCGGCGAGGCGGCGGCGGCTCAACTGACCTATTATCCGACCGTGACCCGCGAGGCTTTCGAGACGCCCGGCCGCATCACGGACCGCATCGCGTCCGGCGCGGTCTTCGCCGATCTGGGCCTGCCCGCAGGGTTCTCGCCGGAACGAGACCGCGTGATGCTGTGCGGCTCCATGGCCATGATCAAGGAAACCGCCGAACTGCTGGAAACCTTCGGTCTGAAGGAAGGCTCGAACGCCGAGCCCGGCGACTATGTCCTGGAGCGCGCGTTCGTTGGCTGAGTGTTTTTCTCCCGCTCATCCCCGCGAACGCGGGGACCCAGGGCTTTGGGCGATGAACGAAACCGATTTCGCACCGCTGCTGATCCCCGCCGCCGTGCCTCACAACAGGACTGGATCCCCGCGGTCGCGGGGATGAGCGGAGACATGATGCACAAGCCGGCTGTGGTCGCGGTCGATCCGCGTATGGACCCGAACGATTGCCAGTCGATGGCCGAGGTCCGCCAGGGTGTCGATGCCCTGGACCGCGCCCTGGTCGCCCTGCTGGCCGAGCGCCAGCGCTATATGGACGCCGCCGCCCGCATCAAGCCGGACCGCGATGCCGTCCATGACGACGCCCGGATCGAGGATGTGGTGTCAAAGGTGCTGGCCGCCGCCGACGCCTGTCATCTGTCGCGCGACATCGCCGAACCCGTCTGGCGCCTGCTGATCGACCGCTGCATCGCGCACGAGTTCGGAGTCTATGACCGGACCCGGAGCTGATCCGGGCCTGCCGGTCTTGCCGTCGGGGTCTGTTCGACAGAGTGACCCTGAACCACGCCGCGTGAGCCACCCTGACCCAGGTCACCCCTTGCGGAGATCACGGCTTCAGGGACCTCAGCCTCAGTTCGTGCCGCCAGGCCGCGACGTCGGCGAGGGCCGCGTTCAGCGCATCACGCACGTGCTCCAGCTTCGTCGGGACGACGTCCCTTTCCGCCGCCTCGGCTTCCGCGCAGACCCCCGCCAGCGCACCGGCCCCGATCCCCGCCGCCGCACCCCGGATGGTGTGCACAGCGTCCTTCCAGCCCTCCTGACGGGCGTCCAGCATCGGTGCCCACATCCCGGCCTGCTGGACGAACAGGCCGAGGACCTCTTCGGCCACTTCGTCGTCGCCGCCCGTCGTCCGGTCCAGCACCGAAAAATCGACCGCCCCGGTCAGGTCGCGCCGCGACATCAGGCGGCCTGTTCCGGATTCTTGGCCAGACGCGCGTTCCGCGACGACCACAGGAGATAGATCACCAGCCCGAAGGCGTTCCAGTACAGGAAGTACAGCTGCGTCCGCGCCTGCAGGCTGAAGAAGAAGACCACGCAGCCGATGATTGTGATGGCCCCGACCAGCCACCACAGGGGTGCCCGGAAGGTCCGGGGTCGGTTCGGATCGCGCAGCCGCAGCACGATCAGGCACACGCCCACCGCCGCGAAGGCCGCCAGCGTTCCCGCATTGGCCAGCGATGCCAGCTCGTCCAGCCGCATGACGCCGGCCAGGGCCGCCACCACGATGGCGGTGAACACCGTCACCACCGCCGGCACGCCCCGGCTCGAGATCTTCGCCAGCGAGGTCGGCAGCAGCCCGTCCCGCGCCATGCCGAGGAAGATCCGGCTCTGTCCGAACAGGAAGGCGAGCAGAACCGTCGGCAGGGCGATGACCGCCGAGGCGGCGAGCCACTGGGCCGCGGCTCCCTGGCCCATCTCGCGCAGGATCAGCGCCAGGGGTTCGGGGCTGGCGGCGAAGCTGGCGACCGGCCGTGCGCCGATCGCCGCAGCCGCTACCAGCAGATAAAGCGCCGTGCAGATCACCATCGATCCCACGATACCGATGGCCAGATCCCGCTCGGGCTTTTTCGTCTCCTCCGCCGCCGTCGAGATGGCGTCGAAGCCGTAGAAGGCGAAGAAGATGATGGCCGCCGCCGCCATGACCCCGGTCTGGACGAAGGGCGCGCCGAAGCCATTGGGCATGAAGGGGGTGAAGTTGGCTGCGTCGAAGGCCGGAAGGGCGATGGCCACGAACCCGATCAGGGCCGCGACCTTGATGACCACCAGAACCGCGTTCAGCGTCGCGCTCTCGCGCGTGCCCAGCAACAGCAGCCCTGTCACCACCGCGATGATCGCCACGGCCGGCAGATTGACCAGCCCGCCCGGGACGTGTGGCCCGACCGTCAGCGCCGTCGGCAGATCGATCCCCAGCCCGGTCAGGAACCCGACCGCATAGCCGGACCAGCCTACCGCCACGGCCGAGACGACCAGCGAATACTCCAGGATCAGCGACCAGCCCACGACCCAGGCGATCACCTCGCCCAGCACCGCATAGGAATAGGCATAGGCGCTGCCGGCCTGCGGCATCATGGTCGACAGCTCGGCATAGGCCAGGGCCGCGCAGGCGCAGACCAGACCCGCCAGGGCAAAGCTGATCATCACCGCCGGTCCTGCCAGTCCGGCCCCCACCCCGATCAGGGTCAGGATGCCGGTGCCGACGATCGCGCCGACGCCCAGCGCCAGCAGGTGTGGCCAGCTCAGCGTCGCCCTCAGGCGCGGCCCATCGGAGGCCTGATGCATTGCATCGATGGACTTTCGCCGGTTCCAGAACGCCATGCCCGATCCTCCCCACGCCCGATCCGGGCGATTCCGCTTCGGATGCTAGCGGCTTGCGACAGGATGCGGAACCGGCGCAAAGGCCCTTGCATCTGCGAGCCATTCTCTCTATCCCGCCCGTTCGCCTGCGGCGTCCAACGACGATACACGCAAAGGTAACGCAGCGATGCCATCGTTTGCCACGGCGAAATGGTACGGGTGATTAGCTCAGTTGGTAGAGCAGCTGACTCTTAATCAGCGGGTCGCAGGTTCGAACCCTGCATCACCCACCATCGTTCCCTCCGGGACCTGTTCCACAGATCAAGGCTTGTCTGAACAGGTGGCGCACCGGCCGCTGAATCCGGTTCAGATACCCCCCGCCTGACGCTGTGTCCGCCGTCGATCATCGCGTCTCGTTCAGAGGCCAGTCCGCGTCACGCCCCGCCTCATAGCCGTCTCTCAGCGCTTGCCGTGGCTGGTCGGCTCCCAGTTGCGAGGTCTGCTCGACCCAGACATCGGCCAGGCGGCGCACCGTCGTCGTGACCCATCCCGGCGCCTGCTGGCGCGACCAGTTCTGGATCGACACGGCGTTGAAGATCAGCAGAAAGGCACCCGCAATGACGATCGTGCGGCTGGCCCAGCGCCGGTCGCGGGCGGCCACGTCTTCGTCTTCGGGCGGCGGACCGGGCGGAAAGGCGAACCGGCCCAGCGCGATCAGCGGGGTCAACGCCGCCATGACGGCCGGCTCTGCCGTCGGCAGATCGTGAGGATCGGCGGTTTCGATCCAGTCGCTCGCCGGGTCGGCCGCGGCGCTATCCAGATAGGGTTCGGTGCGCTCACCGTCCAAAGGAGGAAAAGGCGACACCGTATTGGGCACAGGAAACGGACCCAGCGGTATCTCGGGCTCATGGGGATAGTCGGTCATCGGCTCACCTCCCTCAGAACTGGAAATAGATGAAGGGGGCCACGCCGTCCGGACGCACGGCCTCGACCATCAGGATGGCGGCGCCAAGCAGCAGCCCCATGGTCAGGGACGGCGCGGGCTTCAGCCAGGTCGCCACACCCTCCACCGCGCGCGGGGGCAGCCAGTGCATGGCCAGCCCGCCGACGATCAACACCAGCAGGAAGGGCGTGACCATCGTCGATGCAGACCAACGACCGAGGCCTGCGAGCACCTCCATCGCCATGGGGAAGCTCTCGGCCCTGAACAGGATCCAGCCCAGGCACACGATGTGGAAGGTGATCAGCACGCCCAGCCAGGCGGGCGGCCCCCTGCCCGGCCCAAGGATGGACCGGCCGAGCCGCTCGACCACCTGGACCCCGCCGTGCAGGGCGCCCCAGGCGACGAAGGTCCAGGCCGCCCCGTGCCACAGCCCGCCCAGCAGCATGGTGATGAAGACGTTCAGGCAGGATCGCACCAGCCCCTTCTTGCCGCCCCCCAGCGGCACATAGAGGTAGTCCCTCAGCCAGCTGGACAGGCTGATGTGCCAGCGCCGCCAGAACTCCTGCATGGAACTGGCCCGGTACGGCTGGTCGAAATTCCTCGGGAAGGAATAGCCGAGCAGGGCCGCAAGCCCGATCGCCATGTCCGAATAGGCCGAGAAGTCGCAGTAGATCTGGACCGCATAGCCATAGACCGCTGCCATCAGGTCCAGCGTCCCATAGGCGGCCGGGTCGAAGAACACCGGATCGACCAGCCGGATCGACAGCTCGGACGCGATCACCGTCTTCTTGAACAGACCCCAGACGATCAGCAGCAACCCGAGCGTGGCCATTTCGCGCGTCAGCCGGGGCACGCGCTCGAACTGGGGCAAGAGGTCCGACGCCCGCACGATCGGACCCGCGACCAGGTGCGGAAAGAAGCTCATCAGCAGCATGACGTCGAGCAGCGACTTCGCCAGCGGCGTCTTTCCGCGATGAACGTCCACGACATAGGAAATGCCCTGGAAGGTGAAGAAGGAGATCCCGACCGGCAGCACGACCTGCAACAACGGCAGATCCCGCTCCCACCCGAACCGGATCAGAAGGTCGCCCGCCTGTTCGACGAAGAAGCCGTAGTATTTGAAGAAGCCCAGGATCAGCAGATTGCCCGCGACGCCCAGCCCGACCAGCCAGGCGCGGCGGTCGGCCGGCCGACGCGCGATCAGGACCGCCACGCCCCAGTTCAGGATCGCCGAGCCGATCAGCAGGCCGACGAACCGCCAGTCCCACTGGGCATAGAAGAACCAGCTGGCCAGCAGCAGGAACAGCTTTCTGCGTCCGTTCTCGCGGTCCAGCGACCAGGCGGTGAAATAGACGAACAGGAAGAACACGCCGAAAGCCAGCGTCGGGAACAGCACCTCAGAACCCCCGCCGGTCGTGCGCCGTCATCAGGTCGCCGAACAGCAGGGCACCGATCCAGTCGCCGCCGGCCCGGGTGAAATGCACGTGGTCGCCGCGCATCAGGGGCGCGTTCCCCAGCGTCAGGGCGAAGGCCGAACAGTCTCCCCCCATACGGCCCTTCCAGTCCCAGAACGCGACGCCCGTCGACGCGGCCACCCTGTGCTGCACATCCCGCACCACCGACAGCATGGCCGGCGCCTTCCAGCGCTGCTCCGTGTCGCCGGGACAGGTCCCGCCCCCGTCCCCGCGCATCGCCTCGGGTGCCCCCAGGATGAGGACGGAAGCGCCGGGTGCCGCGCGCCTGACCCGGTCGATCTGGCCCCGCAACAGGGCCTCATAGGCGGTCGGGTCCAGCAGGTCGTCGAACCCTTCGTTGGTGCCATAGGCGATCACGACCAGGTCCGGCATCTCGTCGGGGTCCGGCAGCGGCTCGGTCGCGGCCATGGCGTTCAAGGTCGCGCCAACCCGCCCACGGGCGTCCAGGATGATCTCGCGCCCTTCGAACCGCCCCCTCAGCCGCCACATCAGCGAGGCCGCGATGTCGCCGCCCGCCGTATGGCTGTCCCCGAACTGGATGATGCGCACGATCCGTCCCGGCTGTTGCAGGGCGCGAAAGAAGGATGCCAATGCCCGGGGCTGGCAGATGCCGTCCGGACAGGTCGCGCTCACCGGCGACGGCAGGGCGACATAGGGTCTTTCCTGCGCCTCAACTGCCCCGGCGAGCATCGAGAGGCTCCCTGCGATCAGGGCGGCGCGGATCACGCTCCGGCGGCGGGTGGCGGGGGCACCGCGACGTCCAGGCCCGCGTCACGCTTCAATCGCGCGGCGACCGGCTCGGCGATCCTCAGATAGCCCGCCATCGACATGTGGATCCCGTCGTTGGCCCGCATCAGGCGCCGCCGCCCGGTACCCGTCTCGGCCAGATAGGCGTCGTAGTCGCCGTCCGCGTTCTCGGTGAGGCTTTCAGTCTCGATAAAGGGCACGCCCAGCGCCGTCATCCGGGCGGACACCACCTGGTTGATCAGGGTCATCCTGGCGTCGAACCCGGCTCGTTTCATCCTGGGCAGGCCGACCCAGTAGACGGCGATGTCCCGGCCCCGCAGCATCGCCACCAGGTCGTCGACCCGTTTGGCATAGGCGGCCTTCCAGCCCTCGGTGCCGAAATCGTGGATCTCGCCGTCCATGCTGATGCCCTGGGCATCGTTGGTGCCGAACAGGATCACGGCGACATCGACCGGCTGTTCCGCGATCTGACGCGCCGTCCTGGCCTGGATATCGACATAGTCGTAGCGGCTGAGGCCCGTGGAGACCTGGCTGAACTTGGTGACACTGACGCCCGGCTGCGTCCGCAGGTCGCGGTAAAGCGCGGTCCATAGCCCGTCGCCCATGGAATCGCCGAACACCCCGATGCGAAGGCTTCCTCGCGCGGCCTTCTCCTGCAGCGGCGTCAGGGTCGGCAGCACGGGCCCCGCATCCGGCAGGGCGGCCGGCGCGCCGGGTCCCGGCCCCGAGGAGGCACTGGCCACTCCGCCGAACATCAGGGTCGGATGGCGCAGCCAGGTACGACCGTCCGGCGTCAGGACCAGCCCGATGCCGATGCCCACGAGCAGAGCGGCCGTCACGGCATTGATGCCCGCCTTCACCCCGATACGCCCCCAAACGCAAACGACCCGGCTTCTATAGCCGGGCCGTCCAGCGCCGCGCCATGGCGCACGCGTCACGCACGAGTGAAAACGTTAACGCAGCTCGGTGAAGAACAGCTCGGCCGGGAGGCTGTCGCCGCCGTACGATCCGACCCAGATGTCATAGACACCCGACCGGGGCCGCTGGAAGGTCAGTTCGGCATCGTTGCTGCCGCCCGAGTCGTCGTCGCAGTACCACTGGCCATCCGGCCCGTTGACGACCAGGGTCACGTCACCGTTCGAGGTCGCCCCGATGGTCAGCGGCAGGCTGCCTGCATCGTAGGTGATCTGGAAATCCGGAGCCGAGGCGATCCGGCCCGCGCAGCTGTCATCGACGATCGAGGCGTCGATGCTGCCGCCCGCCAGCACCGACACGGTGTAGGGATCGCCGCGGAAGCCCGAGCTCAGATCGATCTCGCCATAGGCCGCCGTCGCCGAGCTGTCGGGATAGGTGCTGCCATAGTCATCGTTACGACCGTTGTTGCGGTTGTCGTTGTCGTAGAAACCATTCCGGCGGTCGTCGTCGCGCCAGCCGTTTCCACGGTCGTAGCTGTTGTTGTCGCCATAGTTGTTGTTGCGACCGTAGTCGCTGCCCAGCTCGGTCACGAAAAGCTCGGCCGAACCGCTGTCTCCGCCGAATGCGCCGACCCAGACGTCATAGGTGCCGGACTGCGGGCGCGAATAGGTGATTTCCGGATCGGTCCCGCCACCCGAATCATCGTCGCAGGTCCAGCGCCCGTCGGGGCCGTTGATGACGAGGGTCGTATCGACCTGACCATTGACGCCGAACGTCAGGGGCAGGTTGCCGGCGTCATAGGTCAGCTGGAAGTCGGGGGCTCGCGCCACCATACCGGTGCAGCCGCTGGCGATCGCCGACGCATCGATGCTGCCCCCCGAGGTCACCGAAACCCGGTAGGGATCCTCGTCGAAGCCGGAGTCCAGATAGACCTCGCCAAAGGTCGCAGACGCGCTGGCATCCACGCCGCCGCCATACGACTGGCCGTATCCACTGTTGCCGTACTGGCCATAGGGCGAGGTCGTCCCATAGGCGTACGGATCGACCGCACAGCCCGCCAGGCCGATCGCAGCCGCCCCGCCCAGTACCAACCAGAGTTTCATGACCCGTCTCCCCCGGACTTCTCGTCCCCAGGTGCAACAGATATCATCGCCCGGTACAAGACAATGCCTCCGGCCAAGCTGTCTGAAACCGTCAGGTGCGGCCAGCCACCGCGCGGGTCGCCAGGTAACCCAGGGTCGCCGCCGCCGTGGTCAGGAAGGTGCCCCAGCACAGGTCAATGATCGTCAGCTTCCACTGCCAGACCGCCAGCGTCGCCTGGTTGGTCAGGTCATAGGTGGCATAGGCCACGAACCCCAGGGCTGCGCCGTTGATCGCCGCCCGCGTCCAGGCCCCCTCCTTCAGCGCCGGGGCGACCGCCAGGAAGACCACGCCGCCGATATAGATCAGATAGAAGGCCACCGCTGCGACCATGTCCGGCTGGGGTGTCATGATCGGTCCGATGATCGGCTTGTACAGCCGGTCGGTCATGGTGGTCAGCCAGCCAAAGTCCACCACCGCCATCGCTGCGCCGGTCGCCAGATAGGCTACGATCCATTTCAACATCGAACAGTCCTCAAACGGGTTTCAGGCGATAGTGGGTGACGGCCCAGGTGTTGCCGCCGTCGTTTCCGAACAGGCCCGCCGTCGCCAGATAGAAGCGGCGCCAGCGACGGACCCACAGCCTTGCGTTCTCGCGGCCATAGGTCTCCTGCATCAACTCCAGAACGCGGTCCGGGTTCGCATCCATCCTGGCCAGCCAGTCCTCGGCCGTGCGGGCATAGTTCTCGCCGTTCCAGGTCCACTGCTGCTCGATCGCGAACAGGTCGGGAAACTGGTGCATCAGATCCCGGCTGGGCATCACGCCGCCGGTGAAGAAATGCCGGGCGATGAAGTCGCCGTTGTCGGTGTGATCGAACCGGTAGGGCGCGTCGCGGTGCGTGAAGATGTGGATGAACATCCGCCCGTCGGGCTTCAGCCAGCCCCTGGCCCGGGTCAGCAGGGCGCGCCAGTTGGCCATGTGCTCGAACATCTCGACCGAGACGATCCGGTCATAGGTCCCGGCCGCCGGGGCCTCGAAATCGTTCATGTCGCAGGTGATGACGTTCAGGTTCGTCAGACCCCGCAGCCGGGCCTGTTCCTCGATATGGCCGCGCTGTCCGTGGCTGTTCGAGACCGCCGTGATCCGACTGTTCGGATATTTTTCCGCCATCCACAGCGACAGCGATCCCCAGCCGCAGCCGAGTTCCAGCACGCTCTGCCCATCCACCAGTTCGGCATGGGCGCAGCTTTCGGCCAGCGCCTTCTCTTCGGCCTGATCCAGCGTCTCGGCCCCGTCGCCGTACAGGCAGCATGAGTATTTCAGCCGCGCGCCCAGACAGATCCGGAAAAACTCCGGTGGCAGTTCGTAGTGCTGGTCGTTGGCGGCGTCGGTGTGTTCGGCGATGGCGCGCACCGCCATCTGGCGGGCGAACGCGGCAGAATCGTGCGGCCCCTCGCGGTCCAGCTTCTTCCTCGCCTCTGTCACAAGGCTGGCGATCGCCGGGCGGGTGACGAAGTCGGGAAAGGGCGCATCCTGCAGCTGGCGAATGGCGACATTGGTGAGGTTCATGCGGCGATCCTGACATTGCGTGGGCGCTCGCGGCCCATTACGCCTGAGATCAGGTGTAACGGCTCCGCTGCGGAAGACCACCCAGCTACGCGGCTTCAGGCGCGGCGGATGATCTCATCCACGCCCTGGTCCGCGCCGTAGCTTCGGGCCGAACACCCCGCCTGCTGTCCGGAGACCCCATGAGCGCCCACCTCGTCGCCTCGACCGATCACCCCGTCGCCAGAAAGCGCATCGCCGTGGTCGGGTCCGGCATCGCCGGCCTGTCCTGCGCCTGGCTGATGTCCAGGTCGCACGACGTGACCCTGTTCGAGGCAGACGACCGCATCGGTGGCCACTCCAACACGGTGGAGGCCCCCAGCCCCTCTTCGCCCGTCGCCGTCGACACCGGCTTCATCGTCTATAACGAGGACAACTATCCGAACCTGAAGGCCCTGTTCGAACACCTGTCGGTGCCGACCAGGGCCGCCCACATGTCCTTCGCCGTCAGCATGGACGACGGGGCTTTTGAGTATTCCAGCCACGGCATCGCCGCCCTGTTCGCCCAGAAGCGCAACTACGCCAGCCCCCGCTTCTGGGGCATGATCGGCGACCTGCTGCGGTTCCAGAAACAGGCCCCCCGGGACCTGCCGGAGATGGAGCGGTCGGGTGAGACGCTGGTCCAGTACCTCGACCGCAACCGCTACGGCCGTCTGTTCCGCGACGCCCACCTCCTGCCCCAGGCCGCCGCCATCTGGTCCTCGACCCTGGACCAGATGACCGGCTATCCGGCTGCGTCCTTCGTGCGGTTCTACATGAACCACAACCTGCTGACCTATGACCTGAAGCCGACCTGGCGCACGGTGGACGGCGGCAGCCGGGAATACGTCCGCCGCCTGCACGCGGACTTCGCAGGCGAGACGGTTCTGGGCGCGGGGGTGGTCGGCATATCGCGCAGCGCGCCCGGCGCCTCGGTGCGGTTCGTCGACGGTCGCACGGAGCGGTTCGACGACGTCGTCCTCGCCACCCATTCCGATCAGGCCCTGCGCCTGCTGGACCAGCCGACAGCGGACGAGCGCCGCCTGCTGGGTGCGATCGGCTATCGCCCCAACCGCGCCATCCTGCACCGCGACACAGCCCTGATGCCGAAGCGCCGCAAGGCCTGGGCCGCCTGGACGCACAAGGGCTATTCCGACCGCGCGGGCGAAGGCGGCGTCACCTACTGGATGAACGAGCTCCAGTCCCTGTCCGGCCCGCCCCTGTTCGTCAGCCTGAACCCGGCCAAAGACCCCGACCCGGCCCTGGTGCTGGGCGAATGGGATTACGAACACCCCGTCTTCGACACCGCCGCCGTCCGCGCGCAGAATGAGCTCTGGTCGTTGCAGGGCGAAGGCGGCGTCTGGTTCGCCGGCGCCTGGTTCGGCTCGGGTTTCCACGAGGACGGACTGCAGGCCGGTCTGGCCGTGGCCGAGCAGCTCGGCGGCGTGCGCCGGCCCTGGTCGGTGGCCAACGAAAGCGGTCGCATCGTCCTGGCGGCACCCGCCGCCCTTTCCGAGGCGGCGTGACGACCATCCAACAATCCTCACCCGCGCAGCGGGGGAGGGGGACCGCGCGAAGCGTGGTGGAGAGGGCGGACGCACGCACCGTCTCTGGGGTCGCCCCCTCCACCGCTTCGCGGTCCCCCTCTCTCGTTTCGCTGCGCTACTCGGGGGAGGATTTTTCGAACGCCCTCTACGTCGGCGAGGTCGTCCACCATCGCGTCTCCGGCATCCAGCACACCCTGCGATACAGCCTCTACATGCTGCTGCTGGACCTCGACACGGCCGAGGACGCCATCCGCCCCCTGCGCTGGCTCCGGACGGGTGCGTTCGGCCTGATGACCTGGCGCGCCCGCGACCACGGCGATCGCAGCGACACGCCCCTGCGCACCCAGGTCGAGCATCACCTGTCCGCCGCCGGCATCGACATTGCGGGCGGCCCGATCCGGTTGCTCTGTATGCCCCGCATCCTCGGCTACGGCTTCAACCCGCTGGCGGTCTATTTCTGCCACCGTCCCGACGGCAGCCTGGCCGCCCTGCTCTATGAGGTGACCAACACCTTCAACGAACGCCATTCCTACCTGGTCGCTGTGCCCGCAGAGGCCAGGCCGGGCGTGGTTCGCCAGACGACCGACAAGACCTTCTTTGTCTCGCCCTTTATGGACATGGCCCTGACCTACGACTTCATCGTCCATGCGCCGGACGAAGCGGTTTCGGTCGTCGTCGCTGTCCGCCGGGACGACACCCCGATGCTGACCGCGTCCTTCGCCGGGACGCGCCGCCCCCTGACCGATGCAGCCCTGTTGAAGGCCTGGATCACCCATCCCCTTCTGACCTGGAAGGTGATGTTCGGCATCCACTGGGAGGCCTTGCTTGGTCTGTTCAAGGGGGCGCGCTATCGCGAACGCGGCAGGCCCCCTGCCCATCCGGTAACGGTGGGCAAGGCACGCTGATCCGGCTATCCCTTGCCCATCGGGCGTCGCCGATCTAGAGACGACCCGACGCCGCGTTATTCATCAGACGGTGAAAAAGGGGAAGCGATGCGCAAGATCTACGCCGATGCCAGAGCCGCACTGGAGGGTCTGACCTTCGACGGCATGACCGTCATGTCCGGCGGGTTCGGCCTGTGCGGCCTCCCGGAGAATCTGATCGCCGCCCTGCGCGACACCGGCGTCAGGGACCTGACCGTCATCTCCAACAATGCGGGCGTCGATGGCTTCGGCCTGGGCCAGCTGCTCGAGACGCGCCAGATCGCAAAGATGATCTCGTCCTACGTCGGCGAGAACAAGGAGTTCGAACGCCAGTACCTGGCCGGCGAGCTGCAGCTGGAGTTCAATCCCCAGGGCACCCTGGCCGAGCGCATCCGCGCGGGCGGGGCCGGCATCCCGGCCTTCTTCACCGCCACCGGCGTCGGCACCCTGGTGGCCGAGGGCAAGGAAGTCCGCACCTTCGACGGCCGGGACTATGTCATGGAGACCGGCCTGGTCGCTGACCTGTCGATCGTCAAGGCCTGGAAGGCCGACGCGCGCGGCAACCTGGTGTTCCGCAAGACGGCCCGCAACTTCAACCCGATGATGGCCACGGCCGGCAAGGCCTGCGTGGTCGAGGTCGAGGAGATCGTGCCCACGGGATCGCTGAACCCGGACCACATCCACACGCCGGGCATCTACGTCGACCGCATCATCCAGGGCAGGTTCGAGAAGCGCATCGAACAGCGCACCGTCCGCCAGCACGCCGATGCCTGACACCGACCCGCGCGCCCAACGCGGCGCGGCCTATATGGCGACGCTGGATCCCGGCCTCGAGGATGCCCTGCGCAGGGGCATGGCCCCGGTCGCGCCCGACTTCGCCGACATGATGGTCCAGTTCGGCTATGGCGAGATGATGAGCCGTCCCGGCCTTGATCCTCGCGGTCGCCAGCTGGTCACCATCGGGGCCCTGACCGCGCTCGGCCACCCCGTCGATCAACTGAAGGGCCACATCAACGGCGCCCTGTCCATCGGCGTCACGCCGGCCGAGATCGTCGAGGCGATCATGCAGGTCGCCCTCTACGCCGGCTTCCCCGCCGCCACCAATGGACTGCGCATCGCCAGGCGCGTCTTCGCCGACCGGGGCGTCAGCCCCCTGCCCGCAACCGGAGAACTCTGATGCCCCGCACCCGCGAACAGCTCGCCGAACGCGCCGCCCAGGAACTGCAGGACGGGTTCTATGTGAACCTGGGCATCGGTATCCCGACCCTGGTGGCCAACTACATTCCCGAGGGCATGGAAGTCACCCTGCAGTCCGAGAACGGCATGCTGGGCATGGGACCCTTTCCCTATGACAACGAGGTCGATGCCGACCTGATCAATGCCGGCAAGCAGACCATCACCGAGATCCCCGAGAGCTCCTATTTCAGCTCCGCCGACAGCTTCGCCATGATCCGGGGCGGGCACATCAACCTGTCGATCCTGGGGGCCATGGAAGTGGCCGAAAACGGCGACATCGCCAACTGGATGATCCCCGGCAAGCTCGTGAAGGGCATGGGCGGGGCGATGGACCTGGTCGCGGGCGTCAAGCGCGTGGTCGTGGTCATGGAGCATGCCAACAAACACGGCCAGTCCAAGGTGCTGAAGGCCTGCACCCTGCCCCTGACCGGGACCGGCGTGGTCAGCCGCATCATCACCGACCTGGCCGTGTTCGACGTCAAGCCGGACGGCGCGGGGCTGGAACTGATCGAACTGGCCGACGGCGTCACCCTGGACGAGGTCGCGGCAAGGACCGAGGCCCGCTACACGGTTTCGCAAACCCTGAACTCTGCGCCATAGTGAAGCCGGATGCCGGACCCGTCAGAGGTCCGGGCGATGGAGGGGGTTATGGGTCGATCGAGGTCTGTCGGTTTGCCGGGCGATGGAGCCCCCGTGCCGGACGCAGAGCGCGTGGCCGCGATCCGCTTCACCATTCTGGACGACGCTGACGCCAGCGCCACCTTCGCCCAGGCCCCGCACGACGCCCTGACGGCCATCCACCGGCAGCAGGACGACGACCCCGTCGCCTCGGCCCTGGCGGCCTGCAAGTCAGCCCTGACGCGGCTGAAGGCCGATGTCGAAGCCCTGGACATCACCACTCTGCAACCCCGCAAGGGGCTTGCGGGCCTTTTCGACAGTCGGGCAAGGCGGCTTGTGGCCTTCAGGGCAGCCTATGGCTCAGCGGCGTCGGCTGCGACCCAAATGGCCGGTGACATCCGTCGCCACGCCACGAGCATTGCCGACCGCTCGCACGCCCTGAACGCGCTGTGGGACGAGGCGCGCGACGCCATCCTCGAGCTGGATGCCCACATCGCCGCCGCCCGCGCCTGGCTGGAGGACAGGGCGGACCCGGGTCTTCCTGTTACCGAGGCGAGCGAGCCCGGACCGGAAGCGGACCCGGCTCCGGACCCGGCCGCGCCGCACGGCCTGGCCATCCGTGTCGAAGACCTGGCCACATCGAGGCCGACCGCCATTGCGCGGCTGGCGGAACTGCGCGCGGCCCAGAACGCCGTGTATGGGGTGCCGGCCGTCCTGACGGCGCTGCACGACCAGGTCGAGGCCTGGCGCGCGGACTGGACGGACGCCCTGGGCTTGTCGGGCAGGAAGCCCCGCAAGGTGAGACCGGCGGCGGATCGGTTGGTGGCGGCGCGGGACAGCCTCGTCCTGCGCATCTCGGCCGCCCTGGCCGAGATCGCCACCGCCACGGAGCGACGAACAGAGATCACGGCCCGCGGCCTGAAGACCGGCCCGAAGGCCGAAGATGGTACCGCCTCTCAGGCTTGAACTGAGGACCTCCGGTTCCACAAACCGGCGCTCTAACCAACTGAGCTAAGGCGGCGCAGCGGCCCTGTCGGGCAACGCGAGGGGCGTTCTCTAGCGGGACTGACGGAGCCAATCAAGGCCGCATTAGGTGTCGCCGCTCCGGTTCGGGAACGCAAAACGCCCCGGGATTTCTCCCGGGGCGTTCTGTTCTTTCTCGGCAGACGTTTCGATCAGTCCGGCAGATTGAACCGGACCGTGAAGCGAACCTGCCCCCCCGTGGCCACACCATCGACCGAACGGGGCGACAGACGGGCGCTGCGGGTCGCAGCGACAGCAGCACGGCCGAAGCCTGCCCCTGCCGGCGTCTCGCTGACGACCGAACAGCCCGTGACCGAACCGTTGGCCTGAACCTGGCAGCTCAGGTCCGCACTACCCGAAATCCCGCGCTCAAGAGCCCGGTCCGGATACTGCGGCACCGGCTGACGCGACCAGCTCGGGTTCGTGATCACCGGCGGACGAACCGGAGCCGGCGGAGCGGGCGGAGGCGGCGGACCGGGGACGATCACGGGGGGACCCCGATACTCGACACGGTCTTCCTTCTTCGTCGGCTCGATCGGCAGGGTGACCGGCGGCGGCGGGGCCGTCGTGTTGATCACCGGCGGACGGACCTGCAGCTTGGGCGGCGGCGGGGTGTCCGGCGGAGGCGGCGGCGGCGGCGGCGGAGGCGGAGGGATCGGTTCGACGATCTCGACCTGAACGGCGTCGTCGTTGAACTCCATCTTCTTCAGTTCGAACTTGGTCTTCTGAACCCAGAAGATCAGAACGCCGAAGAGGATGGTGACCACGCCGAGAGCGACAGTCCAGACGACAGGCGACTGCTTTGTGCGCGGCGCATCGTACCGGCTGCGATGATATTCAACGGGTGTATCTGTCATGTGATGTCCCGTTCCTACTGCGGCGCTTTATCTTCGCCGACCAGGGCGACGCTGTAGAAGCCAGCGTCCTGAAGCGCGTTCATGGTCTGCATGAAGTCACCATAGCGCGTCTGCTGGTCGGCGCGGATGTAGATCCGCTCCTTGGTCGGATCCCGTTGACCGATCTGTTCGGTCAGCTGGGTGCCGAGCGTATCGAAGCTGGTCTCATAGTCGCCGATGAAAACCCGACCGTCCGTCTGAATCGAGATGAAGACGGGCTTCGGGGGATTTTCTTGTGGCGGCGCGAGGGCAACGGGAAGTTTCACCTCAATCGACACGGTGGCGACCGAAGACGCCACCATGAAGATGATCAGCAGAACCAGCATGATATCAACGAATGGCGTAACGTTGATATCAGCTGTTTGTTCGACGTGATACTTACCGCCGCCAGAACCTCCGAGTTTGGCGGCCATCTCGCTTAAGCTCCCTTGTCGAGCTGGCGGGAAACACCGTTCAGCAGTTCAGCAGCAAAGCCGTCCGAACGCGTGCCATAGGCCGAGATGCGGGTGTTGAAGTAGTTGTAGAACACCACCGCCGGGATAGCGGCGAACAGGCCGATGCCGGTGGCCAGCAGAGCCTCGGCGATACCGGGGGCGACGGAGGCCAGGTTGGTCGTGTTCGATTCCACGATGCCGATGAACGAGTTCATGATCCCGTAAACGGTACCGAACAGACCCACGAACGGGCCGGTCGAACCGACCGACGCCTGGAACTGCTGACCACCGGAGAGACGCGCGGCCAGGCCGGCCTGAACGGCGGCAACGGCCGATTGGGCACGGAACAGGGCCGAGTCGCGATGCTCGCCGGTGACCGACAGTCCGGCCTGACGCGACAGTTCGACTTCTTCGGTGGCGGCGGCGGCCATGTCGGCCAGCGGGTTGCCGTCATAGTCGTCCGACGTGGCCACGCGGCGCATGTCGGCGATGGTGCGGGCACCGCGGAACTCTTCCAGGAAACGGTCGGTCTTGCGGTTCAGGCCGCCGAACTCGAGCAGCTTGATGATGAGCAGGGTCCAGGAGAAGACCGCAGACAGCAGCAGGCCGATCATGACGACCTTAACGACCGGGGTCGCTTCCATGAACATGGAGACGGGGGTGATGCCGCCACCGTGTCCGCCGGCAGCCTCTTCGGCGGGCGCAGCGGCGTCCGCGGCAGGCGCGGCCGTATCTGCCACCGGGGCGGCCGTCGTCGCGGCGGCCTCGGCCGCAGGGGTGGTCGCCGGTGCCTGGGCCAGTGCCGGCGAGCCCGCCATCAGCACGGCAGCGCCGGCCAGAGCGAGAAAAATGTTGGTCTTTTGCATGTGTCGCCAGTTCCTGCTTTTTGGTCTGACTCGTGGAACCCTGGAACCACAACGCGTCAGCACGCTGGGGCCCCTGATGAAATCGGTTTTGTCCCGCCGTCGGCCGGAATGGCCTTGACGTCGAAACGCCTTCTGTCGCGTCCGGTTGCCGAAAGGCCCCATCGGCGGGTTGGTCGGACGAGCGTCAGACAAGAATCCGGCGATCGTTCGGCCGCTCACGCAAAGAAAGCGGTCAAGCTCCTTTGGCGAAGCGATAACGGAGCGTCAAGGGTTCAGGGGTGCTTTTCACCCCTTGGGCGAGCGCTTACGCCAAATGCCTGCAATGTCACGCCACTGCTGCATTTCATCGTTAGATTAAACTCCCCGCAATCCGGGATATCGGACCTGACGGATGGCGGGGAAAGGTGGTGCCTGGGGGCGGATTCGAACCACCGACACGCGGATTTTCAATCCGCTGCTCTACCAACTGAGCTACCCAGGCGCGCGCATCGAAATGCGGAGCGGGGTCTATAGGCGAGGCGAAACGGGGTGTCCAGCCGGGATCAATCGTCGTTTTCGGGATCGGCGTCAGGCAGGCCTTCGTCCGTGTCCGGCAGGACGTAGGCCCCGACCAGCCAGCGCTGCAGATCGAGATCGGCGCACCGTCTCGAACAGAATGGCCGGTAGGCGGCGACCGTCTGGTTTTTGCGGCAGATCGGACAGAGGGGCATGGCGTTCATCCTTGTTCCACCGCCGTGTTTCCGCGGATCGCCGACGGATCGACGATCAGCGAGGCGCGTGGACCCAGCCGCGCCACCAGCGCGCCGGCAGCTTCGGCTTCGACAGCGGAGCATCGGATCCGGAGCCGCGGACTGGCCGTATCCAGTAGCAGCGCCAGGCGGAGCCGGCGGGTCAGATCGACGGCGCGGCTGGCAATCGAGGGGCGACCACTGGCGTCCAGCAGCACATCGTCGATCGGACGTCGCC
This sequence comes from Brevundimonas sp. AJA228-03, assembly GCF_017795885.1. Lineage (NCBI taxonomy): Bacteria > Pseudomonadati > Pseudomonadota > Alphaproteobacteria > Caulobacterales > Caulobacteraceae > Brevundimonas > Brevundimonas sp. AJA228-03. Next base: position 1,573,827 of record NZ_CP059297.1, on the reverse strand, counting down.
GCCAGGGCAGCGACAGCTGCAGCAGGCCGAAACGACTGACCGGGCCGATCGTCGCCTCGCCCCCGAAAGCGGAACGGGCCATTCCGGATATCGCGCCGGGGTCGACAGCCGTGCCGACCAGGTCGACAGCGACGAGCCCGGCCCACCCCTTCAGGCCGATCAGGCGCGCGGCCTGGATCAGACCCTCGCCATTGGCGCGCTCACGGCCCTTGCGCACATCGCGCCCCGGCAGGTGGGCATAGTCGATATCGACGGCGATCAGGGCCCGTGTGCGCTGAACGGCCAGATCGAGGGCGAAGGCCGGGAAGGCATGTACGCTGCCCAGGGCTTCGTCTTCAGCCTCCAGGCTGGCCCGGATCGCCTCAACGCCGGTCATGGGCGTGATGCCGGGTGCCAGGGTGCCGAGCACCTCGCGCACAGTCGGTCCCTCAGACAGAAGTCGAGGTTGCCCCTCCCCTGCCCCAAGCAGGCGTAGCACCGGCCCCTTGGCCTCCCGGGGTTCGGCGGCGACCTCGACCTCGACCGCCTGACCCTCCGCCAGGCGAACGGTCTTGGAGAGGGGCAGAAACCCCATCGGGCCCGCGCCGCCCAGATCGACGAAGGCGGCGCGAAAGGCGGTATCGATCCGCGCGATCCGCCCGACGGACACGGCCCCCAGTCGATGCGCGGCCGGATCCGTCTCGCGATGCACGATCAGGTGTTGGTATCGGCCATTCCGCGCGACGATGCCCCGGACTTCCCCCGGTGTGTCGTCCAGAAACACCTCGACGTCGGTCATCGACGCCAGCCGGCCCCGGCCAGCAGATTGACCGTTTCCGGCAGGGGCAGGCCCATCACCGCCGGATGACTGCCGATGATCTTCAGGACGAAGGCCGCAGCGGGCCCCTGAATGCCATAGCCCCCGGCCTTGCCGCGCCAGTCTCCAGCGTCGACATAGGCATCGATCTCGGCCTGCGACAGGCGCTTGAAGGCCACGCGCGTATCGACGCAGCGATGCAGGATCCGGTCCCCGGCGGCCACGGCCACGCCGGTGAAGACGCGATGGTTGCGGCCGGAGAGCAGTTGCAGAAACCGCCTGGCCTCATCGGGGCCTGCGGGCTTTTCGAGCAGGCGGCGGCCCACGGCGACAACGGTATCGGCGGCCAGGACGACGGCGTCCGGTGCCCGGGTGGCGACGATCCCGGCCTTGGAGCGTGCCAGGCGCACGGCAAGACGCGCGGGCGTTTCATCCTTCAGCGGAGTCTCGTCGATGTCCGCAGGGTCGATTCGATCGGGCGTGATCCCGATCAGCGCCAGAAGTTCGATGCGGCGCGGACTGGCCGAGGCCAGAACCAGTTCGGGACGGACGCGCACCAACGCCTTACTTGAAGCGGTAGGTGATGCGGCCCTTGGTCAGGTCATAGGGCGTCATTTCGACCAGCACCTTGTCGCCGGCCAGCACCCGGATACGGTTCTTGCGCATCTTGCCGGCTGTGTGGGCGATGATCTCGTGGTCGTTCCCCTCGAGCAGCACGCGGAACGTGGCATTGGGCAGCAGTTCGCTGACCACGCCGGGAAACTCGAGCAGTTCTTCCTTAGCCATGCGGCCTCTCGCGCCCGGTGAATACGAAGAAAGGCTCGCGCCGGGCGAAAGCGCGAGCCGTAACAGGTGGGCGCTAATGCACCAAAACGTTCGGTTAGTCGAGTTCCCCTCCCCGCCGATCGTCGGCAAGGAGGGGAAGGCTTCGATCGTTACAGCGGCAGGGTGAAGGTGATGCCACCCATGTTGCTGTCCGCATGGTCGCCGAAGCGACCGCGATAGGACAGCTCGACCTTGACCGGACCCAGGTCGCCCGACACACCGGCCGAGGCCAGGATCTGACCGCCGAACGGGTCGTCGTAGCCGCGCGCCAGCGTCCTGGCCGGGTTACCCGCGATGCCGACACCCACGTTGGTGGTGTTGTCGTCGACGTTGTCGCGATAGCCGCCCTCGACATAGACGCCAAAGCCACCCATCTGGCCCTCGGCGCGAACCGAGGCCTCGGCCGTCACCGCGTGGACGGAGCGATCATCATAGCGGTAGGAGGCCGCGACGCCCTGTTCGGTGTAGCCGTCCACATTGGCCGTCACATAGCTGACGGCCGCGCGGGGGGAGATGGCGATGCCGCCCAGGTCCAGCCACAGGCCACCCTGCACACGCGCGCCGGTGCTCTGGCCGCGCGTCTCGCCCATCATGACGATCGGCGCGAGGGAAGAGATGCGCTCGATCTCGTTGTAGTCGTCGCTGGCCACGCCGGCGGCGGCGTTCACGAACAGATCGCCCGACCGGAAGCCGGCATAGACGTCCAGGCCGATCGACTGCAGGGCGAAGCGGTTGCGACCCGATTCGACATTGCCCTCGCGATAGGTGCCGGCCAGGCCGAACCGCATCGTCTCGGTACCGGCTTCCAGCGCGCCGCGCACGACTGCGCCATCCGACGTCGCCTCGGCGACGTTTGTGCGTGCATCGGTCTTGGTCTGGTCATAGCCCCCGGTGACGGAGATCGACGTCCCTGCAGCCCAGGGACCACGCCCCGACAGGCTGTCCGTCGCCCTCGACAGGGTGTCTTCGTGTTGACGGAAGGCCGTCTCGCCCTGCAGCGTGCTGCTGGAGCCCAGATTGCCATAGTACAGGTAGTCGTTCGACAGGGCCGCGATCAGCCGGTGCCCGGCAGCGGTCGGGTGGACGCCGTCCCAGAACAGGTAGCTATCCGGCGTGGCGCAGACCGTCGCGCCGACCAGGCAGGAGCTGGACGCGTTCGTAAGTCCGAACCGGCCGGGGTTGGCCGCCAGGGTGTTGCTGACCTTGGCCAGGTCGAACAGTATGATGTTTGTGCCGGGACGCGTGGGGGCCAGGGTCAGCAGCGCGCTCTGGAGCCTGCTGTTGAACTGATCACCGGCGTAGTCGGCCAGCGCCGCCAGGGGGGTCGGGCTAAACTGCGGCGTCGTGCCCAGACGTGGCAGGTTGGTCACCAGGATCGTCCCCGCGCCGCGCGCTGCGATGTCGTTGACGATAAAGTTCATGTCCGCAACAGCGGCGTTGATCGTGGGATCGATGAAACCGGTCGGGTTCAACTGCGAGGTCGGCGGCAGGACCGAAAAGACAGTGAGCGACTGGAAGATGTTGTTGGCACCGCCCAGAACGCTGACCAGGTCGCGCGAGCCGAACGTGCCGCCGGCCGTTGTATAGGTCGTCAGCTGCTGGCGCATGCCCGGCGGGAAGGCGACGGTGTTGTCCGTGCGCGAGCCGCCGTAGGCATAGTTGATGCTGCCCGAGACGGGCGCCCCTGCGGCCGAGACACCGGCGGTGAAGCCGAGCAGTTCGGTGAATACCGGACCGTTCGAGAACCGGCCCTGGAAATACGGTGGCGACGTCGGCTGGGTGTTGAAGGTCGAGCGATAAAGGTTGCCGTTGTCGCTCAGGCTGTCGCCGAACACGACCAGGCGATTGTACGATTGCGCCGAGGCGGCACCCGCCAAGGTGACGGATGCGGCGAGGGTCAGCGCAGCCAAGGCGGCACCGCGAAGAAGTCCTGACATATAATCCTCCATCGGCCGGCTGATCGCGACCGTTGGGAGACAGTCTGATCCGGTTTCGCGCGGACGCAAGATGCCGCCGCGTCAGCTTTCAGTGGAGGAGGCGGAAACGAAGCGTTCCGGCAACACTTTTCAGCACACGGAGCGCCTGCGGATCATAGTCGCGATCGACATCGGTGATGACATAGCCGGTCCGTTCGTCGGTTTTCAGGTGCTGGCCCAGGATGTTCAGTCCGGCCGCCGAAAGCTCGCGGTTCAGCTCGGCCATCACGCCCGGCTGATTTCTGTGGATGTGCAGGATGCGATGCCCGCCCGAAACGTCGGCCAGCTGTACGTTCGGCAGATTGACGCAGAAGGTCGTGTCGCCGCGATTGAGGTAGCCCAGCAGGCGCTCGGCCGCGAACTCGGCAATGGCTTCCTGGGCTTCCTCGGTGGACCCGCCGATGTGAGGCGTCAGGATGACGTTCCTCAAGCCTCGCAGGGGGCTGTCGAACGGGTCGGCATTGGTGCGGGGTTCCTCGGGGAAGACGTCCAGCGCCGCGCCACCGACCCGACCCGATCCAATGGCCTGCGACAGGGCCCCGATGTCGACGACGTGACCCCGCGACAGGTTCAGGAACAGGGTGCCCGGCCGCATCGCCTGAAACTGCGCGGCCCCGATCAGATGGGTATTTTCCTTGCGCCCGTCGACGTGCAGCGACACCACATCGGCCTCGGCCAGCAGGGCGTCCAGATTGCGCATCCGCCGGGCATTGCCCAGCGCCAGTCGCTCCGACAGGTCGTGGAAGATGACCCGCATCCCCAGCGCCTCGGCCAGAACCGACAGCTGCGACCCGATGGCACCATAGCCGACGATACCCAGCGTCTTGCCGCGCAGTTCGCGCGAGCCGTCGGCGGACTTGTTCCATTCGCCGCGGTGCATGGCGGATGATTTGTCGGCCACGTCGCGCATCAGGGCGATGGTCAGACCGATGGCCAGCTCGACCACGCTTCGCGTGTTGGAATAGGGCGCGTTGAACACCGCGACGCCCTGCGCTGCCGCCGCGTCGAGATCGATCTGGTTGGTGCCGATGCAGAAGGCCGCGATCGCCATCAACCGGTCTGCCTCGGCCAGCACCCGCTCGGTGACATTGGTCTTGGACCGGATCCCCAGGACGTGGACTCCCTTGATCGCCGCAATCAGGTCGTCCTCATCGAGCGCCCCCTTGCGGGTCTCGACCGAATAGCCCGCCTCCTCCAGACGCTCGACTGCGGCGGGGTGGATGTTTTCCAGCAACAGCATCCGTATGCGGTTGCGAGGATATGACCAGCGCCCGGCCAGACCCTCGGCATGCAGCAGTTCGTCCATCGAGGTCGCCTCGCCGACCGCGACGGCGACGACCCTGTCGCGTCGTGCGATCTCGGTGAAGGCGTAGAAGCGGTCGGCGGCACCGGCCAGCTTCACCTCGGCATCGTTCCATCCGTCCCCGACCATGACGACCGGACCGGCCAGACGCAGTTGCCGGATCACGACCGGCTTGCCGTTCTCGCGCGCCAGGGGATTGGCCTCGTCGACGCCCGTCACCCGGCCTTCGGCGTCGTAGATCAAGTCGTTGCAAAGCACCCGATCGGGCGCGATGCCCAGTCGTTCGGCGACAGGGGCGATGATTTCCCGAAAGCCGCCGGACAGGATGTAGATGTGGTCCGCGTGCTCGTTGAAAAAGCGCAGATTGCGCCGGACCGACGGCGTCCCCTCGTCCAGAATGCGATCGGCCAGCGCCCGGACGTGGTCGCGCGTCAGCGGCAGCATCGCCAGACGCGCTTTGAGCGCGGCCCCGAAGTCGAGCTCACCGGACATGGCCTTGTCGGTGATCGCCGCGATTTCCTTACGGATCGAATCGGCCCCCTCGATACCCGCCAACGCGATGTCCGCCAGCGCTTCCAGCGTTTCGATGCGCACCAGGGTCGAGTCGAAGTCGAAGATCAGCGTCGGAGTGGCCATGCCCCTCTTTCGCCGACCTTCGCTGTTGCAGCAATGATTTTCGCGAGACGCTCAGAGGCCGGTGATGCGACGCACCCGGCTGTCGGGACACCGGCTTTCCAGCGCGGCGGCACCGATGGCGGCGGCGATGGTCGCAACGGCCAGAAGCGCCCCGCCCTCGACGGCGTGATCCTTCGCGTACCGGCCGGCGTCATCCGCGTAGCGACGGGCCGAGCGACCCGTCTGCTCCGCATAGCGCCGCGCTTCACGCGCATATCTACGGCGCTGCTTGTCCGACATGGCGCGCTGGCTGCGCTTGAGCGCCTTCCTGGCCTGATGGCGCGCGTCGTCGCCCAGATCGCTGACCGTCTCGCCGAACTCGCCCGCACGCTCCGTCAGGCTGCGCGAAATGTCGTCGAACCGGTGACGCAGCGCCTCGGCGTCCAGCCAGCCGCGCGGATCCAGACGGCCGCGCAGGGCCTCATGGCGGGTGGAGCCCGTCCGCCGGGTCAGCAGATAGGTGGCCAGGGCCGCCGTCGCGACGATGGCGAGCGAACCCGCGGTGATGCCGGGGTGCTTGCGAGCCTCGGCCAGAGCACTGAACTGTCGAACCATGGGATAATGAACCTCTTCGTCGAGGCCGTCGTCGGAGGGCTCGTAGAGCCCGTCGTCGTACGGCTGGTCGGCGGAACCTCTGTCCCGCATCGCAACAGGAGCGAACCGCGCGAAAAGTGGTTCCGCCAGGCCGGGCAGCAGGGAATAGAAAGATGCGATCAGGCGACCGCCGCCGCCCACCGTGATCTCGCGAATCGGATGGGTCGCGCACCACAGGATCGTGTCGGCCACGACGTGGGTGGCATAGACCGGCTGCGGGTTCCGCATCATCCGGCCCGTCAGGTTCCGGGCATGGCGGTTGCCCGGCGTATCCACCGCCGACGGCTTGACCAGGCTGACCGCCACCGGCGATCCCTCGCGCATCAGTTCCATGCGGAAGGCGTTGGTGAAGCCCTTCACCGCATGCTTCGACGCCGAATAGACGCCCTGCGCCGGGATCGGCGCATCGCCCAGAACCGAGCCGACATTGATGATGGTCCCGCCACCCGGTTGGGTCCTCAGATGTTCGGCGGCGACCAGAGACCCATTCACCACGCCCCAGTAGTTCGTCTCGAACACCCGGTGCTGATCCTCCAGCGTCGTATCGCGAATGGGGCCATGGCTCGACACGCCGGCGTTGTTGACCCAGGTGTCGAAACCACCGAACAGCCGCCGGCATTTGTCGGCCGCAAGGGCCAGATCATCGTGATCGGCCACATCGGCGACGGCATAGGCGACGCGCGCACCCTCTCGCTGCAGTTCCTCAACGAGGGCCTTGAGGTCCCGCTCGCCGCGCGCGATCAGGAAGACACAGGCTCCGGCGGCGGCTGCGCGCCGGGCCGTCGACAGTCCGATCCCCGACGTCGCCCCGGTGATGACGATGGCCTGCTGGTCCAGGCGTTTCAGGGTCGGTCTGGTCGGCATGATCGGCTTTCAGCGGCGTCTGGATCGAAAACGAGGCGGCCCCGGGGGCGGTTCCGATGGATAGCACGCCCTGCCCCACCCTTACCAAGTCGCGCGCGGTTTCCTATCTTGCGCCCTTCTCGACATTTCGCCCCGCTCAAGGACACGCCGTGACCGATCACGAGCCCGCCGCCGCGTTCACCTCCGGCGACCACCCCGCCGACGATCTGGCCGCCGCCTTCCAGATCGAGGGCTGGCCCGTGCGCGGGCGTCTGGTCCGCCTGGGCGAGACGATCGACACCATCCTGTCGGCCCATGCCTATCCCGAGCCGGTCGCCGCCCTGCTGGGCGAGGCCTGTGCACTCGCGGCCCTGGTGGGTTCGGCGCTGAAGTTCGAGGGTCGACTGATCGTTCAGGCCCAGGGCGATGGCCCGGTCCGCTATGTCGTCGCCGACTATGACACCGGAGGGCACCTGCGCGGCTACTGCCGCTTCGACGAGGCCGAGGTGGCCGAAGCCTCGAAGGGTTTCGTCCGCCCGGGCGCCAGGGCTCTGCTGGGTCAGGGGGTGTTCGTCATGACCCTGGATCGCGGGCCGGACTTCGAGCGCACCCAGGGCATCACCCCGATCGAGGGCGAAAGCCTGTCGCTGGCGGCCGAGCATTATTTCGTTCAGTCCGAACAGGTCCCGACCAGGGTGCATCTGGCCGTCGGCTCGGTCACGACCGAGGCCGGTACGGCCTGGCGCGCCGGCGGGGCGCTGATCCAGCTGATCGCCGCCGACGATGCGCGCGGCTCAACCGAAGAAGTCTGGGACCGCACCCGCGCCCTGTTCCAGACCCTGGGCGACGACGAGCTGATCGACCCGACCGTCACGCCCGAGACCCTGCTGTTCCGCCTGTTCCACGAGGACGGCGTGCGGCTGGAAGACGCGCGCGCCCTCAAGGCCGTTTGCCGCTGCTCGGCCGACCGCATCCAGTCCGTCTTGGGGTCGTTCTCGGAGGCCGAGCGCGCCGACATGATCGAGCCGGACGGGAAGATCCATGTCACCTGCGAATACTGCGCCAGCGTGTACAAGCTCGATCCGGAGGCGGTGGCGGCAGAGGTGGGGTGACGTCAGACTCAGGCTGTATCGGGAGCGACCAGCTCTACGGTAGGAAAGTACGTGCGATATCGGCGGGCATCCCGCGTCAGCAGTGTATGCCCCATGGCGGCCGCATGGGCACCGATGAAAAAGTCCGGCAGGGGTGACGTGCGTTCCCCGCCCCGCGACCGATAGGCTTTGAAAGCCCTGCCAGCGAGGAATGCGGCTGCCCATGGCAGGTTTTGTTTCTGGAAACCACTGTCATCCAGCAAGACATCGACCTCCTGGGCCGTAGCGAAACCCACGGAGACCTCGGCGTAGATCATCGGGTTGATCAGCAGCAAACTTGTTTCTGCGATGGCCGACAAGGCCGAGACGGACCACTCCCGCCAGACGCTGTTCGGGATTGCGATGTCGAGAATGACATTGGTGTCGACCAGGACAGTCTTCATGTCTCGCGGAAACGCCTGTCGGGTTCATGGACGCCGGTAGAGACATGGGGATCGCCTACGTCGTCGAGGGGACCACGCGTCAGTTCCATAACCTCGTCCGCTGTCCTCAATGCACCCGCGCCAGCCTGACTCAGCCGTTCCACCAGGCGCTGGCCCCGGGTCAGACCGTCGGCGGAACGCAGCACCACCTTGCCGTGCTCCAGAACGAACTCGACTTCGGTGTTTGGCAGCAAACCGGCCTGTCGCCGGATATCGACGGGTATCGTGACCTGGCCCTTTGATGTGATCCGCATGGCAGCCTCGGTAATACATCGAAAAGTATTACCGAGGCCGGGTCCGAGAGCAAGGGTGCCTTTCGAGCCTACCCTTCCAGATCCAGCGAATAGCCCGCCGAGCGCACCGTCCGGATCGGGTTGGCGCTTTCCTCGACGTTCAGGGCCTTGCGCAGGCGGCCGACGTGGACGTCGACGGTGCGGGCCTCGACATAGACGTCACTGCCCCAGACGGCGTCCAGCAGCTGTTCGCGACTGAAGACCCGGCCCGGGTGGCGCATGAAGTGGTCCAGCAGGCGGAACTCGGTCGGGCCCAGATGGACCTCCTTGCCGGAGCGTTTCACCCGGTGGGCGACGCGGTCGATGACGATGTCGCCGTGACCCACCCGGTCATCGGCCAGACCGGGGCGGATGCGGCGCAGGACGGCCCGGATGCGGGCGATCAGCTCGGTCATGGAGAAGGGCTTGGTCAGATAGTCGTCGGCACCGGTATCCAGCCCGCGCACCCGATCCGATTCCTCGCCCCGCGCGGTCAGCATGATGACCGGCAGGTTGCGTGTCTCGGGGCGGCCCCGCAGACGACGGCAGACCTCGATGCCGGACACCTTGGGCAGCATCCAGTCCAGCAGCACCAGGTCCGGCTGGCGCTCGTCGATCTGGACCAGACCCTCCTCGCCATCGGCGGCGACGACGACGTCATAGCCCTCCTTTTCGAGATTGTACTGAAGCAGGGTCGCCAGGGCGTCCTCGTCTTCCATCACCAGGATATAGGGCTGCACTCAGGTCTCTCCGTCAGTGTGTCGGCGGCGTCGGCAGGTGGCCGGTATCGGCGTCCCAGTCACCGGGCGACGGCGTCCAGCGGGGCCGTTCTCCGGTCATCTCGTCGCCGGTGATCTCGTAGTGGATGACCTCGGCGATGTTCGTCGCATGGTCCCCGATCCGTTCCAGGTTCTTGGCCATGAACAACAGATGGGTGCAGGCACCGATTGTTCGCGGATCGCCCATCATATAGGTCAGCAGTTCGCGGAACAGGGCGTTGTAATGCTCGTCGACCTCGTCGTCCGAGGCCCAGACGGCCATGGCCCGGTCGATCTCCGAGGCGGTATAGGCGTCGAGGACGTCGCGCAGCCGCAGCGATACCAGCTTGCCCATCCGCTCGATCGAGCGGGTCAGGGGCTGCATCGGCTCGGTCTCGGCCAGGCTCAGCGCCCGCTTGGCGATGTTCTTGGCCAGGTCGCCGGTGCGTTCCAGGTCCGTCGAAAGCTTCATGGCCGACAGGGTCTTGCGCAGGTCCGAGGCCACCGGCTGGCGCAAGGCGATCAGGCGGATGGCCTTTTTCTCGATATCGCGGTGCATGGCGTCCAGCTTGACGTCGCGCTCCACCACGGCGCGGGCCAGGGCGATGTCGCGGCGGGCCACGGACTCGACGGCATCTGCGACCTGGGCCTCCGCCAGGCCGCCCATGCGGGCGACCTCCGCCGTCAGCTGGTTCAGTTCGTCGCCGTAGGCCTTGACCGTATGCTGGTTCAACCGAAGCGTCCCGTGATGTAGTCCAGCGTGCGCCGTTCGCGGGGATTGGTGAAGATTTCCTCGGTATTGCCGTGCTCGACCAGTCGGCCGAGGTGGAAGAAGGCGGTGCGCTGCGACACTCGCGCGGCCTGGGCCATCGAATGGGTGACGATGACGATACAGTACTGCTCGCGCAGTTCGTCGATCAGTTCCTCGATCTTGGCCGTCGCGATCGGATCCAGGGCCGAGCAGGGCTCGTCCATCAGGATCACTTCGGGCCGCACGGCGATGGCGCGGGCGATGACCAGGCGCTGCTGCTGGCCACCCGAAAGGCCCGTGCCGGCCGAGTGCAGGCGATCGGCGACCTCGTCCCACAGACCGGCCTTTTTGAGCGCGCTCTCGACGATGGCGTCCATCTCGGCCTTCGACGAGGTCAGGCCGTGAATGCGCGGGCCATAGGCGACGTTTTCATAGATCGTCTTGGGGAAGGGATTCGGCTTCTGGAACACCATGCCGACCTGGGCCCTCAGCAGGACAGGATCGACCGATCTGGCGTTGATGTCCTGTTCGTCCATCAGGATCCTGCCGCTGACCCTGGCGCCCTGGATCGTGTCGTTCATCCGGTTGATGCAGCGCAGGAACGTCGACTTGCCACAGCCGGAGGGGCCGATGAAGGCGGTCACGGTCTTGTCGGGGATATCCAGGCTGACGTCGAACAGGGCCTGTTTCTCGCCGTAAAAGACAGACACGTCGCGCGCGGCGATCTTGATCGGCCCGGCGGGCGCGGCGGGCGACTTCACCGACGGCACCCGTCCGGCCGGGGCACCCGCCGTGTCCGCCCCCGGCGTCCCACCGGATTCGTCGTGTGCGCTGTCCGCCGGGGCCTCTGCCGCAGGCAGAATCTGCTCCTCCGCCATCGGCACGTCGGCCGGATCGGCAGGACCACCCTCACGGCCGTCAGGCGCGCGGAAGAAAGGGAATTTCATTGACTTACCACCGGCGTTCAAAGCGCCGGCGCAGAAGGATCGCGGCGGCGTTCATGACGATCATGAAGGCGAGGAGGACCAGGATGGCCGCAGCCGTCCGTTCATGGAAGGCGCGCTCGGACGCGTTTTCCCAGATATAGACCAGCGACGGCAAAGCTCCGGCCGGCGCCGTCACCGAATCGGGAATGCCCGGCACGAAGCTGACCATGCCGATCAGCAGCAGCGGCGCGGTCTCGCCGAGCGCATGGGCCATGGAAATGATGGTGCCCGTCAGGACGCCGGGCATGGCGAGCGGCAGGACGTGGTGGAACACGGTCTGGGTCCGGCTGGCCCCCATGGCCAGGGCCGCCTCGCGGATCGAGGGTGGCACCGCCTTCAGGGCCGATCGGGTGGCGATGATAATGGTCGGCAGAGCCATCAGGGCCAGCACCAGGCCGCCCACCAGCGGAGAGGACCTGGGCAGATGCGCCCAGTTGATGAACAGCGCCACCCCCAGCAGGCCGTAGACGATCGACGGCACCGCCGCGAGATTGTTGATATTGACCTCGATCAGATCGGTGATCCGGCCCTTCCTGGAAAACTCCTCCAGATAGACCGCCGCCCCGACGCCCAGCGGGATGGCCAGGCCTGCGGTGACCATCAGCATCAGCGCCGACCCCACGACGGCACCCAGAACCCCGGCCAGCTCCGGCTCGGTCGAGTCGCCGTTGGTGAACAGCAGGGTGTTGAAGGTCGTCGAGACCGCGCCGTCGCGTTTCAGCCCGTCCAGCCAGGCCATCTGTTCGTCGGAGACCTTGCGCTGGTCGGCGGGCGTCTCGCGGGTGACCTCACCCTTGTAATACAGGTCCGCCTCGTCCGAGACGGGCGCGGTGACGGTGACCGTCTGGCCGATCAGGGCCGGGTTCTGGCGGATCATGGCGGCGGCACGGAACTTCAGTTCCGAAGACAGCAGGGCACGGTAGGCCGTTGCCTTCGAGCCGCGCTCGTCATCGGTGACGCCCAGCCTGGCCAGCGACTGCTGGGCGACCATCTGCTGGAAATTGGTGCCCTGCGGATAGGCGCGGTCGATGCGGGCGGGGTCCATATAGACCGGCACGGTGATCTGGTTGGCGTAGAAGGCCGTGTGGCCCTGCTCGACGATGCGGCCCAGCAGCAGCATCAGGAAGCCGATCGCAACACCGATGGCCAGCAAGCCATACAGCCTGAACCGGCTCTCGCGGGCATAGCGCGCCTTCAGGCCCCGTTTCAGCAGGCTGTCGCGGGCGTCTCCGGCCAGAACGTCTGATGTGACCTCAGTCATACTGTTCCCGATAGGTCTGGACGATGCGCTGGGCGACGATGTTGAGGACCAGGGTGACCAGGAACAGGGTCAGGCCCAGGCCGAAGGCGGCGAGCGTCTTGGGACTGTCGAACTCCTGGTCGCCGGTCAGCAGGGTGACGATCTGGACGGTCACCGTGGTCACCGTGTCCAGCGGGTTCAGCGTCAGCCTGGCCGCCAGACCCGCCGCCATGGCCACGATCATCGTCTCGCCGATCGCCCGCGACATGGCCAGCAGCAGCGCCCCCGCGATGCCCGGCAGGGCGGCGGGCAGCAGCACGCGCTTGACCGTCTCGGACTTGGTCGCGCCCATCGCATAGGAACCGTCGCGCAGGGACTGGGGCACGGCGTTGATGATGTCGTCGGACAGGGAAGACACGAACGGGATCAGCATGATGCCCATGACGGCCCCGGCCACCAGCGCCATCTGGTTCTGGACCAGCAGCAGATACTGACCGATCCCGTCCAGCGGGCCGCCCACCAGCAGCGCTCCGATGCCGTTGAAAAACTGGCGGAATGCCGGCCCCACCGTCAGGGCGGCGAAGAAGCCGTAGACCACGGTCGGGACCCCGGCCAGGATTTCCAGCAGCGGTTTGGCGATCCCGCGCGACAGGCTGCTGGCGTATTCCGACAGATAGATGGCCGAGAACAGGCCGACGGGCGCGGCCACGACCATGGCGATCAGCATGATCAGGAAGGTTCCCGCGAACAGGGGAACGGCACCAAAGGCACCGGACGATCCCACCTGATCGGCGCGGATCGCGATCTGCGGGCTCCACTGGGTGCCGAACAGGAAGTCGGTGACCGGCACGGCCTGGAAGAAGCGAAGGCTGTCCCACAGCAGGGAGAAGACGATGCCGACGGTCGTCAGGATCGCTACGGCCGAACAGGCGAACAGCACGCCGGCGATCCAGCCTTCGACCCGGTTCCGGGCCCGCAAGCCGGGCTTGATCTGGCTGTAGGCGAACAGGCCACCCATGATCGCAGCCAGGATCGCGGCGGCGACGGCGCCCCAGACCAGCGTGTCGTGGATGCGGCCGGCACGGGCGGCTTCGGTCACCAGCGCCTGACCCAGGTCACCGGGCCAGGCCTGGAGCGCGCGTCCGCCCTCGCCCACGACGCGGGCGTCGTTCATGAACGCTTCGCGGCGGAAAGGCTCGAGCGCGCTCACCGCTTCGGGCGATCCGGCTGCGATCAGAGTGTGTTCGATGGTCCCCGAGAAGACGCCGGCCGCGATCACCACGACCAGCGCCGGCACCGCGACCCAGATCAGGGCGTAATAGCCGTGCTGCTGAGGCCGCGAATGGGGGCTCTGACCCTTGGGCACATCGCGGGCCAGGCGCTGGGCACGACTGCGCCCGAGGCCATAGGCCAGGGCCGCCATCACAGCCAGCACGGGAAGGAAGAACCAGATCATCACGCCCCAGAACACCGCATTCTGGACCCGTACGCGCCAGAATCAGACCGCGCCGAGGATCGGCGGGTGTCGGCGCGGAACCTGCCCGCGGATGGTCAGCGGATTACGACGACTGGATGACAGTTCTGCAACGACGTTGGCCGGACGGCTTCAGGACGCCCGTCTTTCAAGCAGCAACGGGAAATAGGCGGTGAACAGCGCGCCCTCGCCCGGCGCGCTTTCGACGATCAACCCGCCCCGGTGGCGATTGACGATATGTTTGACGATGGCGAGGCCCAGACCCGTTCCCGCCCGTTCGCCGCTCTTCTGACCCTCGACGCGATAGAACCGCTCCGTCAGACGCGGCAAATGCTCGCGCGCCATGCCGGGCCCGTGATCTCGCACGGAAATGGCCGCATAGCGGACGCCGACCTCGCGATCCGGGGTCAGCAGCGACAACCGGGTCGCCCCCGGCATCCGCGACGCCGTGACGCGCTCCGCGTCCAGATCGGGCTCCAGGCCAATCTCGACGATCGACCCGGTCGTGGAATATTTGATCGCATTGTCCGTCAGATTCTGGATCACCTGAAGGATTTCGTCCCGATCACCGGTGATGCGGGCCTCGTCGGCGGCGACCAGATGGATGGCGACGCCCTTGTCCTCCGACAGGACGCTCAGGGCATCCGCCACGTCGGCGGCGGCAGCGCCAAGATCGACCCGGCCGGAGGGCGGGATGTGTTCGTTCAGCTCGATCCGGCTGAGCGACAGCAGGTCGGCCACCAGCCGGCTCATGCGTTCGGCCTGGGCGGCCATGATGTCCAGGAACCGGTCCCGCGCGGCGGGATCCTCGCGGGCATGCCCCTTCAGGGTTTCGATGAAGCCACTGAGCGAGGCCAGCGGCGTGCGCAGCTCATGGCTGGCGTTGGCCAGGAAATCGACCCGCATCAGCTCCATGCGACGCACATCGGTTTCGTCGCGCAACCCCAGCAGGGCCAGCGGCGAACCGTCCGGCGACGGCAATGGACGCACCCAGGCCTTCCAGTGGCGCGTACGTGACCCTCCGGCGGCATAGTCGATGGTGCGGCTGATGCCTCCGAACAGAGCCTCGTCGATGGCTTCCAGAACATTGGGATCCCGCATCGCCGAGACCAGCAGCATCCCCTCGCGTGGCACCCGGAGCAGGTCACGCGCCGCGCTGTTGGCCAGCACGATGCGACGCCCCGCAATGTCGTCGGCCTCACCCCCGCTGATGATCAGTACAGGATCGTCCAGGGCCTCGAACACGGCGTCCAGAAGCCGCCCATCCTCGACACGGCCGACCGAGGTCGGCGTGTCGGCGACGGAAGTTTGCCCCGCCGTCTGAGGATTCCGACTGCCGAGCCAGGTCACCAGGGCGACGATGGACGCGCCCCCCACCAGCCAGGCCGCAATGTCCGGGCGGGCTGCGGCGATCACCAGCATCACCACCACCGCGACCCCGCCGGTCGTGCCCGACGTCCACAGGCGCGAAGACGCCGGGGGGGCGACCGGGAATGAGGGATCATCGAACGGCATGGACGGCAAAGCGCTCCAAAGGTCGTCGGCCGTCACGGACCGACGAGCCTGCCTAGCATCATCCGGATACGGCACGATGACGAACCCTCGTCATCGAAACAGGGATTCGCCGGAAACCGACCCGTTTTTTTACCTATTGTGGTCATGCCTATCTTCTGAGTGGAGAAGATGCGCTTTTGCCCTGGATCGTGAACTGTCTGACGGTGATGCATGACGGGCGGCTGACGCTGCTGGCGGCCTCCGTTTGTCTCACCGGACTGGCGACCTGCATCACCCTGGTCGACATGGCCCGCCGCTCGTCGCAGCGGGATCGGGTTGCCTACGGCGCGCTGGCAGGCGTGGTCGGCGGGCTGACGGTCTGGGCGACACATTTCCTGGGCATGCTGGGCTATCGGTCGGCCGAGACCCTGCATTACGACACAGGGGAAATGCTGCTGTCACTGGCCATCGTCATGGTCGGCATGGCCCTGGGCATCGCACTGACCCTGAGCAGCGATTCACGGTTGACCCGCGCCCTGGTGGCCGCCCTGGGGGCCTGCAGCGTCGCCGCGATGCATTTCACCGGCATGGCCGCCCTTCGCATCGACGGAGGCGTCGCGGTCTGGGACGCCACGACGGTGGCGGCAGCGGTGACGCTGAGCGTGCTCATCGCCCTGTGCAGCGCGATCTGGAAACCTCGTGACGGCTGGTGGCGGATACCGGTCCATACCGCGTTCGCCTTCACCAGCGTCTTCGTCCTGCATTTCGGCGGCATGGCGGGCCTGACCATCGTGCCCGATCCGAGCGAGGGCGTTCCGGCCTCGGCGATCGACCAGACAGGCATGCTGGCCTGGGTCGTCGGGGGAGCGACGCTCGTGATCACCATGGCCGCGCTGGTCACCTTGATGAGCCTCTGGGGCCGAAGCAGCTCACTGAGTCAGCTGCGCGAGGCGATCGACACGATGCCGGACGGCCTCGGCTTCTACGATGCCCAGGACCGGCTGGTGATCTGGAATACTCGCTATGCAGAGGTCAACGCCGAGCTGGACTCGGCGTTGAAGATCGGCGTCCGGTTTCGCGACATGCTGCAGGTCGGTCTCGACCAGGGCCTGTACGCCGAAGCGGTCGGCCGCGAGCAGGCGTGGATCGAGGAGCGCCTTGCCGCGCGCCAGCGGCTGTCCAACACCCTGGAACAGAAGGTATCCGGCGACCGGTGGCTACGCGTTCAGGATCGCAGGACCGCCCAGGGCGGGATCGTCACCGTGGTCAACGACATCACCGATCTGAAACGCGACGCCCAGGCGCTGGCCGAGGCGCGCGATGCGTCGGAGGCGGCGAACCGGGCCAAGTCCGAGTTCCTGGCCAATATGAGCCATGAAATCCGCACGCCCCTGAACGGGGTCATCGGCCTGACACAGGCCTTGGCCAGAACGGATCTGACCCACGACCAGCGCGAGATGCTGAACCTGATCCAGTCGTCGGGAGTCACGCTTCAGACCCTGCTGAGCGACATCCTGGACCTGGCCCGCGTCGAGTCCGGGCGGCTGGAGATCGCGGACGAGCCCTTCGACCTGAGACGCGCGATCAATGAGGCTGCGCACCTGTACGGTGCCCCGGCCGCCGAAAAGGGGTTGCAGTTCTTTGTCGAGATCGACCCCGCCGTCTCGGGCTGGGTGCGCGGCGATGTGGTTCGGCTCAAACAGGTCCTGACCAATCTGGTGTCGAACGCGGTCAAGTTCACCACCCAGGGGTTCGTCAGCCTGACGGCCTCGACCGGACACGACCGGACCGGTGCGGCGATCCTGCGCTTTACCGTCGAGGATACCGGCGTCGGTTTCGACGCGGAAGCCAAGGCGCGACTGTTCACGCGGTTCGAACAGGCCGATGGCACGATCACCCGCCGGTTCGGGGGCACGGGCCTGGGTCTGGCCATCTGCCGCCAGCTGGCGGACATGATGGGAGGGCAGCTGGACTGCGAAAGCGAGGCCGGGGGCGGCTCGGCGTTCATCCTGACCTTGCCCCATATCCCGGCCGCGGCCCCCGTGATCCAGCCGATCGAGCCGGTGTCCCCGGTCGACGCGGACGCGCGTCGCGTGCGGGTCCTGATCGCGGACGACCATCCGACCAACCGCAAGGTGGTGGAGCTGATTCTGGGTCAGGCCCCGGTCGATCTGGTCATGGTCGAAGACGGGGCGCAGGCCCTCGACGCCACCAGGGCCCAGCCCTTCGATCTGATCCTCATGGACATGCAGATGCCGGTCATGGACGGGCTGACGGCCGTTCGCGAGATCCGGCTGCATGAAACGACGCAGGGGGCGCCCCGTACGCCGATCGTCATGCTGACGGCAAACGCCCTGCCCGACCACATCGCGGCCGGCAAGGCGGCCGGCGCCGACCGGCATCTGGCCAAGCCCTTCGATGCGGCCGAGCTGATCGCCCTGGTCAGCGAGCTCGGCGGCGAGAGACAGGCCCTCGCCGCCTGACAGGCCCTATTCGTAGCCGTGGGCGGCTTCGTTGATGACCTGTGACGGCATCCGCGAGAAGTCGACGGCGACCGGCATGGCGGCCTTGGCCTGGAAGGTCTTGATGACGTGCTCCAGACGGCGGCGGACTTCCTTTTCGGATTCCGAACCGGGGTCCAGATCCAGGGGGGCCAGGCAGAAGTCGATGATGGCCTGGGGGCGGCTGATCGGGTCCATGGGTGTCTCTCCTGGTGTTTCTATTCGGCCGCGACGAACTGCGCGGTTTCGGTGGATTCCTTCATGGCGGTCGTGGAGGACTGCCCGTTGGAAATGACGGTGGCGACCTGGTCGAAATAGCCGGTGCCGACCTCGCGCTGGTGACGGGTCGCCGTGTAGCCGATGGCCTCGTTGGCAAACTCGCGCTGCTGCAGCTCGGAATAGGCCGCCATGCCACGGTCGCGGTAGCCGTCCGCCAGCTCGAACATCGAATTGTTCAGGGCATGGAAGCCCGCCAGGGTCACGAACTGGAACTTGTAGCCCATGGCCCCCAGCTCGCGCTGGAACTTGGCGATGGTCGCATCGTCCAGCTTGGCCTTCCAGTTGAACGACGGCGAGCAGTTGTAGGCCATCAGCTTGCCCGGATACTGCTTCTGGACCGCCTCGGCGAACCGCTTGGCGTCCTCCAGATCGGGGTGGGAGGTTTCCCACCACAGCAGGTCGGCGATGTTGGCATAGGCCAGACCGCGGGCGATGCAGTGGTCCAGACCCGTGCCTTCCTTCAGGCGGAAGAAGCCCTCGGGCGTGCGGTTGTCGCGGTCGATGAAGGGCTGGTCGCGCTCGTCGATGTCGGAGGTGATCAGCTGGGCGCTCTCGGCGTCGGTGCGGGCGACGGTGATGGTCGGCGCGCCCATGACGTCGGCGGCCAGGCGGGCGGCGATCAGGTTGCGCTCATGCGCCTGGGTCGGGATCAGGACCTTGCCGCCCAGGTGGCCGCATTTCTTTTCGGAGGCCAGCTGGTCCTCGAAGTGGACGCCGGCGGCTCCCGCCTCGATGAAGGCCTTCATGATCTCGAAGCTGTTCAGCGGACCGCCGAAGCCGGCCTCGGCATCGGCGACGATCGGCACGAACCAGTCGCGCTTTGCCCCGCCCTCGGCATGCTCGATCTGGTCGGCGCGCTGCAGGGTGCGGTTGATGCGGCGGCACAGCTCGGGCGCGGCATTGGCCGGGTACAGGGACTGGTCCGGATACATGGCGCCGGCGGTGTTGGCGTCGGCGGCGACCTGCCAGCCCGACAGATAGATGGCCTTCAGGCCCGCGCGGACCATCTGCATGGCCTGGTTGCCGGTCACGGCCCCCAGGGCGTTGATGTAGGGCTCGGAATGCAGCAGCTCCCACAGGCGGTTGGCGCCGCGCTCGGCCAGGGTGTGGGTGATCGGCACCGAGCCGCGCAGCTTCAGCACATCCTCTGGCGTATAGGGGCGCTCGATGCCGTCGAAACGACCGGCGGGGGATGGGACGAGATCGGCGAAGGTGGTCATGGCGCGGCTCTGGGATCTGAGGAGGCCGAAGCGAACGTCGCGGCGGCCCGACCATCAAACACGGGCCTGTCACTTTTGATACACGCAGATGACCGCGTGCGAAGTCATCTTGTCATGATGTGACGCTTGAATTCTTGTCATGTTGTGACAAGCTGGGCCGATGGATGTTTCCGCCGACCGCAAACTGTTCCTCGGAGCCCGGGTCAAGCGGCTGAGGCGCGACCGGGGCCTGACCCAGACGGCCATGGCCGGGGACCTCGGCGTCTCCCCCAGCTATCTGAACCATATCGAGCGCAACCAGAGGCCGGTCTCGGCGCAACTGCTTCTGCGGCTGGCCGATGCCTATGACGTCGATCTGCGGACGCTCGGCCAGACAGGGGTGGCGGGCGAGGCGGACCTGGCGGAGGTGCTGGCCGACCCCCTGTTCAAGGGGCTGGAGGTGCCGCGCCACGAGCTGGTTCAGCTGGTTGACGACGCGCCCGGGGCCGCCGAGGCGATCGTGCGGCTGTACCGGGCCTTTGCCGAGCAGCGCGACAAGACGCGGGCCGCCCTGATCGAAGGTGGACAGGCCGCGGACGCCCCCTCCCCCGCCGACTGGGTGCGCGACCATGTGCAGTCCCGGGCCAACTATTTCCCCGAACTGGACGGACTGGGCGAGACGCTGCACGCGGCGCTGGATCCGAACATGACCGGCGAGGGGTGCGAGGCGCTGGCGCGGGTCCGGCTGGCCACGCGGCACAATCTGGCGGTCAAGGTCATGCCGGCCGAGGTGATGGTGGAATGGACCCGCCGGTTCGATCCCCACCGGCGACGGCTGCTGCTGTCGGAGACCCTGGACCATTCCTCGCGCGCCTTCGCCATCGCCTATCAGCTGGCCCTGGCCGAGCACGACGCCGGGCTGAACGCCCTGGCCGATGCGGCCCGGCCGCCGGATGCGACGACGCGGGCCCTGCTGAAGGTGTCGCTGACCAACACCCTGGCCGCCGCCATCCTGATGCCCTACGCCGCCTTCCAGCGGATGGCCGAGGCGACCGGCTATGACATCGCCCGGCTCCAGACCCGGTTCGCCGTCTCGTTCGAGCAGGTCGCCCACCGCCTGACGACCCTGTCGCGGCCGACCGCGCGGGGGGTGCCCTTTTTCCTGATGCGGGTCGACCAGGCGGGCAACGTGTCCAAACGCTATGCCGCCGGTGCCTTTCCGTTCGCGCGGTTCGGCGGAGCCTGTCCCCGGTGGCGGCTGCATTCGGCGTTTCGCACGCCGGGACGACTGGTCACACAGATCATCGAGACGCCGGACGGCCGACGCTGGTTCACCCTGGCCCGCACTGTCGATCGCCAGGGGCACGACGGGTTCGGCGAACGCTATGACCTGGCCATCGGCCTGGGGTGCGAGCTGAAGGACGCGCATCGGCTGGTCTATGCGCGCGGGCTGGACCTGACGGCCCCCGAGGTCACGCCCATCGGCCCCGCCTGCCGCCTGTGCCACCGCCATCCCTGCGCCGAGCGCGCCGCCCCGCCGGTGGACCGGGTTCTGGCCGTCGACGACTGGTCCAAATCGGTCAGCCCCTATCCGTTCGGGGCGGCGTAAGGCCGTTTTCCGGCGCAACCGGATGTGGTAGGCTTGGACCATGACAACCTCATTAGATCTCACGCTCGGTGATGCCCTGCTGGCCCGCGTTCGAGCCGCCGCCGCCGAGGCCGGAATGTCCCCGGAAGCCTGGGTGGCCGTCGTGATCACCGATACTCTAGCCAGGCAGGGCGTCAGCGAGGACGCCGCACCGTTCGACGCGGCCGGGGAAGACCCCGTCATGCTCGACACGCGCACGCCCGAAACGGTCGCCTTCCAGCACGCGGCCGCCCTGGCAGCGATTGAGGAGTACGACCGGACAGGAGTGTCGCATTCCATCGAGGACGTGATGGCCGAACTGCGCGCGGACCTGGAAGCGCGGCTGGCCGCCAAGGCATGAGCCTTCGGATCATCGTCGCCCCGGAAGCCCGGAGCGACCTCTTTCGATTGAACGCCTTCCTGGCCGAGAAAAGCGAGGGGGCGGCCCTGCGGGCGATGGACGCGGTCGAGGCCGCTTGGCCGGTCCTGGGCGATTGGCCCCTGCAGGGGCGAGAGACAGTGTCTGGTTTGCGAGAGTTGAAGATCCCTTTCGGCGACAGCGGCTATGTCGTGCAGTATCGGGTCGATCCCGAGCACATCGTGATCGCCCGGGTCTTTCACATGCGGGAGGATCGCTGAGGTTCGACGGCGCGCGCCCAGAAGGTGGAGGGCGGGAATCCGAACCGGCGACAGACATGGCTGCCCGTCGCGCCGTTCAGATACATGTCCCGGGCCAGGGTCCAGGTGTCGTCGGGGGTACGGGTCGCGCTGTCGGTCATGCCGGAAAGCCTGCCACGCGCCTGCGTCAGAATCGGACGTGGCCCTGTAACCCCTCTCCCGGCGGGAGAGGACGGAGGCCAGAACCAAACGACATTCAGCCTTCCCGTGGACTTGTCATCCCGGCCGTAGCGTAGCGAAGAGCCGGGACGCGGCATCGTGAGACCGGCCCTCCCGGAAATCGCGCCAGCGATTGTCCGGGAGACAGTCTGACCGCACTCCACCGTCTCCCGGACAGCCGCTTCGCGTCTTCCGGGAGGTCGAAGGAGGGCGTCCTGCGTCCCGGATAATCGCTGGCGCGATTTCCGGGATGACAAGGTTCAATGTCGATGAACCTGGTCCGGCGCGGGAGCCGCCTCCAGCGCCCTCTGCGCCGCCGCCAGTTCTCCCGCCATGACCGCCTTCAGCCGGTGGGGGGCGAGGATCGTCACCTGGTCGCCCCAGGTGAACAGGTGCCAGGCCAGTTCGCGCATGCCGGACGCGCGGAAGCGGACGATGACGGAGCCGTCGGGCTGGTCTTCCAGCGACTGGGTCGGGTGCCAGCGCCAACCCCTCGCCTCGGCCGCCCCTGCCGGGGTGACCGACAGGACCACATCCTCGATCTCGTCCTGATAGATGCCGAAGGACTGGCTGGCGAAGGCCGACAGGTCGAAGGCGGCGGGCGGCGGGGCGAAGCCGGGCTGGGCCTCGACCGCGCTCATCCGGTCGAGGCGAAAGGTCTGGACCTTGCCGCTGTCGCGGTCGGCGGCGACCAGATAGTTGGCGCGGCCGAACATGACACCGCACGGGGCCACGGTCCGCCTGCGCGCCTCCGCCCCGGGCCGGGCATAGATGAAGGCGAGCGGCGACTGGGCCAGAATGGCACCCCGGATCGTGGCCAGCATGGTCTCGTCGGCACCCGGGCGCGGCCCGGCCTGGACGGCGATCGTCTCGGCCCGGACCAGGGCCTCCAGATCGGGGGCCAGGCGGTTCAGGGTGGTCGATCGCATCGCCGACTTCAGTTTCCGCTCCAGTCCCTCCAGCGCCGCCGCGCGGCCCGGCTCGCCCGCCGCCCGCAGGGCCTGGGCGGCCCGGTTCAGCTCGACCAGCTC
The DNA here is from genome assembly GCF_017795885.1 of Brevundimonas sp. AJA228-03. NCBI lineage: Bacteria > Pseudomonadati > Pseudomonadota > Alphaproteobacteria > Caulobacterales > Caulobacteraceae > Brevundimonas > Brevundimonas sp. AJA228-03. The sequence goes on along the minus strand of NZ_CP059297.1, from coordinate 1,550,793 downwards.
GGTCGTGGTGGGGGCCTGTTCGAAGGCGGACAGGCCGCCCCGGATGCGCCAGCGCTTCTGCGGCGGATCGGACACCTCCTCCGTCGCCGGAAACAGCGCGATGACGGCGTCGCGCATGCGCTCGGCGGTGCGACGGCCGACGTTCAGGTCCCGGGCCATCTCGTCCAGGCTCAGCCCCTCGGCCGAGGCGGCCAGACGGCGGGCCAGTTCCAGCACCATGGCCGCCTTGTCATGCCTCATAGGCCCGCTCCCAACCGATACGTCCGATTTTGACGTATCACCGTCCTAGACCTCGATCAACGACAAGACATCGCTCAACGGAGATCGTCCCATGGTTCACGCATTCGCCCCTCAAGCCGCCGTCAACGCCACCCGCTATCTGATCGTGCCGTGCGAGGCCGAGGGCTGCGCGGATCTGGCCATCATCTGGGACCGACTGGAGGAACAGGTGATCGACGTCATCGATGCCCGCGCCTCGGCCCGCTATTCGGACGAGGACGCCCTGTGGGACGAGGCGCGCGGCTGGCAGGACGCCGAGCTGCGCCTGGCCGCCTGATTTCAGGCCGGATAGCGGGCCTGAAGCGTCTCGATGCTTCCCCGCGCCATCTCGACCAGAACATCCGGGTCGATGTCGGACAGCCGGTTGACATAGACGCAGCCCTTGCCGGTCTTGTGCTTGCCCAGCCGGCTCAGGACATCGGCGCGGGCGGCCTCGCCGGCGGCCATGTAGAAGACGAGATTGGCCTTGCGCGGCGCGAACCCGACCAGGGGCGCGTCGCCTTCGTGGCCGCTGTCGTAGCGATAGTGATAGCGGCCGAAGCCGATGATCGACGACCCCCACATGGTCGGGGCCAGCCCGGTCGCCCGGGCCAGCAGGGCCACGACCGCCGCCGCGTCCTCGCGCCGCCGGGGGTCCTCGACCGCCGCGATGAAATCCTCGACCGACACGGCCGTCGGTCTGGGCTTTGCCTCCGCCATCAGACGCCTCCTCGTCAGGGCTCCACCTTGGGCCGCGCCGTCCAGCGGTCGATCAGGCGCTGGGCGGGGGTCTCGACCAGGCGGTGCGCGACCAGGGCCAGCAACAGGATCAGGCCGAACAGGGCCACGGCGAACAGATCATTGACCCAGACGGAGCCGAAGTCGATACGCCGCCCGCCGGGCACCCAATCGATCCTGCGCGCGACGATCATCAGCACCGTCAGCACGAACATGTGCACCATGTAGATGGCGAACGACCAGCGGCCCAGGGTGACCAGGGCGGGGTGGTCCAGAACTCTGGACAGGGCCCCCTCCTCGCCCGCGAAGACCCAGACGAGGACGAGGAAGATCAGCGTCACGGCGACGGTGATCGGGCCGGTGGCCCATCCGATGAAGAGGCAGATCGCCATGACAGCCGCCAGTTCCAGCGCCGTCGCCGCGTGCCCGTTCAGACGCGGAATGCGGGTCCAGACGCCCTGGAGCAGACAGCCGAGGAAGAAGCCATAGACCGCTCGCGGCACGGCGAAGTCATAAGTGGTGTTCATCCAGCGCCGGGCCCAGGCGAGGACCATGACGGCCCCGATCAGGGCCAGGATCGCCCCGATCCACCGGAACCGCCGGGGCGCGACCAGCACGAGCCCTGCGAAGATCAGATAGCAGGCGACTTCGGCGCTGAGCGTCCAGGCCGGGCCGTTCCAGGTCAGGAACGGCAGGACGTGCCAGGCCTGGACCAGCAGCAGGTTGGCGAAGATCGCTTCCACCGACCGGTCGCGCACGAACGGCGGCGCGCCGTCGATATGGAACCACAGCCGGGCCAGCTCCAGCCCGATGAAGGCGGCCAGCATCAGGACGTGCAGCGGCCAGACCCGACCCAGCCGACGCACCATGAACCGTCCGGCGTCGCGGGGCGTCTTCAGCCGACCGGCATAGGCGTGGGCGATGACGAAGCCGGACAGGACGAAGAAATAGTCGACGAACAGATAGCCGTGCTGGACCAGGCCCCAGTCGCGCCAGTGGCTGGCGACCGGCATGTGGAACATCACCACAAGCACGGCGCAGATGCCGCGCAGGGAATCGAGGGCCTCGAAACGGCGGGGAATGGCGGCGGCGGCGTTCACGCGGTCGTGATAGCGCCGCAGTCCCGAAAACGGTAGCGCGCAAACCGCGCTCAAGCAGCGAGCGACCGCGTCGCGAGCGGTAGCGCCTGTATTGCGCTCAAGCAGCGAGGCTCCGCGAGCCGAGCGGTAGCGTTCTTGAAAAGGGGATGGAGGCCTGGCCTCCGAGTTGAACGGAGGGTCTACGGGTTTGCACGCCCGTTGCGTCGCCCCTCCGCCACCAGGCCGTGTCCGAGAGCCCGGGCATCATGAACGGCAGGGTTTGAAAGTGTCCTCGCGAACATGGTTGACGACGCGTTCACCCTCTGGCCGCAACGGTTGGCCATAGTGGCGCGCTATTTGTATGGACCATTGGCAGGCCGGACCGGTCGTGGAGACTCAAGATTTCATGCGCTTCGACTATCGCCTTGCCCTGATCGCCTGCGTCTCCGCCTGCGCGCCCATGCTGCCGGCGGCTCCACCCGTCGCGCCACTCGCGCCGGTCCCCGCGAGCCAGCCGCCACGCGGAGCCGGGTCGGCCACGACGCCACCGCCCGCCCCGGCGCAAACCAGCAGCGTGGATCAGCCGGGGTTCGAGGGCTGGAAACAGGGCTTCCTGAACAGGAAGGGCGGTGCGCGACGCGCCCAGTACGAACAGCAGCTGGCCAACCTGACGCCCGACCCCGAGGTCATCCGCCTGGACAGCAACCAGCCGGAGTTCAGCCGCCCGGCCGGCGCCTATATCTCGAACGCCGCCTCGGCCGCGCGAATCGCCGAGGCACGCCGTCGCATCGATGCCGTGCCGTGGGGCGTGACCCGGCAATACGGGGTTCCGGCCGAGATCCTGGTCGCCATCTGGGGCAATGAATCCAGCTTCGGCCAGGTCCAGGGCAACAGCGACGTGATCCGCTCGCTCGCCACCCTGGCCTTCGAGGGACGCCGCCGCGACTGGGCCGAGGGTCAGCTGAAAGACGCGCTGGACATCGTCATCGACGGCAGGCGCGAGCGCGCGGGCCTGCTGGGCAGCTGGGCCGGGGCCATGGGCCAGACCCAGTTCATGCCGGACAACTATCTGCGGCTGGGCGTCGACCAGAACGGCGACGGTCGCGTCGACATCTGGGGCACGGAGGCCGATGCGCTGGCGTCGGCCGCCAACCTGCTGGCCCAGGCCGGCTGGAAGCGCGGCCAGGCCTGGGGCTATGAGGTCGTGCTGCCGTCCGGCTTCGACTATTCGCTGGCCGAGGCGGACGGCCGTCCCTGGAGCGACTGGGCCCGGCGCGGCGTGACCCTGGCCCACGGCGGCGCGCCGACCGCCGAGGAGGCAGCCGAGACGGGCACGATCCTGCTGCCGCAGGGCGCGCGCGGTTCGGCCTTCCTGGCCCTGCCCAACCATTACGTCATCCGGCGCTACAACAACTCGGCCAGCTATGCCCTGGCCATCGGACTGACCGCCGACGGCGTCGCGGGCAAGCCAGGCCTGGTCGGCACATGGCCGAACGACGAGCCCATCTCGCGCGAGCAGCGCTTCGGAGCCCAGACGGCCCTGGCACGCCTGGGCTACGACCCCGGCGGCATCGACGGCGTCATCGGCTCGGGCACGCGACGGGCGCTCAGACAATGGCAGATCGCCAACGGGCGGATCGCCGACGGCTATCTGACGGCCGCGATCGCCGACGAGCTGATGCGGGGAATGTAAGGCCTTTCTCCCTCCCCTGCGGGGGAGGGTGGTCGGAGCGAAGCGGAGACCGGGTGGGGGCGGCAAGGCAGGCCTCACGGACCTGCGTCCGCACCGCCGGCCCTCCCCCGCAGGGGGCGGAAGAAGGGCCCTACTCCTTCAGCCGCCAGGTCGCCCCGGTCGGGCCGTCCATCACCACGACATTCAGCGCCGTCAGCCGGTCGCGGATGCGATCCGCCTCGGCCCAGTTCTTTTCGGCCCGCGCGGTGACCCGCTCCGTCAGCAACGCCTCGACCTCGGCCTTCAGGGCATCGTCGGCCCCGCCCTCGAACCACTGGTCCGGCGTGGACAGAAGCACACCCAGGATGCGGCCCGAGGCCAGCAGCTCGGCCTTGGCGATGCCCACCGCATGGTGATCGCCCGCCGTCATCGCGCGCTCGATCTCGCTGGACAGGGCGAACAGGGTGGCCATGGCTCCGGGCGTGTTCAGGTCGTCGGAGATGGCGGTCAGGAACTCTGGCGACGGCATGTCGCCGAGCGGTGCGACATCGGCGGCCCGCCTTAGCGCGCCGTACAGGCGGTCCAGATTCTTTCGCGACTGGTCCAGCAGCGACTGGTTCCAGTCCAGCGGCTGACGATAGTGGGCGCTCAGCAGGGCCCAGCGCACGACCTCGCCCGGCATGGTCTGCACCAGGTCGTGCAGCAGCAGGACGTTGCCGACCGACTTGGACATCTTTTCCGCATCGACGGTCAGGAAGCCGTTGTGCATCCAGTAGCGGCTGTATTCCGCATGGGCGCGATCGCCATGGGCATGGCCGTGGGCGCAGACCCCTTGCGCGATCTCGTTCTCATGGTGGGGGAACACCAGATCGATCCCGCCGCCGTGGATGTCGATCGGCAGGCCCAGAACCTGTTCGATCATGGCCGAGCATTCGATATGCCAGCCGGGCCGCCCCTCGCCCCACGGTGACGGCCAGGACGGCTCGTCCGCTTTCGAGGGCTTCCACAGGACGAAGTCGTGCGGGTTCTTCTTGTAGGGGGCGACCTCGACCCTGGCACCCGCGATCATGTCGTCCAGGTTCCGGCCCGACAGCGCGCCATAGGCCGGATAGCTGGACACGTCGAACAGCACATGCCCCTCGGCCGCATAGGCGCAGCCCTGGTCGACGATCTGGCCGATCTGCCGGACGATGGCGTCCATATGGTCGGTGACGTGGGGGGCGATGTCGGGCGGCGTGACGTTCAGCGCCGTCATGTCGGCCAGATAGGCGGCCTCGTAGCGGGCCGTGACCTCGCCGATCGGCACCCCTTCCCTGAAGGCCCGGGCGTTGATCTTGTCGTCTACGTCGGTGACGTTGCGGGCATAGACGACGCTGTCGGCCCCGTATTCGCGCCGCAGCAGCCGCACCAGCACGTCAAATACCACCGGCGGCCGCGCATTGCCGATGTGGGCGAAGTCATAGACCGTCGGCCCGCAGACATAGAGGGTCACGCGCCCGGGATCGCGGGGCACGAAGGCCCGTTTCTGGCGTTGCAGGGTGTCGTGAAGGAAAAGCGTCATTTTGAAGCGTTGCAGTTCGTTTTCTTGCGGGATGGAGCCTGCGTCCCATATAGCCGTGTCGGTCCGGCGAATAGCTGCGGCCATGAACAGGGAGAGCGACGCGCGTCAATCCGGGACCTTCGTCCCGGCGCTACTGGTCGCTGAAATCATCTTATGGACGCACACGCCTCCAGGCCGACCCTCGTCGGCAACGATCATCTGACCCGTCCGACGCGCGAGGAGGCCCTGGCGGCCGTCCGCACCCTGATCGCATGGTCGGGCGACAATCCCGACCGCGAGGGCCTGCTGGACACGCCCAAGCGCGTCGTGGACGCCTACGGCGAGTGGTTCGAGGGCTATACCGCCGATCCCGCCAGGGAACTGAGCCGCACGTTCGAGGATGTGCAGGGCTATGACGACATGGTGCTGCTGCGCGACATCGAGGTCGAAAGCCATTGCGAGCACCACATGGCCCCGTTCCTCGGCAAGGCCTATGTCGCCTATCTGCCGACCGAGAAGGTCGTGGGCATCTCCAAGATCGCGCGTGTGGTGGAGATCTTCTCCAAACGCCTGCAGACCCAGGAAACCCTGACGCAGGAGATCGCCGGCGCGCTGGAGGATCACCTGTCGCCGGCCGGGGTCGCCGTGCTGATCGACGCCGAGCACCAGTGCATGACGACGCGCGGCGTGCACCACCGCCACGTCTCGACCATCACCACGCGGTTCACCGGCCGGTTCAAGTCGGATCCGGCCCTGATCGAGCGCTTCCTGAAGCTGGCCAAGGGCTGATCTTCGCCTGATCGGCGAAAACGACGCCGACGGCACCGACGGACGCCCGAGACCGCTTTACAAGGCGGGCGCCAGACGCCAGAAACCGTTCGAACCGTATCGCGCCGCTCGTGGCCCTTGCCCTGAGCCTGCATGGAGAAGACTTCCTATGGCTGCCAAGCTCTCAGGCTCGCAGGGTGGCAAGACCATCCAGCAGAACGCGGACATCAACGTCACGCCGTTCGTCGATATCATGCTGGTGCTGCTGATCATCTTCATGGTGGCCGCGCCTCTGGCCACCGTGTCGATCCGCCTCGACCTGCCGCCGGCGACGCCGCCGGACCCCAGCGTCGAGCAAAAGGAACCGGTCTACATCTCCATCCAGGAAAGCGGCTCGATCTTCATCGCCGACCAGCAGACGGTCCTCGAGACCCTGGTCCCGGACGTGTGCGCGGCCCTGGGCGGCGGCAATCCGGGCTGCAAGGAAGAGCGGATCTTCGTGCGCGCCGAGCCGGAAGTGAAATACAACCAGTTCATGGAAGTCATGAACGCGCTGCAGGAACAGGGCTTCTACAAGGTCGGCCTGCTGAACGAAGACATCGAATAGGCGACCCGCCATCGACCCGATAGAGGCCGCGTTTCGTGAGAGACGCGGCCTTTTTCCTGCGCTCAGCCCAGGGCAGCGACCACGCCCCGGGTTTCGATCCCGGACAAGCCCGCCCCGACGGCGGCGATGAAACGTTCGTCGGTGCCAAGCGGCGCTCGCACGAGGCTGGCCAGACCCGCCACGGCCCGAACCCGCGCATCGGGGTCCGCCGTGCCTCGAAGCGCATCGGCCAGGACATCGGCCATGGGATCGTCGATCCCATAGGTCTCGCCCGCTTCGGTCACGCCCGCCTGCCAGCGAATCCAGCCCGCGACCCCCAGGGCCAGGGCCTCGATCCCCTGCCCGGCGGCCAGTCGGTCCGCGATCGTGGCCAGCAGGCGCTGCGGCAGCTTCTGTGACCCGTCCATGGCGATCTGGCGGGTGCGGTGTTGAAGGGCCGGGTTGAGGAATCGGGTCATCAGGTCAGCGCGATAGGCGGCGATGTCCAGTCCCGGCGGCGGGCTCAGAGTGGTCTGGGCCTCGTCCCAGAGACGCCCGACGAAGGCCGCGAAGGCCGGGACGGCCACGACCTGATGCACGAAGTCATGGCCGGCCAGACCGCCCAGATAGGCCATGGCGGAATGGGCACCGTTCAGAAGCCGCAGCTTGGCATCTTCCCAGGGCGCGACGGCGTCCGTCAGCTGCACGCCCAGGCTGGCGAAGTCCGGGCGAGGTCCACAGAACCGGTCTTCGATCACCCACTGGGTAAAGGGCTCGGTCTTGACCATACCCCGATCCTCCAGGCCGAGCCGCGCCGTCAGGGTCGCCACGTCGTCCGACGTGGTCGCAGGAACGATCCTGTCGACCATGGTGGCGGGAAAGGCCCCCTCTTCCGCGATCCAGGCCGCCAGACCGGCATCGATCCGCCCTGCCATGCCCAGAACCGCGGCCCGCACCCGCGCGCCGTTGTGCGGGAGGTTGTCGCACGACACGACCGTGAGGGGCGGCAGGCCCCGCCGCCTGCGCTGGGCCAGGGCCGCAACGAGGAAGCCCGGAGCGGTGCGAGGCGCACCGAGGTCCGCGAGATCGGCGGCGACGTCCGGATCGGACTCGATCAGCGCCCCGGTCGCCGGGTCCAGCCGGTAGCCCTTCTCGGTGACAGTCAGGGTGACAATGTGGACCTCGGGCGAGGCCATGGCCTCGACCACAGCGGCGGGTCCCTCGGGTGCCACGAGCACGCTCTGGATCGCGCCCACGACACGGACGTGCTCGGTCTCGCCATCGCGGACGACGACGCTGTAGAGGCCGTCCTGCGGCTGCAACTGGTCGCGCACGCCTGCCGAACGCAGCGAGACGCCCAGCACGCCCCAGCGCAAATCTCCGGACCTCAGCGCGTCGTCGAACACCACCGCCTGATGCGCCCGGTGAAAGGCTCCGATCCCCAGATGGACCACACCGATCCTGACCCTGGCCCGGTCGTAGCCCGGGCGTTCGATCGCGCCCGGCAGACCGGCGAGCGTCGCTTCGGACAGCCGCGTCACAGCCTGTATGCCGCCTTGACCAGGCCATAGGTCAGGGCATGGGCGACCTCGTGCGCCTCGTCCTCCTCCAGCCGGTGCTCGACCACCAGTCGGGCCAGATGGCCGCAGTCCATGCGCCGGGCCACGTCGTGGCGCGCCGGGATCGACAGGAAGGCGCGGGTGTCGTCGTTGAAGCCGACGGTGTTGTAGAAGCCGGCCGTCTCGGTGGCCTGTTCGCGGAACCGCCTCATGCCCTCGGGGCTGTCGTGGAACCACCAGGGCGGGCCCAGCCGCAGGGCCGGATAGTGACCGGCCAGGGGGGCCAGTTCGCGGCTATAGGCCGTTTCGTCCAGGGTGAAGACGATGATGGTCAGGCCGGGCTCGGAGCCGAACCGGTCCAGCAGCGGTTTCAGCGCGCGGACATAGTCGGTCTGCGTCGGGATGTCGGCCCCCTTGTCGCGGCCGAAGCGGGCGAAGACGGCGGCGTTGTGGTTGCGGAAGCTGCCGGGGTGGAGCTGCATGACCAGCCCGTCGTCCAGGCTCATCGCCGCCATTTCGGTCAGCATATGCCCGCGGAACAGCTCGGCCTCGCAGGGCGTCACCGGACCGGCCACGACCTGGGCGAACAGGGCGCGGATGTCGGCATCGGACAGGTCGGCTGTAAAGGCCGTCGGGTGGCCGTGGTCGGTCGAGGTCGCGCCATGGGCGGCGAAAAAGGCGCGGCGGTTGCGCAGCGCGGCGAGGTAGCCGTCCCACGTCCGGGTGTCCTCGCCGGTGATCCGGCCCAGTTCGTCCAGATTGGCGTGGAACCCTTCGAAGTCCGGATCCAGCACCGGGTCCGGTCGAAAGGCGGTGACCACCCTGCCCTTCCAGCCGGAGGCCTGGATCGCGGCATGATGGCTCAGCGGATCGAGCGGGCTCTCGGTCGTGGCGATCAGTTCGATGTTGTAGCGCTCGAACAGGGCGCGGGGCCGGAAGGCGTCGGTCTTCAGCGCCGCGTCGATGACATCGTAATAGTGATCCGCGGTCTCGGCCGACAGGCGGACGTCGAGTCCGAAGGCCTGGGTGTAGACCCAGTCATGCCACATCCGCGACGGCGTGCCCCGGAACAGGTGATACCGTTCGGCGAATCGCCGCCAGATGGCGCGGGGGTCCGTCTCCACCGGACCGCCGTCCGCGCGCGGCACGCCCAGATCCTCCAGCGGCACGCCCTGGCTGAACAGCATGCGAAAGACATAGTGGTCGGGGGTGATCAGCAGCTCCGCCGGATCGGCCCAGGGTGCATTGGTGGCGAACCAGGCGGGGTCAGTATGGCCATGGGGGCTGACGATCGGAAGATCGGCGATTTCGGCATGCAGGCGACGCGCGACGGCGCGTGTGTCCGCATCGGCCGGAAACAGCCGGTCGGGATGCAGGTGAAGGGGCTGGGGCATGGGCGAGATCCGGTTCGGGGCGACGACGATGTCGTCCCGTCGGCCCGAGGATTAGCTCGACACCGGTGTCATGGTCCAGTTGCGAAACTCGGCATGGTCAGCGACATGGGGATCGTCTCGTAGGACGAGGCGTGCGCGATCCGGTCATCCGGACCAGGCCGCGGACCGGCGCTGCAAACGATTGTTGCAATCGATTGCATTTTGACTTAGCCATAACACTGCGGACCCGATCGAGAGGTCCGGGCACATGGGGAAGACACGATGAAACGCACGGGAACCGTCTGCGCCGCCGCCTTGCTGGCCGCGCTGAGCACCAGCGCCTTCGCACAGAGCACGACGCCGCAGCAGACCGATCAGGAAGTGACGAACCTTGACGAGATCGTCGTCACGGCCGTCGCCGGTTCCAGCACCACGCTGCGTTCCAGCGTCTCGGTCACGACCCTGAACGCCGAGGCGGTCGAGGACCTGGCCCCGCGCTCGACGGCCGAAATCTTCCGCAGCATCCCGGGCATCCGCTCGGAATCCTCCGGCGGTGAAGGCAATGCCAACATCGCCGTGCGCGGCCTGCCGATCTCGACGGGCGGTGCGAAATTCCTCCAGATCCAGGAAGACGGCCTGCCGATCCTCGAGTTCGGCGACATCGCCTTCGGCAATGCCGACATCTTCACCCGCTATGATGCTACCGTCGCCCGCGTCCAGGCGGTCCGGGGCGGCTCGGCCTCGACCTTCGCCTCCAACTCGCCGGGCGGCGTCATCAACCTGATCACGGCGACGGGCAGCCAGGAGGGCGGCTCGCTGGCCCTGACGCGCGGCATCGACTTCGACACCACGCGCGGCGACTTCCAGTACGGCGGACACATCACCGACGACCTGTACGGCTCGATCGGCGGCTTCTATCGCTCCGGCGAGGGAGCGCGCGACGCCGGCTATACGGGCGAGAGCGGCGGCCAGATCCGCGCCTCGCTGACGAAGGAGTTCACCAACGGCTATCTGCGGGTCAGCGCCAAATATCTGAACGACCGGGCGATCGGCTATCTGCCCTCCCCGATCCGGGTGACGGGCACCAACAGCGACCCGAACTGGGGTCCCCTGTCCGGCTATGACGCCTCGTCCCAGACGCTGCATTCGGCCCTGTTCCAGGTCAGCCCCGGCCTGAACGGCGACAACGGTCCGCGCGTCTCCGACATCAAGGACGGCATGCACCCCGAAGTCCTGTCGGCGGGCGTTGAAGCCAGCTTCGACGTCGGTTCGGGCTGGACCCTGACGGACCGCTTCCGCATCGCCTCTGCCTCGGGCCGGTTCGTCTCGCCCTTCACCGCAGGCACGGGCTCGGTCTCGAGCATCGCCGCCGGCATTGGCGGGGCGGGATCGACCGCACGCTATGCCAACGGGGCCAGCGCCGGACAGCTGGTTTCGGCCAACGCCAACGGCAACGGCCTGCTGGCACAGATCGTCCTGTTCGACACCGAGATCAACGATTTCGGCAACATGGCCAATGACCTGAAGCTGGAGCGCGAGTTCCAGGCGGGCGGCGGCACCCTGAAGACGACCTTCGGCTACTATCGCTCCAGCCAGAGCATCGACATGGACTGGCTGTGGAACTCCTTCCTGCTGGAAGTGAAGGGCGACAATGCCGCCCTGGTCGACGTGTTCAACTCGGGTGGGGTCAAGCAGACCCAGAACGGTCTCGTCGGCTATGGCGCGACCTTCTTCGGCAACTGCTGCCGCCGCTCGTACGACACCGACTATACGATCGACGCCCCCTATGCGGCCCTGAGCTGGGAACGCGGCGACCTGATCGTCGACGGCTCCATCCGGTTCGACAACGGCAAGGCGACCGGCAGCTTCGCCGACGGCATCGTGACGACCCGCGACATCTCGGGCGACGGCGTCATCCAGCGGCCCGAAACCCAGGTCACCCAGATCGATTATGCCAACACCAAGCCGGTCGACTATGACTGGAACTACGTGTCCTATTCGATCGGGGCCAACTACCAGCTGAACGCCGACACCGCCGTGTTCGGCCGGGCCAGCCGCGGGGGCCGGGCCAATGCCGACCGCCTGCTGTTCGGGCCCGCGATCCTGGCGTCGGGCGACATCCGCAGCAGCGACGCCGCGGTGGACATGGTCGATCAGTACGAGGCCGGGGTCCGTTATCGCAACGGCGCGGTCCAGTTGTTCGCCACCGCCTTCCTGGCCAAGACGGAAGAGACCAACTTCGAGGCCACCAGCCAGACCTTCACCGACGCCGAATATGAGGCCAAGGGCATCGAGGTCGAGGCCTTCTATCGTGCGGGCGGGTTCGATTTCTCGGGCGGGGTGACCTACACCAAGGCCGAGATCACGGCCGACCGCCTGAACCCCGCCAATGTGGGCAACACGCCGCGCCGTCAGGCCGACTGGGTGTTCCAGGGCACCGGCAGCTACACCTGGGGGGCCTTCCGCGTCGGGGCCAATGTCGTCGGCACCACCGATTCCTACGCCCAGTTCGACAACAAGCTGGTCCTGCCGGGCTATGTCATCGTCAATCCGTTCGCCAGCTATGACCTGACGGACGACCTGGCCCTGACGCTGAACGTCAACAACGTGTTCGACGAGTTCGCGGTCACCGAGAGCGAGGAAGGCTCGATCGTGCCGAACACGACCAACATCCTGCGCGCCCGCACCCTGAACGGACGGACCGCCAGCGTCAGCCTGCGTTACCGCTTCTAGACCTCCTGAACGCAGCCTCAGCCCTGCGGTCAAACTGTCGCGCGATCCGGCCCCGTCCGGATCGCGCGTTTTTCTTTGTCGATGCGGTTTGACCCCGGCCGCGCGACACCGCAAAGCGGAACGATGAACGACAAGACGGCCAAGATCGGAAGTCTGGCGGATCTGGCCAGGATCGCGGGCCTGTCGACCTCGACGGTGTCGCGCGCCCTGGCCGGCAGTCCGCTGATCCGTCAGGAGACCCGCGACCGGATCGCCGCCCTGGCCCGCGAACACGGCTATCGGCCCAATGTGGTCGGACGCAATCTGCGGACCGGCCGGACCCAGGCCATCGCGGTCATCCTGCCGCTGGGCCACGAGATCGGGCAGCCGGTGTCGGACCCCTTCTTCATCACCCTGCTGGGACATCTCGCCGATGCCCTGACGCGGCACGGCTATGACCTGCTGCTGTCGCGGGTGATCCCGTCAGACGACGACTGGCTGGCCCGGATGACCGATTCGGGGCGCGTCGACGGAGTCCTGGTCATCGGCCAGTCCGACCAGATCGAGACGATCGATGTCATCGCCGCGCGCTACCCGCCGCTGGTCGTCTGGGGCGCGTCCTTCCCGGGGCGGGTCCAGTGCACGGTCGGGACGGACAACCGCGTGGGCGGAGAGATGGCGACGCGGCACCTGCTGGATGCCGGACGGCGGCGGCTGGCCTTTTTCGGCAATCCCGACTTCCCCGAGCTGGGCGAACGCTATGCGGGTTTCCTGGCGGCGCACCACGCCATGGGCATCTCGCCTCCCGCCCATGTCCTGCCCGTCCATCTGACCCCCCAGACCGCCTATGAGACGATCGGCGAGTTCCTGGACGCCGGGGCGACCATCGACGGCGTCGTCGCCGCGACCGACATCATCGCCATGAGCGCGATCCGCGCCCTGACGGAACGGGGCGTGTCCGTGCCCGACGATGTTGCGGTGGTCGGCTATGACGACCTGGAGATCGCCATCCACGCCTCGCCCGCCCTGACCACGGTACGCCAGGACCTGCACGCGGGGGCCGAGGCCATGGTCGACCTTCTGATGCGTCGGCTGGGCGGCGAGCCGGCGGCCTCGGTCGTGCTGCAGCCGGAGCTGATCGTGCGGGATTCGGCCCCGGCCGCCTGATCCCTACCCGGCGGAGGCGGCCTCATAGTCACGGTCGTCGTTGGCGGCCAGGCGCGCTGCGGACGGATCGAACAGCCGGTTCAGCAGCAGGGCCACGAACAGGACCAGCGCAAAGCCGGTCGCCAGCACGAACCCGTACTGCGCCCCGCCGAAGGTGTCGCTGACGGCACCCATGGCCAGGGGCGACAGCACCGCGCTGACGCAGGTGAAGAACAGGATCACCCCGGCCACCGCCCCATGCTGCACCTTCGGGAAGCAGCTGATCCCCTTGGAATTCAGCGTCGGATAGATCACCGACATGAACAGGCCCGACAGGGGCAGCAGCCAGACCGCCGCCCCTTGCCCGCCCGCCAGGGCACCGGCGAAACAGATCAGGATGGCCAGGCTGGACGCGACCAGCACCGTGGTCCAGGCGAACCGACCCAGCAGCCACGCGCCCAGGAACCGCCCGGCCGCCCGCAGCACGAAGAAGATCGACAGGGCATAGGTCGCGATCAGGATGGCCGGGCCGCGATAGTCCGCCAGCAGCGTCGGCATCCAGACATAGATGGCCGTCTCCACACCGACGTACAGCATCGTGCCGAGGCTGAAGGCCAGGGCATAGGGATTGCCCATCATGGCCAGGGTGGCCTTCAGGTCTGCGGGCTTCTGCTGGCCGACCACGGGCCTCGGATAGCGGACCGCGGTGGCCATCGCGATCAGCACAACGGCCAGACCGCCCGCGATGACATACAGCCATTTCCACGACGCGCCGGAGGCCAGCAGAGCGGCCACCACCGCCGGGCCGACGATGGCCCCGACCCCGAAGAAACCCTCCACCGTATTCATCGTCGCCGTGTGGGACCGGGTGGAGGTCGAGATATCGCCGATCAGGGCCAGGGCCGCGGTCTTGAACACCCCGATGGCCGCGCCGGACAGGAACAGCAGCATCACGAAGAAGCCGAAGCTCTGGCCTACCGCGAACAGGAAGGCCGTCACCGCGAACAGGGCGAGGCCCAGGATGATCGCGCGCTTGCGCCCCAGACTGTCGGCCAGAAACCCCAGCATCAGACCCGCCAGGGCGATGCCGCTCATGGTCGCATAGTGAAACGACCCGGCCGCCGTCATGCCCAGGTCGAACTCCTGGATCACGCTCGGGATGATCACGCCGACCGAGTCGGTCGTCATCGCGAACATCATAAACATCATATAGGTCAGGGCCTTGATGACCCCGATATTGCCGGGTCTATCCGTCGGGCTGGCGGCCGTCATGGGGGTCTTCCTCCGGGGTGCCTCGGCTCGCCGGAACATCCGGGGCCTCGGTCGTTTGGGATGGGTGATAAAGCGCCTGCGCCAGGGCGATGGCCCCGAGGACACCGGACCGGTCACCCAGCGCAGGCGGGACCAGAAAGGCGTCGATGGCCTCGGCCGAGGCCAGATGAGGCAGGTATCCGCCCAGTTCGCCGCCCAGTCTCGACCGCATGGCGGCCAGGACGGTCGGGTGGCGGCCGACGCCGCCGCCGATGACGATCCGCCGGGGGGCGGCGACGAAACACAGCGTCGCCATGGCCTGTGTCAGATAGTCGGCCACCCGGTCCCAGACGGGGTCGTCGGCCGCCAGTGTCTCGCCCGGCCGACCCGTGCGGGCCGCCAGCGCCGGGCCGCTGACCAGACCCTCCAGACAGTCGCCGTGGAACGGGCACAGGCCGGGGAACGGATCGCGCGCGGGATCGCGGCGCACCTTGATGTGACCGGCTTCGGGATGGAGCGCGCCATGCAGGGGGGCGCCATTGATGATCAGGCCCACTCCGATGCCCGTCCCGACCGTGACATAGGCGTGGTCGCTCAGGCCCTTCGCGGCACCCCACCGCCCCTCGCCCATCGCCGCGCCCGCCACATCGGTTTCGAACGCCACCGGGACACCGAAGGCCTCTCGCAGGCGGGGACCGATCGAGGCACCACTCCACCCCGGCTTCGGCGTCGGCAGGATCGTGCCCCAGTCCGGCGCGGCCCGGTCCAGACGCGCAGGTCCGAAGGTCGCCACGCCGATGGCCTTCAGACTGCCGTATGCCGCCACGCTCGCGATCAGGCGCTCGACCTCGCCGAGGGTTTCATCCGGCGTCGTGGTCGGGATGCGCACGGGCTCGGACAGGTCGTGGGGTCCGGTGCCGAAGGCGACCATGACCTTGGTCCCGCCCAGTTCTATGCCCGCGAACACGCTCACGGCGTCACCAGCCAGCGAACGGCATAGGGGGCCAGCCGGGTCCCGTCGTCGTCATCCGCCATCCCCAGAACATCCCGGGCCTCCGCATATCCCCGAGGCACCGTCACCGGGACGCTCCGGTCGCTCATATTGGCCAGCAGCAGGAACCGCCGGGACCCCGCCTCCCGCGCGAAGGCCAGCACCGCCGGCGCACCGCCCGGGCCCGGGATGGCCCGGCCGGCGATGCCGAGGTCGTTCAGCCGACGCGCGGCGTCTCCGAGGTGTCGCATCGCCTCGAACAGCCCCTGGCCGACCGAACCCGGCGCGCGCCTCAGCTGCGCCCGATCCCAGTCCATCGTCGGTCGGTGCAGCCAGCGGCCATCGACGGCGCGAAGGGGATCGTCGGCGTAGGCTTCGTCATTCATCAGGCCGATCTCGTCACCCATGTAGATCAGGGGCCAGCCGTCCAGCCCGTGGATGATCGCATACAGCAGGATCAGCCGCTTCGCCGCCAGCCCGTCCGGGGTTGGATCGTCCTCCAGCCCGACCAGCGAGGCCGCCATGCCGTTGGTCGACGGCACGCCGCCGGCCGCCGTCTGGAAGGCGCGTCCGTTGGCGAAACTGCCCCCCTGTCCGTCATAGAAACGCGACCAGCGCGCCAGGTCCTCGGGCGGCGCATAGGCGGCCAGGGCGTTCCAGATCAGGTCGTCGTGACACCGGACGTAGTTCAGCCAGTTGGCCCCGTCCGGCCGGGCCGCGGCCGCGGCGATGAGCTTCGCCGCGATCGCCGCCTCGCCATCGGCCAGAGCCCCCCAGAGCGCCGTCATCACGCCGTTGCTGTAGGCCAGGTCGCAGCCGGGGGCCTCGCCCCCGAAGAACGGCAGGACGTCCTCCAGCCCCTCGATGGCCTCGGCGATCAGCACGACGGAAGGCGCGACGATGGACAGGGCCGCCCGCCAGGCCTCGACGATCCAGTAGACCTCGGGCTGGTTGCGGCAGCTGGTCCCCGGCCGTTTCCAGAGGAAGGGTGCGCTGTCGAGACGAAAGCCCTGAACCCCCTTGCCGGTCAGATACAGCAGGACGTCCAGCATCTCGGCGAAGACCGCCGGATTGGCGTAGTTCAGGTCCCACTGAAACGGATAGAAGGTCGTCCAGACATGGCCGCCCATCTCCGCATCCGGCGTGAAACTGCCCGGGGCCGTGTCGGGAAAGACGTCGATCAGATCCGTCTCCCACTGTGCGACGTCGTCCGGATCCTCGACCGTGATGTAGTAGTCGCGGTATCGGGGATCGCCCGCCCGCGCCGCCTGGGCCCAGGCATGCTCGCGGGCCGTGTGGTTGCAGACCACGTCCAGGATCACCCCGATCCCCCGCCCGCGCATCGCCGTCGTCAGGGCCTCCAGCCCGTCCATGTCGCCAAGGCGCGGATCGATCTGGCGATAGTCCTGGACCGCAAAGCCGCCATCGCTGTCGCCCGGCCTCGGACGCAGCAGCGGCAGCGGATGCAGCCACTTCACCCCCAGGGCTTCCAGATAGTCCGCGCGACCGGCAAGCCCGGCCAGGTCCGTGGCGAACCGGTCGACGTAGAAGGTGTAGACCGACTGTCCCGACGCCGACCGTGCCCGGGGCAGCGCCTGGATCTCTGCATCGAGCGCCAGAAGGTCGGCGCTGCGGCCCGCGCGATGGCGCGACAGGCTGGCCTCGATCCGGGCCAGGATGACCTCGCAGTCCGGATGGTCGCCATACAGGCGTCGAAAGCGGGCGTGCAGGATCCGTGCGCTCGTGTCCGCAGCGCGCGTCGTCGCGGATCGATCGGCAAGGGTCTCGGCCGTCAGGGTCATGCAAGCGTCGTTCAACATCGGGACTGGAAGAGCACGCTAGCATTCCTCCCATCAAATGCAATCGATTGCAGGTCGTGAGGTCAGGGTCGGGCGACCGTCCAGGCCGCAAGAGCCTCGGCCATGGCGCGGGCACCCGATGGCGGCGCGACATCGCCCACACTGTCGGCAAAACGGGGCGCCGGCATCGGGTGGCGGACCCCCTCCACGGTGGAAAAGACGCCGCGTTCGCGCGTCTGCGGGTGGTCTGCCGCCTCGGCGAAGCCGAGCACCGGCGAGACGCAGGCGTCGGTGCCCGCGAAGACCTCCGCCCAGGCGTCGCGGGGGCGGGTCAGAAAGGCGGCCTCGAACGCTGCCGTCATCTCTGGCCAGGCCGCGCGGTCGTGCTGAAAGAAGCGGTCGCGCGCGATGCCCAGGCCGTCCAGCAGCAGGCCGAAGAACTGCGGCTCCAGAGCCCCTACCGCGACATATCCTCCGTCGGCACAGGCATAGCAGCGATAGAAGGGCGCACTGCCGTCGATCAGGTTCGAGCCGCGCTGGTCCGACCACAGGCCGCTGGCCATCATGGCGTGGAACAGCCCGGACAGGACCGCGGTCCCCTCGACCATGGCGACATCGACCGTCTGTCCCCGCCCGGTCGCGCGGGCCTGCATGACGGCCGACAACAGGCCCACGACCGCGAACATGGCCCCGCCGCCGTAGTCGCCCAGAAGGTTGAGCGGCGGTACCGGCGGTCGATCCGCCTCGCCCATCGCATGAAGGGCGCCGGTCAGGGCGATGTAGTTGATGTCATGCCCGGCCGTCGGGGCCAGCGGACCGGTCTGGCCCCAGCCGGTCACCCGGACGAAGGCCAGTTTCGGATTGGCGTCCAGACAGACGTCCGGCCCGAGACCCAGCCGCTCCATGACTCCGGGCCGAAAGCCCTCCATCACCGCGTCGGCCCGGCCGATCAGCTCCACGACGGCAGACCGGTCGTCGGCGTTCTTCAGATCCACCTCGACATGGCCGCGATTGCGATGAAGCACGGTGCCGCCGATGTCATCCCACACCTTGGCCGCGTCGGCCCGGCGCGCGACGCGGATCACCTCGCAGCCCAGGTCGGCCAGGATCATGCAGGCCAGGGGAACCGGCCCGATCGCGTCGAACTCGACGACGCGCAGACCGGCAAGAGGTCGGGACCCAGCCATCATCACATTTGCCTCATTCCGATCAATCACCCGGTGGTCCATGGCTTCAGGGTCGGCCCGTCCTGCGATGGTCCTTGCGGTCGTCAGATCATTCCCACTCGATCACACAAAATGACCCAGGATATTGATTGTCTTGATTTTTTCTCGTTTCACCGAACATGGAACCGATTAGAAAACCGACAGACAGAAAGTATTTTGAAAACATTCGACAATTCTTGATCAATAAAATTTTCGTGAAATCGCGATCTTTCGCGGTCTATCGAACTTTCAGAACCCTCAGATGCAATGCAACCGACCTGATTCCCTCCGCGATCATGCACCATCACTTGGACGTACACTTTACCTCATCCGGAGATTGGTCGTCGAGCTTACCGCCTCGGTCGTATGGCGATTACGTCGGCAAAGCACTGAGGCGGCGCCGGCACGGGGAGTCGCCGGGCTCGCCTACGTTGGAAATGACATCTAGCGTGTGAAACTAGTTCACCGCTTCCGGGAAATTACCATGTCGGCCGCCAAGTGCCTCCTCGCCGTCGTCCTCTCTGTGTCGCTCACATCGGTCGGACCGGCGCTCGCCCATGAACCGCTCCAGGCCGCCGCAGCCTCCGTCGATGATGTGCAGGCCGAGGCGGCCGCGGCGACGAGTGTCGTCGACGCCTTCCACGCTGCGCTCGAACACGGAGAAACAGACGCTGCACTGGCCCTCCTGGCCGACGACGTCCTGATCTTCGAGGGCGGTGGGGCGGAACGGTCGAAGGCCGAGTACGCCGAACACCACTTGGCGGCCGACGCCGCCTTCTCAGCCGCTGTGCCCAGCGTCAGGTCCCGCCGCATCGCGCGCGCCGGTGCCGACAGCGCTTGGGTCGCAAGCGAAAGCCGAACGACAGGCGCGTTCAACGGCCGCCCAATCGACAGCCTCTCGGTCGAGACAATGGTTTTACGCCACGAGGCCGACGGATGGCGGATCACGCACATCCATTGGTCTTCGCACGCGGCGCGCTGATCTAGCGGTCAGGCGGCGGGAGCCGCAGACGCTCCCTTCTCGGCAAGCCAAGCGTCAATCAGGGTGATTTCGCGCTCCTGCGCCGTGATCACCTCCTGGGCCAGGTTCCGCGCTTGGGTGTCCTTGCCTTGCGCGAGTTCCACACGCGCCATCGAAACGGCGGCGACGTGGTGACCACGCATCTGCTTCATGAAGTCGATGTCCGCGTCTCCGGTGAAGGCGGGCATCGCCTCCATCATGGTGTTCATTGAAGCCTTGTAACCTTGGGTGGCGACGGAGTCGCCGGGCGCGGCCGCGGCCATGCCGCCCTCCATCGCGCCATGGCTACCCGCCGTTGCGGCGGCCTCCGGCGCCGCCACGGCGGGCTCTTCGGCTTGCGGGGAACAGGCCGCGGACAGGGCGCAGGCGGCGAGGACGAGGCTGATGCGTTTCATGACGGCTCCTTGATATCCCGACGGTAGCGACCAGGAGGCCTCGTTCGTTCCGTCTACCGTCCGGCCCGCGCCAGGAGTTCGATCAGTTCCCCGGCCTTGGCCTTTCGATCCTCTGGATCGTCGCCAGTCATAGCGCCCATGACGCAATGATCGAGGTGATCCCTCAGCACTTCGGTCTCCACGCGATGAAGCGCGGCGCGAACGGCTTGCAACTGGGTCAGCAGGTCGACGCAGTACCGGTCGTCTTCGACCATGCGCGCGATTCCCCGCACCTGGCCTTCAATCCGGCTCAACCTGTTGAGGACCTTGGGTTTCGTATCGGTTTGCATCTGACCTCGCCTTTCAGAACCCACATATACCCCATGAGGGTATCTTGCGATATACCCCCCACGGGTATATGTGAACGCTTCGGTCAACCGGAGACAGCGACATGTCCACGCATCCTCACAATCATGCCCCGGGTCACGCCTGCTGCGCAGCGAAGGCCTCGAACGGTGCGGCTGTGGTCAAGGATCCCGTCTGCGGCATGTCAGTCGATCCGACGACCACCGCTCACCGAGCCAGTCATGACGGTCAGGACTATTTCTTCTGTTCGGCAGGGTGCCGGACCAAGTTCGTCGGGGATCCGGCGCGTTACCTGAATCCCCGAGCGGAGTCCGAGCCGGCCGTTCCCGGCGCCATCTACACCTGCCCGATGCACCCGGAGATTCGGCAGGAAGGCCCAGGCTCCTGCCCGATCTGCGGCATGGCGCTCGAGCCCGAAATGGTCACGGCGGAAGCGCCGACCAACCACGAACTGATCGACTTCACCCGCCGCTTCTGGGTCGGTCTGGCCCTGACCCTGCCGGTCTTCGCTCTGGAGATGGGCGGGCACCTGACCAACCTACACAGGCTGATCCCGGGCCAGATGTCGAACTGGATCCAGTTCGCGCTGGCGACCCCCGTCGTCCTGTGGTGTGGCTGGCCCTTTTTCGAGCGCGGGTGGACGTCGCTGCGCACCCGTCGGCTCAACATGTTCACATTGATCGCCATGGGGGTCGGCGTTGCGTGGCTCTACAGCGTCGTGGCCGTCATCGCGCCGGGCCTGTTCCCGCCCGCCTTCCTGAAAGCCGACGGAAGCGCACCGGTTTACTTCGAGGCGGCGGCGGTCATCACCGTGCTGGTCCTCGTCGGACAGATTCTGGAACTGCGCGCCCGCGAACAAACCTCCGGCGCAATTCGAGCCCTGTTGGACCTCACGCCCAAGACCGCGCGACGGGTCCGCGCGGACGGCGTCGACGAGGATGTCTCCCTCGACCAGATCGCCGTCGGCGACCGCCTGCGGGTTCGGCCCGGAGAGAAGATCCCGGTGGATGGCGAACTCCTGGATGGCCGGGTCGCCGTCGATGAGTCCATGGTGACCGGCGAGTCCATGCCGGTTACCAAGGAAGTCGGCGACCGGGTCGTCGCCGGCGCTTTGAACAAGACCGGCTCCTTCATCATGCGCGCCGACAAGGTCGGCGCCGACACTCTGCTGGCGCAGATCGTGCAGATGGTGGCCCAGGCCCAGCGCAGCCGCGCACCGATCCAGCGGCTGGCCGATACGGTCTCCGGCTGGTTCGTGCCGACCGTGATCGCGATCGCCCTCCTCGCCGCCGTCGTCTGGGGCCTGGTCGGTCCGGAACCCCGCCTCTCCTACGCCCTTGTCGCCGCCGTTTCGGTCCTCATCATCGCCTGTCCCTGTGCGCTGGGACTGGCGACGCCGATCTCCATCATGGTCGGCGTGGGGCGTGGGGCGCACGCCGGCGTCCTGATCAAGAACGCCGAAGCGCTCGAACGCTTCGAGAAGGTCGATACCCTCGTTCTGGACAAGACCGGCACCCTGACAGAGGGACGTCCGTCGGTAACGGCGATCCTGCCCACCGAGGGCTTCGCCGAAGCGGACATCTTGCGTCTCTCGGCCAGCCTTGAGCGCGGCAGCGAACACCCGTTGGCCGACGCGATCGTCCGGGCAGCCAAGGACCGGGACATCCCCCTTTCCGAGGCCGTGGACTTCGACAGCCCGGTCGGCCGCGGCGTCCGCGGGACGATCGAGGGCCGCCAGGTCGCCCTGGGCAACACCCGGTATCTGGGCGAGCTTTCAATCGACGTCTCCACGCTGGAGTCGAAGGCGGACGCGCTCCGCCACGACGGGGCCACCGCCATTTTCGTGGCGGTCGACGGAAAGGCGGCCGGCGTCATCGGTATCGCTGATCCGGTCAAGGCGACCACGCCTGAGGCGATCCTCGCGCTGAAGGCGGCCGGCCTGCGGCTGGTCATGATGACTGGAGACAACCGAACCACGGCCGAAGCCGTCGCGCGGCGCCTCGGCATCGACGAGGTCCAAGCCGAAGTCCTGCCGCAGGACAAGGCGGCCGTCGTTCAACAGCTTCGTGCGCAGGGTCGGATCGTCGCCATGGCGGGGGACGGCGTCAACGACGCCCCTGCCCTCGCCGCAGCCGATGTGGGCGTCGCCATGGGGGCGGGGTCGGACGTGGCGATCGAGAGCGCCGGCGTCACCCTGCTGGGCGGCGATCTGCAAGGGATCGTGCGCGCACGGCGGCTCTCCCGCGCGGTCATGGGCAATATCCGCCAGAACCTCGTCTTCGCCTTCGGCTACAACGCCCTCGGCATCCCCGTGGCGGCCGGCCTGCTGTATCCCGTGTTCGGCTGGCTTCTCTCGCCGGCCTTGGCGGCGCTCGCGATGGCGCTCTCCTCGGTCAGCGTGATCGGGAATGCGCTGAGACTGCGCGCGGTGAAACTCTAGGCCGGCGAGGGAAAGGGGCGACCGCCGCGTATTTCTGAGACATCGTCTGGATGTCAGTGGAGTCACGACATGCGTTTCAATCGTTTCGTTCCCGCCTTCGCCGTCGCCGCGGCCGTGGTCATGACCGCCGGCGCAGTCAGCGCTCATGCGCGTCTGGTCAGTTCGACGCCCGCGGCGAACGCGACCGTGGCCGCACCCCGGTCCATCGCCCTTACCTTCAGCGAGCGGATGGTCCCGGCCTTCTCGACGCTTGAAGTCGTGAACGCGGCCGGCGCGAAGGCCGCCGTCAGCACGACCGTCAGCGAGGACGGCCGGTCGATCACGGGCGCGCTCGCGCGACCGCTCGCCGCCGGAGGCTATACCGTCAACTGGCAGATCGCCTCGAGCGACGGTCACCGCATGACCGGTTCCTACGCCTTCACCGTTCGCTGACGTGATCGAGGCCTGGGTCATTGGCCTGAGAGCGGTCCAGTACGTCGCGGCCGCCCTGTTGTTCGGTCTGCCCGCCTTCCTGATGTACAGCGCGCGGGCGACCGGACCCCTCCCCCTAGCCTGGCCTCGGCCTGCTCTGTTCTGGGCGGCGCTGGTGCTGGCTCTGGCGGCTCCGGCCGCCCTCGTCGCCCAGACCGCGATGATGGCGGGATCCCTTAGCGAAGCGATGAAGCCCGGTTCGCTGGGCATGATGGTCACCGGCATGGGTCTCGGCATGGCGCTGGCGGTGCGGTCCGCCACTGCGCTTCTGGCCGTGGCGGCGATCGCGATGATCAGACCCGGGCCCCGGCTGTGGTGGGTCTGCGCCTCACTCGGCCTTCTGGTCTCGGCGAGCTTCGCCTGGACCGGTCATGGCGCGGCTACCGAGGGTTCCGGACATGGGATCCATCTGGCGTCCGATATTTTACACGCCCTTTCGGCGTCGCTTTGGGTCGGCGCTCTGGCCGCCTTTGCCGCTCTGGTCGTGTGGCGGCCCAAGGAACCGTCCGCGCAAGACCTGGCTCTGGCGCGCGCCTTGGCCGGCTTCGCCGGTGTCGGCACGGCCGCCGTCGCTGCTCTTTTGCTGACAGGGGTGGTGAACAGCGCCTTCCTGGTCGGATGGAGCGGGCTTTGGACGCTGACCGATACGGCCTATGGCCGCTGGCTTATCCTCAAGATCGTCCTGTTCGGTCTCATGCTGAGCCTGGCCGCCGTCAATCGCTTCCGCCTGACCCCCGCCTTCGAGGCCGCCGGTGCGGATTCCAGTCCGGTGCTTGGTCACCTGCGGCGAAGCTTGGTGGTGGAATTCGCGCTCTCCCTCGCCGTTCTGACCATCGTCGCCGTAATGGGGGCGCTCGCGCCCCCGGCCTCGTTGCCTTGACGGCGCGAGACCTAAACCGAGGGATTTGGCTGTACGACGCGTATGGGACTAGGGGGCCGACAGAGGTGGAACATGACTGAGGACATCGATCGCCTGATCGCGAGCGCCCGGCCGGAGAGCCAGATCGCGCTTTCCGGGCTGGAGTCCGATGTGTGGCGCCGCATCGAGGACCGGGTCGGCGAACGGCGGATGGGTCAGGTTCGCGTCGCCGCTCTGGCCATGGCGCTCGTCGTGGGCGTCGCCAACGGGGGCCTGTTCGCCCTGTCCGCCAGGGCTGAACCTTCCGAAATGCGGGTGTTCAGCGTGTCGGCAGGCCTCTCTCCGATCGGGACTCTCGGAGCCGGCGAATGACGGCGGGGTGGCGGTCCATCGCGATCACGGCGGCGCTGGCCGCCCTTGCCAGCGGCGCGGGGACCTGGGCCAGCACAGCCTGGTTGATGAAGCGGCACGAAACGCCCAGTCTGCACAGCATCGTCCATGACCAGTTGGATCTCACGGCGGACCAGGAAGCCCGGCTAGAGGCAATCGAAGCCCGGTTCGCGTCGCGGCGCGGCGCGCTTGAAGCCGAAGTCCGAACCGCCAATCGCGAACTGGCGGACGCGATCGCGGTCAGCGAGGGCGACAGTCCGCAGGTCCAGGCCGCGGTCGATCACTTCCACGTCGCCATGGGCGATCTCCAGAAGGCCACCATCGCCCATGTGTTCAAGATGCGGTCGGTCCTGACGCCCCAGCAGGCTCAGGTGTTCGACCGTCAGGTCGTCGGAGCTCTCCTGCAAGACGCAGGGTAGAATCAGCGTGGATTCGGGGGTTCCACTCGGAGCACGGGCGGCGAAGGGCGACCGGGCCGCCTTCAGCGCGTTGATGACGGCGACCAAGGGCGACCTGCATCGCTTCGTTCGTCGATATATCGGCGACGACGAAGAGGCCTACGATGTCGTCCAGGAGACCTATGCGTCCGCCTGGCTCGCCATTCGCCGGTATGATCCGGGCCGCAGCTTTTCAACCTGGCTCCGCTCGATCGCCGTCAACAAATGCCGCGACTGGGGCCGCAAGCGCACGGTTCGCCGGGTGGTTCGCGGTGTGATGGGCCTGGACGCGCCCGAAGCCCTGGCGGTCGGGGATGGAGCGGCGACGCCCGAGGAACAGGTGGATGACGGACGGCGTCGGGCGGCGCTGGACCGCGCCATCGCCGATCTACCGGACGCCCTGAAGGCGCCGCTGCTTCTGACCGCCCTGGAGGGTCGGTCCCACGCCGAGGTCGCGCTAATCGTGGGGGCTACGCCCAAGGCGGTCGAGACCCGCGTCGCCAGGGCGCGCGCCAAGCTCGCCGAGGCGCTTCGGCGACTCTGACGTGGTCGTCGTCGCTTGAGGCGGTTCGATGCAAGGGGACCGGCGCGTTCATGCGTATTGGCAGTAGGACCGTCCGTTCTTCCGCCCGGAATGACGAGGTCGAGACAACCTGAGCGAGGACCGAGCCTAGATGTCGATCATGCGACTGGACCGACGCACCCTTCTACGCAGCGCCGCGGCGGGAGGCGGTCTGCTCGGCTTGCAGGGCCTTTTGCCCGCCTGGGCCCAGACCGGCTCAGCGGGTCTTCGGTCGGAGTTGCCGTCCCTCGTCGGCCCGAACATCAACCTCACGGTCGGCCACTCGCCGTTCTCGGTCGGGGGACGCACCGGTCATGCCGTGACGGTCAACGGACTACTTCCGGCGCCGCTGCTGCGCCTTCGCGAGGGTCAGAACGCCCGCCTGTCGGTGACCAACACCCTGGACGAGGACACCTCGATCCACTGGCACGGCGTTCTCCTGCCGTTCCAGATGGACGGCGTGCCGGGCATCAGCTTCCCGGGCATCCGGCCGCGCGAGACCTTCGTGTATGAGTTTCCGGTCAAGCAGTCGGGCACCTATTGGTATCACAGCCACTCCGGGCTGCAGGAGGCGATGGGCCACTACGGACCGATCGTCATCGACCCGGCCGGCGCCGATCCCGTCGCCTACGACCGCGAGCATGTCCTGGTCCTGTCGGACTGGAGCTTCATGCATCCCCACGATATCCTGGCGAAGCTGAAGAAGAGCCCCGGCTACTTCAACCGCCAGCGGACGACCCTGTCCGGTCTGCTCTCAGGCGCGGACGGCATGAGCCTCGAGGAGCGGCGCATGTGGGGTCAGATGCGCATGGATCCGCGTGACATTTCCGACGTGAACGGGACGACCTACACATTCCTGGTCAACGGCCATGGCCCGGAAGAGAACTGGACCGGCCTGTTTCGTCCTGGCGAACGCGTGCGCCTGCGCGTCATCAACGCCTCGGCGATGTCGATTTTAAATGTGCGAATTCCCGGCCTGCCGATGACCGTGGTCCAGGCGGACGGCGATCATGTCCGGCCCGTCGAGGTCGACGAGTTCCAGATCTCGGTTGCCGAAACCTACGACGTCATCGTCCGGCCCACCGAGGACCGCGCCTACACCATTGTGTCGGAAGCGATCGATCGCTCCGGCATGGGCCGCGCCACTCTCGCCCCACGCCTGGGCATGACAGCGGACGTTCCGCCGCTCCGGGAGGTTCCGACCCTGACCATGCGCGACATGGGCATGGGTGGGATGGATCACGGCGGGATGGCGGGCATGGACCATGGCGCGATGTCCGGCATGGATCACGCCGCCATGGGGCAGACCCCGGCCGCCGCTCCCGCGTCCGATATGGCGGGCATGGGGCCGATGAACATGAGGGACCCAGAAAACGCGCCGGCCGACATGGCGGTTGGCGTGGGCGTCGATATGATCGCCATGGCGCCCGCCAACCGGTTGGGCGACCGACCCCTCGGCCTGGAAACCGTCGATCACCGCGTGCTGGTCTACACCGATCTGGTTTCGCTCCAGCCGAACAAGGATCGCCGTCCGCCGTCCCGGACGATGGAAATCCATCTCACCGGCAATATGGAACGGTTCATGTGGGGTTTCGATGGGCGGAAGTTCTCGGAGCTTGTCGAGCCGATCCGCTTCGAACGAAACGAACGGGTCCGCGTAACCCTGGTGAACGACACCATGATGGGCCACCCAATCCATCTGCACGGCCATTTCTTCGAACTGGTGACGGGCGGGCCCGAAGGCCACCAACCTCTGAAGCACACGGTGAACGTCGCGCCGGGATCGAAAGTGACCTTCGATTTGACCGCCGACGCACCCGGAGACTGGGCCTTCCACTGCCACATGCTGATGCACATGCACGCCGGCATGTTCAATGTCGTGACGGTGCGGCCCATGGACGGAGCCGCCTGATGAACCGGCTTGCCCTCACACTCGCGCCCTTGATCCTCGCCGCCAGCGCCTTGAGCGCACAGGCCCAGGACCCACACGCCGGCCATGTCATGCCCGCGTCTCCTGCGCCAAGACCTGCCCCTGTTCCGGTCGCCACGCCTCAAACGCCCGCTCGGCCGCCAGCGCAGGATCCGCACGCCGGTCATGTCATGCCGTCGGCGCAGACGCCGCCCGCGGTCGATCCTCATGCAGGTCACGACATGTCGACCATGGCGCCAGCGCAGGCTGATCCGCACGCCGGCCACAACATGTCCACGATGCAACCCGCCCAGGCGGACCCTCACGCCGGACACGACATGTCTGCCATGAGCATGGGCCCGCCGGATGTCCCGACCAGCGCGGACGATCCCGGCAGACCTCCAGAGGCGGCGGCTCCGGCCGCCGCCCTGAGCGGTCCGACGCACGCCGCCGACCTGATCTTCGGCGCAGAGGCGATGGAGGCATCGCGCCAGACATTGATCGCCGAGAACGGTGATGTGCGCACCACCGCCGTCATCATCGACCGCCTCGAAACCGGCTTCGGCGATGGCGGGGACACCTACTTGTGGGACGTTCAGGGCTGGAACGGCGGCGACATCAACCGCTTTTGGTGGAAGTCCGAGGGCGAAGGCGATTTCGGCGGTGCTCTGGAGGAGGCCGAACTCCAAGCCCTCTACAGCCGCGCGGTCGCGCCGTTCTGGGACGTGCAGGCTGGCGTGCGCCAGGACTTCCGTTCCGGCGGGGACGACACGACCCATCTGGTCCTGGGTCTCCAGGGACTGGCCCCTTACTGGTTCGAAATCGACGCAGCCGCCTTCCTGTCCACAAAGGGCGACCTGACCGCTCGCGTCGAAGCCGAGTACGATCAGCGCCTCACCCAGCGCCTGATCCTCCAGCCGCGCCTCGAAATCGACGCCTCAGCCAGTGATATTCCGGGGCTGGAGATCGGCTCGGGCCTCTCTTCGATCGAGGCGGGCCTGAGACTGCGCTACGAATTCCGCAAGGAGTTCGCCCCCTACGTCGGCGTCGAGTGGAGCCGCGCGCTCGGAAACACCGCCGACTACATCGAAGCCCGAGGCGGCGAGGCGGAAGACACCCGCGTCGTCGTCGGCCTCAAGGCCTGGTTTTAACCGAAGGAGACCACCCATGATCCGCGTTCTCACCCTTACCGCCGCTCTGGCCTTCGCCGGCGCCGCCGCCGCCCAGGACGCGCACGCCGGTCACGCCGGAATGCAACGCCAGGCTCCGGCCGCATCCGGCATCGTCACCACCCCGGCCGACGGCGCGATGACATCCGGTTCGCCCGAACGGTTCAGCGCGACCTTCCCTCACCCGATGATGCTGAAAACCGTGACCCTCACCGCCGAGGGCCAGGCTCCGATCGTCGTGACCGCACCAGCTGCGCCAGCCGCCGCGACTGTCAGCGTAGCGTTGCCGCGTCTCGCGCCGGGAACCTATGCTGCCGCCTGGGCCGCCGAAGGTCCGGACGGACACAAAATGTCCGGCTCCGTCAGCTTCATGGTTCACTAGGAGAACGACGATGAAAGTTTCCAACCTGCTGGCCGCCGCCGGTGCGATCCTCGCCCTGAGCGCCGGGGCGGCTCTGGCCGCCGAGGGCTGCGACTGCTGCAAGGACATGGCTGCCGACGCCGCCATGAGCTGCTGTGACGAGATGAAGACCGATCCTGCGCCGACGGAGCCGGCGCCGCCAGCCCCGGCTCCGTCGGACACGCCGGCGCCCCAGGGTCACGCCGCCCACAACTGATCGGTCCGACCTGGCCCGCCCCCCGGCGATCTCCCATCGGGGATTGCCGGGGGGCGGGCCGGCGTCAGAGTGTTTCATCCCGTTCGTCGGCCTGCTCCAGCCTAGCGGGAGACGGCGCGGCGTTCATCCGGACGAAGCGGACGGTTTCGGCGCGTGTTTGCGGTTCGGCGACGAAGCCGGCGTCCGCAAAAGCGACGTGCTGAGGCATTTCAGGCCCGGACGGGTCCGCTCGCCACCATCCATCCGTGGTCGCGGCCTTCGGCAGAATGCCGCCGACGATCCGTTCGATGTCCCGGAATGTCAGGTCCACTTCGGCCTGTTTCTGGCGCCGAAGGAAGGTTGCGAGGGGCGCGTATTTGGCCATCGGCGTGTTTTCCTCCCCTGCCGCCTTCGGTCAAGCCCGACCTTCGCAACCCGCCGTGAGCGGTGTAGGCTCATCGTCGGCGGGTTCCGGGAACGATAGGCGTCGATCGAGAGCCAGGGGACGCGTCAGCGTCGGCGGCGATCGGCGGCGAAACGCCGGGCTTCCTCACAGAAGTTCCTGGCCCGCCCCCTCCCGCGACCGTTGCGTCACCTCGCGATCGGCCCGGTTGGCCGAGGCTTGATCGAAAGCGGCCGGCGATCCGACGACTGCGGTGCTGCGACGATCCCGCCGTTGCGCGGCACGGCGATTCCCCCTAACCGACGAGAATCGGGGACGTCCATCTTGCCGCCACTGCTCCGCCTCTTCTGCGTCTGTCTCGGCGTGACCATCGTGGTCGCGCTGCAGGCGCATGGCGTGATCAACACCCAGCATCGCATCGAACACGGCCTGCAGTTCCCAGGGGTGTCCTATGCGGCAGCGGCCATGGTCGACCACGATCATAAGCGCGATCAAGGCCACGGACATGAGCACGATCAGCCGGAGCCTTCACCGACCGACGACGCCTTGGCGTTCGAGGTCGCCGAGACGCCCGGGGACGGTCCGATCAAGCATCACCACCACGGTGGCGGTGACGTTCAGGTCGCCTTGGCGACGCCCGCACATCCGATCGAGTCCGTGATCAGGGCCTCCGCTGATCTGGGACCAACGCCAGACCTCACCCCGCCGGGATTCCGAGGTGACGGTCCTTCCCACCCTCCAAAACAGCAGCACCTGATCGTCTGATCCTGCACCGCCGCACGGCCGTGCGCGCCCTGTTTTTGGAGACTACCCTTGAGACATCCCCTGTCCGGTTGCGCCGGATCATGGGCGCGATATGGGGCCGTTTCGGCCCTCGCGCTCACTTTGACGGCTGCCTTGCCGGCGACGACGGCGTTCGCCCAAGCGGCGACGCCTCAGTCGCCGACCAACGCCCCGACACCTTCACTCCCTCTGGACGAAGCGTTGCGTCGCGCCGCCGTCGCGGATCCTGCCCGCGCCGGTCTGGAAGCCCGCGATCGCGCCGGCGAAGCCGCGGTGCGTCAGGCCGACGTCCGCCCCAATCCGACAGTGGGCCTGATGGTCGAGAACCTGCCCACGCTGGGCGGAGGCGACATCATCGACCGGACGGAAACGACCCTGTCCTATGAGCAGCGGTTCGAACGCGGCGGCGATCGAACCGCGCGTGTGGCGCTGGCGCGCGGCGAAGCCGCCGTCGTGCAGGCAGAAGCCGCGATCAGGCGACTGGACCGTCTTGAGCAGGTACAGCGCGCCTGGGCCGAAGCGTTGGCCGCCCAGGCTGAGCTTGAGATCGCGCGGGAGCGCCTCGCCCTGGCCGAGCGTTTCCAGGAAGAGGTGCAGCGTCGGGTCGACATGGCCCGCGACCCCCTGTTCGCCGGCGCCCGCGCCGAGGCCGAACTCGCGCAGGCCCAGATCGATTTCGATCAGTCCGAGATTCAGGCCCGCCTCGCCCGGGCCACTCTGGGGCGCTTCTGGACCGGCGCACTGGATTTCTCCCTCGATCCGGCCGACTTCCAGGACACCAGCGCCGCTCGCGAGGTGGCTGGGGCCGCCGCCGAGATCGACCTGGCGGTTTTGGCCGCGCAGCGTGACGTCGCCCAGGCGCAGGTCAGCCTCGAACAGGCGCGGGCCACGCCCGACGCGACGGTCAGCGTCGGCGTCCGCCATTTCTGGGATGGACAGGATCTCGGCCTGGTGGTTGGCGGCTCCATCCCCCTCGGCCGCTATGATCGGAACCAAGGCGCCATTGACCGCGCCAGGTTCGAGGGCGTCGCCGCCGAGGCCGACATGGCGGCCGCGAGCGGGAAATCGCGCGATTGCAGGTGCTCCTCGCGTCGCGGGCCCTGGAAGCAAGCCGCATCGCCAACGAGACTCTGCCGCAGGCCGAGCGCGCCGTCGTGCTCGTGCGCCAGGGCTTCGCGCGTGGCGGCTTCACCTACAACGACGTCATCGCCGCCCAGACCGCGCTTCTCGCGACGAAGGCGCGGAGGGTCGCCGTTCTCAAACAATTCCACATCGATCGCGCCCGCCTTGATCGGCTGACCGGCGCGCATGCCGACCTGCTCGGCCTGGAGACTCGCTCATGATCCGTCATACCCCATCGCGGCGCGTCATCGCCGCTTCGTTACTGGCCCTCGCGGTCGGACTTTCCGCTTGCGGCCAAGGCGGTTCGGCGGAAAAGACCGAAGAGGAAGCCGCCGCCGGCGACTATGAGCGCGGCCCCCATCGGGGACGGATGCTGCGCGACGGCGACTTCGCGCTGGAGATCACCCTCTACGAAGAGGGGCCTGAGCCGCTGTTCCGGCTGTATCCCTACTTCAAGGACAAGCCGGTCGATCCGCGACAGGTCCAGGCCGCCATCACGCTCAACCGCCTCGGCCCAAAGACCAACCGGTTCGTCTTCGCCGCCGAGAACGACTATCTGGCGTCGTCGGGGGTCGTCTTCGAACCCCATTCGTTCGATGTCGTGGTGACCGCCGCCCATGCCGGCAAGCAGCACCGCTGGGCCTATGCCTCTTACGAAGGTCGCACGACCATCACGGCCGACGCGGCGCGCGCCGGCGGGGTGACGGTCGAACGTGTCGGGCCCGCGACGCTTGGCGAGACCCTGCCCCTGACGGGCCGGGTCGAGATCACGCCCGAAGGCCAGGCCGAGGTGCATGCCCGCTATCCCGGGCGGGTTGTGGCGCTCAACGTCGCGCTCGGGACCCGCGTCTCACGCGGGCAGGTCATCGCCCGCGTCGAGTCCAGCGAAAGTCTCCAGACCTACGCGATCACAGCGCCGATCGCCGGCATGATCGTGGCCAAGAACGTCAATGTCGGCTCCATTACGGGAGGCGGCGAGCCGATGTTGATGATCGGCGATCCCACCCGGCTGCACGCGGAGTTCCTGCTCTATCCCCGCGACGCCGAACGGGTCCGCGCGGGTCAGCCGGTCATCGTCAAGAGTCTGGCCGGCGACTACACCTTCAACGGCCGGATCGAGGCGGTTCTGCCCTCGACCGATCTGACAAGTCAGGTCCTGATCGCCCATGTCGACCTGCCCTATCAGGGCGGCATCTGGCGGCCAGGATTGGGCGTGTCGGGCGAGGTGCAGGTCGGCGCCGGACAGGTTCCGTTAGCGGTGCGCACCAAGGCGCTCCAGCCGTTCCGTGACTTCACCGTGGTCTACGCCCGCTTCGGCACGACCTATGAGGTGCGGATGCTCGAACTGGGCCGCCGCACACCCGAATGGACCGAGGTCCTGAGCGGCATCGATCCCGGCGCCGAGTATGTGGTGGACGGCGCCTTCCTCATCCGCGCGGACGTCGAGAAGTCCGGCGCGAGCCACGACCACTAGGGGCTCGCATCACCATGCTCGAACGCATCATCGCGCTGTCGATCCGTTTCCGCTGGGTCGTCATGGCGCTCGTCCTCCTCGCCTGCGCGGTCGGCGCCTGGAGTTTCCAGCGCCTGCCCATCGACGCCACGCCGGACATCACCAACGTCCAGGTCCAGATCAATACCGAGGCGCCCGGCTTTTCGCCGCTGGAGTCCGAACAGCGGATCACCTTCCCGGTGGAGACCGCGATCGCCGGCATTCCTGGCCTTCAATACACGCGCTCGGTCTCGCGCTACGGGCT
The DNA here is from genome assembly GCF_017795885.1 of Brevundimonas sp. AJA228-03. NCBI lineage: Bacteria > Pseudomonadati > Pseudomonadota > Alphaproteobacteria > Caulobacterales > Caulobacteraceae > Brevundimonas > Brevundimonas sp. AJA228-03. Next base: position 1,517,457 of record NZ_CP059297.1, on the reverse strand, counting down.
GAGCCAAGTCACCGTCGTCTTCGAAGATGGCACCGACATCTATTTCGCGCGTCAGCTGGTCAATGAACGGCTGCAGGCGGCGCGGGGTCAGCTGCCGGAAGGGCTGACGCCCGAACTCGGCCCCATCGCCACGGGTCTGGGCGAGATCTTCATGTACACGATCGAGGCCGAACAGGGCGCCCGACGGCCCGACGGCCAACTGTACACGCCCGAGGACCTGCGAACGCTGCAGGACTGGGTCATCCGGCCCCAGTTGCGCAACACGCCCGGCGTCACCGAGGTCAACACCATCGGCGGCTTCGAGCGGCAGTATCACGTCACGCCGTGGCCGGATCGTCTCGTCGCCTATGGCGTGACCATGGCTGAGGTCGTCGAGGCGCTGAACCGCAACAACGCCAATGTCGGCGCCGGCTATGTCGAACGCTACGGCGAGCAATACCTGGTCCGGGTTCCAGGCCAGGCTGAGACGCTCGAGGATCTCGGCGCCATCATCGTCGCCAACCGCAACGGCGTACCGGTCCGGGTGGCCGATGTCTCTGACCTGGTGATGGGCGAAGAACTGCGAACGGGCGCCGCGACGGAGGACGGCCGAGAGGTCGTGCTCGGAACGGTGTTCATGCTCGTCGGCGAGAACAGCCGCACCGTGGCCCAGGCCGTCGCCGCCCGTCTGGACGAAGCATCCAGGGCCCTGCCCTCCGGCGTCCGGGCCGTGCCGGTCTATGACCGGACCGATCTGGTCGACCGGGCGATCCACACGGTCGAGAAGAATCTGGTCGAGGGGGCGCTGCTGGTCATCGTCGTGCTGTTCCTGCTGCTCGGGAACATCCGGGCGGCGCTGATCACGGCGGCGGTCATCCCCGTCACCATGCTGATGACCATCACCGGCATGGTGCGGACAGACACCTCGGGCAATCTGATGAGCCTGGGCGCGCTGGATTTCGGCCTCATCGTCGACGGCGCGGTCATCATCGTCGAGAACTGTCTGCGCCGGTTCGGCGAGACCCAGCATCGCCTGGGCCGGCTGCTCACCCGCGAGGAGCGGTTCGGGCTGGCGGCTTCGGCCTCCGGGGAGGTCATCCGGCCATCCCTGTTCGGGGTGCTGATCATCACTCTCGTCTATGTGCCGATCTTCGCCCTCACCGGCGTCGAGGGGAAGATGTTCCATCCGATGGCGATCACCGTCGTCATCGCCTTGACCTGCGCCCTGGTCCTGTCGCTGACCTTCGTCCCGGCCGCCGTCGCCATGTTCGTCACTGGCAAGGTCGAGGAGAAGGACAGCTTCGTCATGCGCGGCGCCCGGCGCTTCTATCAGCCGGCGCTGGACCTGGCCCTGCGCTTGCGCGTGGCCTTCGTGGCCGTTGCGGTCGCCCTGGTGGCGATCGCGGCCCTGGGCGCCAGCCGCATGGGGTCGGAGTTCATCCCGAACCTCGACGAGGGCGACATCGCCATGCACGCGCTTCGCATCCCCGGCACCTCCCTCAGCCAGGCCGTGCAGATGCAGACGGCGCTGGAACGACGCATCGCCCAGTTCCCCGAGGTCGAGCGGGTCGTGGCCAAGATCGGCACCGCCGAGGTGGCGACCGATCCCATGCCGCCTTCGGTCGCCGACACCTTCATCATGCTGAAGGACCGCAAAGACTGGCCCGATCCGCGCAAACCCCGCGCAGAACTCCTGGCAGAACTCCAGGCGGCCGTGGCCCAGATCCCGGGCAACAATTACGAGTTCACCCAGCCGATCCAGATGCGCTTCAACGAACTCCTCTCGGGCGTTCGCGCCGACGTCGCCATCAAGGTGTTCGGCGACGATCTCGACGCCCTGCTTGAAGTCGGCAACGCCGTCGAAAGCGTGGTTGGCGGCATCGAGGGCGCCGAGGATGTCTCGGTGGAACAGGTCACCGGCCTGCCGGTCCTGCAGATCAGGCCCGACCGCGCTGCCTTGTCGCGGCTGGGGATCAGCATGGACGATGTCCAGCAGGTCGTCGCGACCTCGATCGGCGGCGTGGTCGCCGGTCAGGTGTTCGAGGGCGACCGGCGCTTCGATGTGGTCGTGCGCCTGCCCGAGACGCTGCGCCAGGACACCGAAGCCATCGGTCGGCTGCGCATTCCCGTGCCCGGCTCAGGCGGCACGGCTTTCGTGCCCCTTGAGGAGATCGCGACCATCGTCGTCGAGAAGGGCCCAAACCAGATCAGCCGCGAAGACGGCAAGCGCCGGGTTGTGGTCACCGCCAATGTGCGGGGCCGCGACCTGGGGTCCTTCATCGCCGAGGTCCAGGAAAAGGTCGGAGCCGAGGTCGAGGTTCCGGCCGGGTCCTGGATCAGTTACGGCGGCACGTTCGAACAGCTGATCTCGGCGGCCAAGCGGCTGCAGTTGGTGGTGCCGGTGGTGCTGCTGCTGATCTTCGGCCTGCTGTTCGCCCTCTTCCGGTCGGTCAAGGACAGCGCCATCGTCTTCTCGGGTGTGCCCCTGGCCCTGACCGGCGGGGTCGCCGCCTTGGCGATGCGCGGACTGCCGCTCTCGATTTCAGCGGCGGTCGGCTTCATCGCCCTGTCCGGGGTCGCGGTGCTCAACGGCGTCGTCATGGTCAGCTTCATCCGCACCCTGATCGCTGAAGGCAGACCCCTTGGAGAAGCGATACGCGAAGGCGCCCTGACCCGGTTGCGGCCGGTGCTGATGACCGCCCTGGTCGCCAGCCTCGGCTTCGTGCCGATGGCGCTCAACGTGGGGGCCGGCGCCGAGGTCCAACGCCCGCTGGCCACCGTCGTCATCGGCGGGATCATCTCCTCGACGATCCTGACTCTGCTGGTCCTTCCCGCCCTCTACAGCCTCGTCCACGGTCGGCCGCCCCGCGCGGACGGCGCACCGCGCCGCTGGCTTCCCCGTCTTCCCTTCACTCGGAGCAACGCATGACCGCCGCGATCCATCGCTGGACGGCCTGGCTGAGGACGCCTGCGGGCGTCCTCCTGCTGGGGCTGTTCATCTTGTTCCTGAACGGCCTGCTCACGGTCGCCCTGGCTCACGGCGTGGCCGAGGGCGACAAGGGCTATATCCAGGAGACGTCCGGCTTCCTGTTCTGGCCCTTCGTCTACCTCGGGGCCAAACACATGGTCACCGGCTACGACCACCTGCTCTTCCTGCTGGGGGTGATCTTCTTCCTCTACCGGATGAAGGACATCAGCCTCTATGTGACCCTGTTCGCGGTCGGCCACTCCACCACCCTGCTGCTCGGCGTGCTGACCGACATCAGCGTCTCCAGCTATCTGGTGGACGCCGTGATCGGCCTGTCGGTCGCCTACAAGGCGCTCGACAACATGGGCGCCTTCCAGCGCTGGTTCGGCTTCCAGCCCGCGACCAGGGCGGCGACCCTGGTCTTCGGCCTGGTTCACGGCTTCGGCCTGGCCACCAAGCTTCAGGACTTCAACCTCTCGCCCGACGGCCTGATCGGCAATCTGATCGCCTTCAACCTCGGCGTCGAGGTCGGCCAGCTCCTGGCCCTGGGCGCCATCCTTATCGTCATGGGCTTCTGGAGGAAGACGACCGGCTTCTGGCGGCACGCCTACGCCGCCAACGTCGTCCTCATGACCCTCGGCTTCATCCTGGCGGGCTATCAGCTCGTCGGCTTCTTCGTCGCCTGACCGGAGACCTCAAATGTACAACGCCAACAAGCCCGACGCCTCCGAACTGCCGTCGACCGCCAAGCTGCTGAAGTCCACCGGCATCGCCGTGGTCGTCGCTTCAGCCCTGCTCGTCACCGTCGTCCTGCCCGCGGAGTACGGGATCGACCCCACGCGGGTCGGCTCTCTGCTCGGCCTGACCGAGATGGGACGGATCAAGCGCCAACTCGCCGCGGAAGCCGCGGCCGAGGAGGCCGGCGCCGCGCCCCAGGCGGTTCCGATCGCCACGACACCTCTGACGCCGCCGATGGAGCCTCCAGCAACCGGGGCGCAGCCAGGGACGGCTGCGCCCCCTGTCGCTCCGCCCGCAGCGCCCCCTGCAGCCGCAGGCCCTGCGCCCGTGACGGCCGCGACGACGCCGGGCACGCCAGTCCGTTCGGACCGCACGAGCCTGACGCTCGAGCCCGACGAGGGCGGTGAGATCAAGCTCACCATGAAGGAAGGGGATCGCGCCGAGTTCACCTGGTCCGCCGATGGCGGGGCGGTGAACTACGACACCCACGGCGACGGGCGCGGGATCTCCTACCACGGCTACGGCAAGGGGACAGACACTCGCGTACAGGGCGTGCTCGTGGCCGCCTTCGACGGCAAGCACGGCTGGTTCTGGCGCAACCGCGGCGATGAGCCGGTCACCATCACCCTGGTGACGAACGGCGCCTACGAGCGAGTCGAATTCATCGAGTAGGCCTCGCCAAGACACGCGCCGGACGCCCGCCCACCAAAGCCTCCCGCGTCGGCCCCATCTCGGAACCGGCGCGGGATCAGCTCTTCTCGAACGCGGGTCGGCGCGTCGGCCGGCCGCCGACAGTGGCCACCACCTCCGACCCTCCGTTCATAGGAGGCGTCGAGCGACGTCTCGACGCCCGCTCGAGAAACAGCCTTGACGCGACTACTTTGTTATACAAACTTATCGCAGAACGGAGACCGCCATGACCGAGACGCCCACGCCCGCCGACCTGTCCTATCTCAAGCGGATCGCGCACGCCGGTCGAGGCCGCCCGGCTCCGTTCCTGCCGGTGATGGCGGTGTTCGGCGCGGGCTACGGTCTGTGCTTCCTTCTGATCTACGCCTCCATCGTCATCGATGGGGCCGATGATCCGGGCGGCCTCTTCTACCCCTGGGTCCACTATATCCCGCCCGTGGCCCATCTTGCCTTCATCGTCATGGCCGTCTGGACCGCATGGCGGACCTTCGTCTCGCGCGGGCGCGGTCTCAGCCGCGCGGCAACCGCCGCCTGGTCGGCCGCCTTCGCGGCCTTTGTGACGGTGATCGTCGCCTATCTCTACGCCGCGGCCCAGCCGACGGGCGATGTCGCCCAGACGGCCTTCATGCTGCCGATGACGGTCCTGGCGCTCTGGGGCGCGGCCTGGTGGGCGACGGCGCTGATGACCGATCGCCGCTGGCTGCTCATCGTCGCCGTCGCCAGCTTCGCCGCCACCCTGGCCGCCGCCGTGGTCGGCAATACCGTCGAACTCGTCCTGCTCGTCGGCCTCAGCCTGCTCGGCCTGGCCTGTTTCCCGGCGATACTGCTGATGCGGGAACGCGCCGGTTGAGCGATCTTCTCGCCCATCACACCAGGGCCGGCGTTCTTGCCTATCTGTCGGATCGCGGCAGCGCCGACTTCACCGAGATCGCCCGTGCGCTGGAGACCGCGAACAATGTCCTGTCGCGGCATCTCGAACGGCTTTCGGAGAGCCAGTTCATTCGCATCGAACGCGGCTTCCTGGGACGCAAGCCACGCACCCGGATCGTGCTAACCCCGGCAGGTCGTCAAGCCTGGGCGGCCTATCTCGATCGACTGACCTGAAGTCGCACCCAGCGAGCCGATCGTCAGTCCGGACGCTTCGGCCACCGCGGATGGCTGTCGTCGATGACGACCGGATGCGCATGCGCAGCCCCGGCCTCGGTCACCTTCGCGTCGGCCAAGTGCGCATCCCCCGCACTCAGATTATCGTGGACGTGCGGGAGGTCCGCTGGATCGTGCGCCGGCCAGATGACAAACCCCAGCACCGTACCGACCGCGCATAGGCCGGCCAGAACGAGGAAGGCCGCGCTCGGATCGACGGCGGCGCTGACCAGGCCTGCCACCGGATAGGCGACCAGCCAGGCGGCGTGCGACAGGGCGAACTGGGCCGCGAACAGGGCCGGCCGGTCCTGGGCGTTGGAGGAGCGACGCAACGCCCGTCCCGCCGGTGTCAGCGTCAAGGAATAGCCCACGCCCATCACGGCCCACAGCCCGAGCAGCACGACATAGCTCGTGGCGAGAACGGATCCCGCGAGCAGGACGCCCGTCATGATGACCGCGCCCCAGAGCATGGCGCTGCGGTCGGAGACCCGCGTGAGCAGACGCGGGAGGGCGACCGCGGCGCCCATGGAGCCGAGCCCGAAGGCCGCCAGGGCCCAGGCGGTGTGCTGGCCCGAGAGTCCGAAACGGGATTGAACCAGGACGACGGTGTTGACGAACACCATCGCCCCGCCTGCGGCCTCGGCGAGGCTGATCGCCATCAATCCGCGCAGGCGTGGGGTGAGAGCGAACAGGCGCAGGCCGCCGGTCAGCCGCCGCATGAAAGGCAGCGGCTGCGCCCGGGACAGGGCGGGCAGGACCGCGCTGACCACGAAAAGGGCCGAGACGACGAAGCCGAGAGCCGTTCCGACGAACAGATTGTTGTAGCTCATCACCGCCAGCAGCAGCGCCGCCGCAACCGGGCTAGCCACGCTCTCCAGATCGGCCGCCAGGCGCGAGAGCGACAGGGCCTTGGTGTATTCGCCCTCGTCCGGCAGCAGATCGGGGATCATCGCCTGAAAGGCCGGAGTGAAGGCCGCCGACGCGACATAGAGAACTGTCATCAGGGCGTAGACCTGCCAGGCCTCGCCGACGAACGGTAGGGCGGCGGCCACGCCGGCGCGGACCACATCAAGCGACACCAACAGAGTCTTCCTCGGCAGCTTCGCCGCCAAGGCGCTCGCGAAGGGCGCGACGCCGATATAGGCGATCATCTTGATCGCCAGCGCGGCGCCGAGGATCTCGCCGGCGCTGGCGCCCGCCAGGTCGTGAGCCAGCAAACCGAGCGCGACAGTCGCCATCCCCGTCCCCAGCAGAGCCGCGACCTGGGCGATGAACAGATGTCGGTAGGCGCGGTGACGCAGGGGAGAGAACACGAGCGACTCCGAGGTCCGGCGCGAGTGCGCGCCAAGCGGACCTTATCCTCCCGGGGAGGATAGTTGCAATATCCCCCCGGGGAGGATATGCGGCGTCATGGCCCACGTCTCCCACGCCTCCCATCCCGAGATCGTCAAACGCCTTCGCCGCGCCGACGGCCATCTGCACACGGTCATCCAGATGATCGAGAGCGGCCGGCCCTGTCAGGATCTGGCGCAGCAGCTTCACGCCATCGAGAAGGCGGTGGCCGCCGCCAAGAAGACGTTGATCCACGACCACATCGACCACTGCCTGGCCCATGCGGCCGAGGGCGATCCGGACGAGGCACGCAAGGCCATCGCCGATTTCAAAGACATCACCAAATACCTGTGAGACGCCGATGACCCCGTTCGCGGACCTGCTGCAGCAGGGCTCGGCCCACGCCTGGCTCTTCATACCCTCTGCCCTGCTGCTGGGCGCCCTGCACGGGCTGGAGCCCGGCCACTCCAAGACCATGATGGCGGCCTTCATCGTCGCCGTGCGCGGAACCGTCTGGCAGGCCATGCTGCTGGGTCTGTCGGCGACCCTGTCCCACACCGCCATCGTCTGGGCGATCGCGCTCGCCGGCCTCTATTTCGGCCGCAACCTCGATCTGGAATCGTCCGAGCCCTGGTTCCAACTGGCGTCCGCCCTGATCATCCTCGGCGTCGCCGCCTGGATGATCTTCGCCACCTGGCGCGAGCAACGCGCCGCGCCCAAGGAACACGATCATGAGCACGACCATGGTCACGCCCATGACGAGACACGCCGCATCGACACCGGACACGGCGTCCTCATCCTCGGCATCTTCGAGGACGACGTCCCGCCCGAGTTCCGCATAACCGCCGAGAGCGGACCGCTGCTGGAAGCCGACGACGTCATCGTCACGACCACCCGGGCGGGCGGCGCGACCCAGAGCTTCACCTTCGAGCGCGACGGCGACCGACTCCGCTCCACCGAGGCGATTCCGGAACCGCACGCCTTCGCGGCACGGCTGACCATCGGCCACCGCGGCCACGTCCACGCCTTCGAAGTGAACTTCAGCGAGGACGGTCACGATCATGGTCACGACCATGGCGGGCTGGACGTCTCCGATCCCGGCTATCAGGACGCCCACGAGCGAGCCCACGCCAATGACATCAAGGCGCGGTTCGCCAATCGAAAGGTGACGACCTGGCAGATCATCCTGTTCGGTCTGACCGGCGGCCTCATCCCTTGCCCTGCGTCGATCACCGTCCTGCTGCTCTGCCTACAGCTCAAGCAGGTCGCCTTGGGGGCCACCCTCGTCCTTTGCTTCTCGATCGGACTGGCCGTGACTATGGTCACGGTCGGCGTGGTCGCCGCCCTAGGCATGCGGCATGCTGAGAAGCGCTGGGCCGGCGGCTTCGCCACCTTCGCCCGGCGCGCGCCCTATGCGTCGGGCGCCCTGATCAGCATCGTCGGGGTGGTCCTGACCTGGCAGGCGATCGTCGCCCTGACGGCGTGAGACGGGCGGCAGGTGCGCAACCTGACGTCCTGCGCTAAAAAGGCAATGGCGGGTTCCGGGAACGATAGGCGCCGATCGAGAGCCAGGGGACGCGTGAGCGTCGGCGGCGGTCGGCGGTGAAACGCCGGGCTTCCTCACAGAAGTTCCTGGCCCGCCCCCTTCGCCTCAGGCCGGATCAATCAATCCATCGCGGACAGCACTCGCGACCGCCTCGATCCGGGTGCGGACCCGCAATTTGGCGCAGACTTTCTCAAGGTAGGAATCCACCGTCCGGGGCGACAGAGACAGAATGGTCCCAATATCAGCGGAGCTTTTTCCGCGACACACCCACTGGAGGCATTCCTGTTCGCGCGGGCTCAGTGAGACAGCGACCGGCTGTCGATCAGGATCTTCGGCAACGGCTTCCATGGTACACCACTGGTTGTCTGACTTCATCCGTACACGGGGGCTTCGCCGGCGGGCAACGTCAATGTTTTGCGGGCCTTCCGCCGCTTTTTTGCGGCCTTCCGATCGGTGCGGGCGGGGTTGAAGCGGGCCTTATTCGCAGAGGATTCCAACGCCCGCCCCCTCCGGCTTGCGTCTGGATTCCGTTTGATTCATGCTCGGGTGTCGGCGTCCGCGCCGACAGGGGCCTGGAATCCCCTGTGCGAAGTCAAACTCAACGACGCGCGTCTCACGCGCCTGTCGCTTGTCAGCGGCCCGAACCCGTGCGCCCGCCCGGGGTGCGGAGCCTGCGCGATCTCGTCTTCGGATTCCCCGTCCCTCCCCGGAGGCCGGAGATTCGCGTTGACCGATGCCAAAGAGCTGAAACCGGAAGCGGCGGAGGGCCTGAACGGTCTCTATCGTCGCTATGCCGGCTGGCTCGATGGGCGGCTTAGGGCGCACGTCGGCGCCGACCAGGCTGCCGACGTGGTTCAGGAGACCTATCTTCGCGCGGCTCCCTATCGGAGCGCGGACATCCGGCATCCTAAGGCTTTCCTGCTGCGAATTGCGCTCAATCTGGTGCGCGACGAGAGCCGACGTCTGAAGCGCCAACGCGAGTCCTCAGGCGATTTCGGCCAAGATCAGAGCGAGTCCGCGTCTCAGGCGGAACAGTTGATGCTGAAGCAGATCATCCTCACCATGCCTCCGCTGTATAGGGACATCTTCGTATTGAGCCGCTTTGGCGGTATGACTTATCCCGAGATCGCTGCGGCGCGCGGCCTCAGTGTCAAGACCGTCGAGTGGCGGATGTCGAAGGCGCTGGAGCACTGCGTCGCTCGGCTGGACGATTAGGCAGGGTATGATGACGGTCGATGGCGACCTCGACATCCGACGGCAGGAAGCCGCTTCCTGGTTTGCTCGCCTCAGCCAGCGGCGCGTGTCCACGGACGACGTCAAGGCGTTCAGCGCCTGGCGACGGAATCCCGACAATGCACGCGCCTACGAACGGGTTGAATCCGTCTGGAACGCCACCAACACCCTGGCGGGCGACCCCGACATCAGCGACTTGACGGCAGAAGCGATGGGCAAGGCCTCGTCCCCCGTCCGCGCGCGAGCCTTGGTGTCCCGGCTCTGGACGCCGCTCGGCGGCGTCGCGCTGGCCGCCGTCGCGGTCGTCGCCGCCGGAGCGCTCTGGGCCGTCAACAGGCCGCTCGACTATGCGACCGCCGTTGGCGAGCAGCGCACCGTGCGTCTGGATGACGGGTCGCGCGTCACCCTAGACACGGGGTCACGGATCCAGGTCCGACTGCGCGACGACCGGAGATCGGTGGCGCTGCTGTCGGGACAGGCCTTCTTCGACGTGACTGGCGACCCGGCCCGGCCCTTCGTGGTCTCAGCAGGCGACACCGACGTTACGGCGATCGGAACCCGTTTCGACGTCCGCCGGATGGGCGACGGCGCGCGCGTCACTTTGGTCGAGGGTCGCGTGTCGGTACGGGAAACCGCCCAAGGCGACGCCGGATGGTCGCTCAACCCGGGCCAGCAAGTGGTCACAGCGGCGCCGCGTCCGGCGGTGGCGACCGTCGACATCGCCCAGGAAACGAGTTGGACCACCGGCCGTCTGATCTTCAGGGCGACGCCGATACGGGCCGCGGTGGCGGAGATCAATCGCTACAGCGACGAGAAGATTGATCTGCGGGCCTCGCACATCGCCGATATCCCCGTCAGCGGCGTTTTCGACACCGGCGACACCGATGGCTTCATCGCCGCGCTGCAGGATCTCTATTCGGTGAAAGCCGAGCGGCGGCCCGATGGCACAGTGATCCTGTCTGGGCCTCCAGCCTGAATTATAATTCGTAAGCGGACTTAGGGGGACCCGCCCTCCCCATCGTCTCTTCCCCGTCCCGCCAACGCGCGGGTAACCTAAGGGGGAAAGAGTATGCGTATGGGTCTGGGTTCAACAGCGCTGTCCGCGCTGCTCCTGGCGTCGGCGACGCCGGTGATCGCGCAAACTGCGGATGCGGTGAGACGCTATGACGTCGCCGCGGGACCGCTCGATCGCGCTCTGACGGCCTTCGCCCAGCAGAGCGGGCAACAGATCCTGTACCCGGCCGCTCTCGTCGCCGGCCGCCAATCGCCGGGCCTCAGCGGGAGCTATCCGGCCGAGGCCGCCTTGGCTGCGTTGCTGCGCGACACCGGCCTGTCGCACCGGCGGACCCGCTCCAATGTGTTCGTCCTCTATGACCCTTCGGCGCGAGCGGACGCGGATGCAGCCGAAGCGACCGAACTCGAGGAAGTGGTCGTCACGGGAAGCCTGATCCGTGGAGCGGGCGATGGCCCGTCGCCCGTCGTGACGGTGACCCGCGACCAGATGGACCGCGAAGGACGGGCGACGGTCGCCCAACTGCTCGCCAGCCTGCCGCAGAATTTCGGCGGCACCGCCAACGAAGGCGCACTGAACAACGGCGCCGACCGATCCGGCACCAATTCGACCTTTGCGAACGGCGTGAACCTTCGCGGCCTGGGCAGCGACGCCACGCTCGTCCTGATCAACGGTCGACGCCTGGCAGGCACCGGGGCCAAGGGCGACTTCGCCGATGTCTCCTCGATCCCCACGGCCGCGATCGCACGCGTCGATGTTCTGCTCGACGGGGCTTCTGCCCTCTACGGCGCCGACGCGGTGGGCGGCGTGGTGAACATCATCCTGCGCGACGATTACGACGGTGCGGAGACCCGGATTCGGCTGGGCGACACCTGGGACGGCGCGAGCGGCGAGTATCAGTTCGGACAGACGATCGGCCGGCGATGGACCGGCGGCGGCGCGATGATCACCTATGAATACTATGATCGGGAGGCGCTGGCGGGGTCGGAAAGGCGGCTCGCCAGCGACGCGGACCTGCGGTGGCGCGGCGGAACAGACCGAAGGCAATACTACAGCAATCCGGGCAACATCGTCGTGTTCGACGCGGCTTCAGGCAGCTACGTTCCGACCTACGCCATCCCGCCGGGTCAGGCGGGCGTCGGCCTTCGGCCCGGCGATTTTCTCGCCGGGCAGATCAACCTCGAGAACCACCGGGCCGGGGTCAATGTTCTCCCCCGTCAAACCCGGGAGAGCGTCTACACTGCCGCACGGCAGGACTTGGGCGACCGCTTCGAGATCAGCGGCGACGCGCGCTACGGACGACGCAACTACGAGACGGTGTCCTTCCCCATCAGCACCCTGTTGACGGTCACCTCGGCCAATCCGTTCTTCGTGTCGCCGGCCGGCGCGCGATCGCACACCGTCGCCTATTCGTTCCAGAAGGAGATTCCGGCTCCGCGCATCAGTGGCGAGGTGGAAAGTTTCGGCGCCACCGTGGGCGGCGTGGCTGATCTGTTCGCGGACTGGAAGCTCGACGCCTATGTCGCCTATTCATCCGAGGAAAGCCGTAATGCAACGGATGGCGCGCTTCAATCGACCTATCTGCGGGAGGCGCTCGGAGCCGTAGGGGACAATCCGGCCACGCCATTCAGCGCCGTGCGGGACGGCTATCTGAATCCCTTTGGCGACGGGCTCATCAATAATAGCACGGTGCTCGATTTCATCAGCTCCGGCTACACGCGGACCCACAGTCGCACGACCGTTTCATCCGCCAATCTCCAGGTCGGCGGCACGATCCTCGATCTCCCGGGCGGCCCGCTGCGGCTGGCTGCGGGCCTGGCGTTCCGGGAAGAAACATTTGAGCGCCAGTTCACCGGATTCACATCCGGGAGCGCGCCGGCCGTGGGCGCAGCGACGGAAACGGACCGACAGGTCTCGGCCGCCTTCGCCGAGGTGCGCCTGCCGCTCTTCGGCGCCGACAACGCTCGCCCGGGATTGGAACGGCTTGAGCTCTCCCTTGCGGCGCGGTTTGAGGACTATGGCGACGTGGGGCAGACGACCAGTCCCAAGGTCGGCGTGCTCTGGAAGCCCACGAACGAACTGCTCTTCAGAGCTAACTACGGCCGCTCATTTCGCGCGCCCGCCTTGCGCGAGCTGAACGATGCGCCCAGCGCCAGTCCCTCCATCCTGCCTCGGGGGTCTCAACAGATCCTCTCGATGATCCTGTACGGCGGCAACCCGGATCTTCAACCTGAGGAAGCCGACACCTGGACCAGCGGTTTCGAGGTCCGGCCAGATGCGGTCCCCGGGCTTCAGTTCGGGGTCAACCTCTTTCGAACCGACTTCGACAACAGGATTGGCCAACCGGCGCTGGAGAGCATTCTCACGGCTTTGGGCGACCCGTCGCTGGCGCCGTTCGTTCGCACGCTCGACCCGATCAACAACGCCGACGATCGGGCAGCCATCCAGGCGATCCTCGATCTGCCGACGACGGGTCTTCGGGACCTTTTCCCCGCCACCGCCTACGGCGCGATTGTCGATGCGCGTTACGTCAACACGGCGCGGGTGCAAGTTCAGGGCGCCGACATCACCGCCGACTACGGCTTCGATCTCGGCCCGAACGCGTTCAACGTGGCGGTGAACATGACCTGGCTGGAGCGTTTTGACGCTCAACCGACTCCGACATCGCCCACCGTCTCTCAGGTCGACCGCCCCAATTTCCCGGTCGGGCTTCGGGGCCGGACCTCGGGCAGTTGGTCGCGCGGATCCTGGACCGTGGCCCCTTCCCTGAACTACGTCGGATCGTACCAGGACCTCGTCGGTAACAGGATCGGGTCATGGACGACTGCTGATGTGCTGGTCCGATACGCCCCGGAGGACGGCGTCCTCGCCGGGGCGATGCTTTCGCTCACGGTCCAGAACCTGTTCGACCGTGATCCCCCGTTTTACGACGCGCCCCAAGGCGTGGCCTACGACGCGGCCAACACCAATGTACTGGGCCGGTTCGTGTCCCTGCAGCTGACCCGGAGCTGGTGATGCGGAGCTCGCTATTGGCGCTCGCCCTGGCGGCGAGCCTGGCCGGAGTCTGTCCCGCGTCAGCCCAGACCGGCCGGCCGTTCACCGTCGATGACCTCGTCGGACACGAAGACACCGGCACGGTTCGCATCAGTCCTGACGGACGGTGGATCACGGTCGAACGACAGGCGGCCTATGATCAGGCCGGCTCCTATGCGCTGTCGACGGCGGTGAACTGGCTGCTGAGCGAACTCGAGGTTCGCCCCGCTGCGGGTGGCGAGCCGAAGGTCCGGCTCGCTTCTTCCGGCCACGATGTCGGCTATGTTTCCGGCCCCTTCTCTCCGGACGGTGCACGGATGGTGGTCTTCCGAGTCACCGAAAACAGTGTGCGCCTGGGCGTCCTCACGCTCGACACCGGCGCCGTCGATTGGCATCCGTTCACGCCGGAATGGATCCAGTTCGGACGGACGGTCGCCTGGCGCTCGCCCACCGAACTGATCTTCGTGGCCCGGCCCTTAGATGATCCGCCCGTGGCGATGCGCGTCGGCTATCAGGCCCAGGCACGGATCGAACGGCTGTGGCGTACAGCCGCGAGCGGCCACGGCGCCAGCTCGGTCTACATCCCCAGCGGCCGGCAGCGCGATAGCCGGTCTCAGGCCCTGGCGTCCAATCTTGTCGCCCTCGACGTCGCCAGCGGACGTTCACGGGCCTTGGCTTCGGGCGAATGGTTCGACCTTCGACTCTCGCCGGACGGCGGCCATGCGGCCCTCCTCGAGGAGGCCGAGGACCTTCAACCCAGTCCCGGCAGGCCATTGCGGGTCGGCGACCCTCTCCGCCGCCGACGGCTGACGCTCGTCGACCTGGAAACAGGCGCAACCCGGCAGCCGCTGCCGGATGAAGACCTGGCCATGTACCTGCTGTCATGGTCGCCGGACTCGAACCGCCTTCTGGTCTTCGGACGCCCTCTTGGCGGCGACTTCGATCAGGACGGACGTTACTGGCTGGTCCGGCAAGACGGCCGCGCCCGACCGCTCACGATGGGCGAGGACTCACCCTGGATCGAGCGGACCTGGGACGGGGTCGCCGTGCCTTTGGCGAGCTGGGATGGCGCTCAACCTGTCGTCCAGGCGCGTTCGCGAACTGGAGGCAGGGTCTGGTTGCGGCCGGAAGCGGCAGGCGAGCCTCGGGTCCCGGTCGTTGAGCCAGCCGAACGCCTCGTGTCGCTTCGCGGACGCGCGGCGATCCAAAGGTCAGACGGCGTCTATCGATTCGGCGGCGACGGCGCCCGTATAGCCGCCGGGCGGCTCTGGGGCCAGGGTGCGAATGGTGATGGCGGAAATCCGGAGCGGTGGAACCCCAGCGCGCTCGAGGCCGGCTCGCACATCCTTGTCGATGGGGCATGCCTGTCACGTCTGGCCGACCGCCGTCAGACTTGCGTGACGCCGTTGCAGCCCGACGAGCGGATCCTTGCGGCCGGCCCCGACGCCAGTTTCCTCGTGACGCATTATCTGACCGATCGGGGCGACAGCGGCCTGCGCGTTCACCGGTCGGGCGGCGCTGAAGCGATCGCTCCCGCGAACGCAGGGTGGCGGGACATCGACTGGGGCCGGATCGTGCCAGTGCCTCACACCGGCCCCGACGGCCAACCCCTGACCAGTTGGCTGCTGCAGCCGCCGGGTTTGCCGGAGGGCGCCCGGCCGCCCGTCGTTGTCGTGGTCTATCCCGGCTCCGCGCCGCGCTCGGCGCCGGCGGCCCTGTCGCCGGGCACGACACAGCTGCAGAATAACCCCGTGGTGCTTGCGGGGGCCGGCTATGCCGTCCTGGTCGTCAGCCTTCCCCTCAAGCCTGGCGGGCCTCCGGCGGCGGAAGGCCTTGCCGACCGCATCCTGGCGATCGTGGACGAGGCCGGCCGACGGGGATTGATCGACGCGGATCGGGTCGCCCTGATCGGACACAGTTTCGGCGGATACGGCGTCCTGAGCGCCGCGACACAGAGCGATCGGTTCCGCGCCGTAATCGCGTCGAACGGCTATGCAGACCTGAGCCGCTCCATGGAGTTGCCCGCCTTCTATCGCGTCGCGCCTGACGAGGGCGTTCCGGTCGGCCAGATGGCAGGCTGGGGCGAGACCGGCCAAGGCTCGTTCGGCTTTTTCGCGCAACGCCCCGAGGCCTATGTAGAGGCCAGCCCGCTGTACCGTGTGGATGACCTGCGCGCGCCCGTTCTCCTGATCGAATCGGACCTGGATACGGCCAGGATGGGCTCGCTTTTCGGCGCGCTCTACCGGCTCGACCGGGAAGCGGCCCTCCTCACCTATTTCGGAGAGGGCCACACCTATGCGAGTCCGGGCAACCTGCGAGACCTACATGATCGGATCCTCGGCTGGCTGGCGCGCTATCTGGGGCCGCCCACGCCGCTCGATCCGCTCGGTCCAGTGCCTGGCCCAGGTCTCGAGGACCGCCAGCAGTAGTGGACGGTTGCTGAGGGGACTCCACACCAGACGCTCCGGCGTCAGTTCGCGCTCCAGATCGACCCGGTCGATCAGGCGGTGTTCACTCAGCAGACCATCGAGAAGAAACGGACGAAGCTCGACCAGGCTGGAGAGGACGACGCGGCCATAGAATTGGCTGAGGTCGCCCTTGTCCCGGCGTTCGAGGATCGAGGGTGGCAACCGCTCGGAGAAGGCGACGCGGGCCAGTCCCCGATCCCTCACACCCAGGATGAGCCGATCCGCAGGGACCGCCATGACATGCTCGATCACCGGCTGGGTGAGCAAAGGGTGGAGCAACTGGGCCGCCCGCGCCCGTCGGCAATCGCTCCAGAACAACTGGCAGTTCGCCAGCCGAAGGATTTGCCCTCTCTTTGCAGGCGGTATGTCATCGGCGTCGGCGAGCCACGGATGACAGCGGCGGTCTCGGGTCGAAGGCCGGGGCGGCCAAAGCGCCAGAACGCCCAGGGTCCAGGCCGAATGGCGCGTCCAACGTCCGACCTCGGCCCAGTAGCGTGGGTCCAGACCACGAAGCCCTTCTCGGCGACGCCGGTCGATGACCACCTGGGGATCCGGAGCCTGGAAAAATACGGCATCCCCGCCCTGTCCCGTGATCAGGGCAGTGGCTCCGACGCGGCCGATCCGTCGGGCCACGTCCTCATCGTAAGCGACATCGACGCCATGAAGCGCGGGTCGGAAACCCCAGCCGAGGGGCTCGAGCATCTGCGGCGTGATGGCCGCGACGGGCTTGCGCGCCATCGTCAGGCGCGCACCACTTTTGTCTGCCGCGGCCTTCGCATAGGCGCGTTCGTCGCCCTCGGCCCAGTCCCCGAAATAGTTGACGTAGGACGCCTTGGACCTTGCACCGACGGCCGCGAGGCTGCTGGAGACGATCGCGGAGTCCAGCCCGCCAGAGATTTCACCGAGCAGGATCGAGTGCCCTTCCGACACGCCGGCCACGGCCCCATCGACCACACGACGCAGGGCGTCGGGCGAGTCGTCCCAGGAATTTACCCGGCAAGCTTCGGCGGGACGCCACACTGTGTGCGCCTCTATCTGATCACCGACCAGGGCGACGTCGCCTGGCGTAACCGAGGTTATTCCACGCAGGGGCGGCCGATCGCTCAGCAGACCAGGTTGGTCGGCGATCTCGCCCAACACTGGCCAGTCGATCGCGACCGTCTCAGGCAGAAGCAGATCGACCTCGGGCGGCAGTTGATCTGCGGCGATACGAAGACCCCCGCGACGCCAGGCCAGGCAATCGATCGCCCCGCTCGGGTCCCGCAGCAGGCCGAGGCGCTCGTCGTCAGCGCTCCAGGCCAGGATGTATCGCCCCCAGCCGGCGCGGACGGCGCTGCGTCCCAGGTCGACCGGGCCACGGCTGCAGCCGATGACGGCGGACAGGGCCCGATCACGCCAGCGGTACTCCCCGATCAGAACATGACGGCGGTGCACGAGACGCACGTTCAGGGGCGAGCGAGGTCCCAGATAGATGTCCAAACCCTCCACCGAGATCGCGCATTTCCACCCAACCGCCTGAAGCGCTCCGCGCGCCTGGTCCAGGACGGCGGCGTCTTCGGCGCTGGGCCGGCTCGTCTGAATCACCAGATACCCGTGATCGGCCCAGGTCATCGGCAATAGATCGGGCTATAGGCGGTCAGCCGTTCCACATCGTCGTTCAGACACAGATCATCGGCCTGGACCCAACAGTGGGCCATGAACGGGAAGAGCCTCACCCCGAAGACCCAGTCGGCCCGCAGTCCGCGTCGGCGAAGAAAACGCATCAGCAACGCCGATCGAACGAGACACTCGCCCTCGATCGGAAGCCAAGGCGCGAGCCGCCAGAAGGTCCGCGCCGCTTCAGCGACGCGGTCCATGGTCCGATCATTCCCATCGTCGGCGGCGCCGGCGAGATAGGCCTCGACCCCAGCCCCTGACCTTATGCGGCGCATCTCGGCCGTGGCGGCCAATGCCGCCCCCCAGTCGAGAAGGCTCGGCGCCCGGGAAGGCCGCCCGTGGATCACGGTCTGTGTCGGCCGGGGCGGCGGCGGCGGCACGCGCGGTCGCGGTCCCTCGGCCAGCAGTCCGGCCTCGGCCAGGGCGCGCCCGACCACCCCGGCGCCAAAGATCGGGGCGCCGTCCGCGCCGCGGATCAGGTCCTCCGCGCCATTGGGCAGGCACAAATAGCTGTCGGCCGCCAGGTCGAGCAGGACCATGGCGTCGCCAACACAGGCGACATGAACATCGCCTCTCAGGTCAGAGCCCATCGCCGCATCCTTCAAGGCAACAAGGCGCCGGCTTCTCGGGCCGACGCCTTGCGACAGGTCAGCGGGCTGCGCCGCCCATTTCCCAGCGCTGCACCGGGATCAGCTCCAGCTGCCCTTCCTCGGAGTCAGCCCGCGTCCGCGTTTCCGCCGCCCCCAGGCGAACGACCTCGGCGCGCACCCCGGTGTCTTCGTAGGTGAAGACGGGGTTGAGCTCGGTCTTCGGGCCTGGACCGGTGGCCCGGGTTTCCAGACCGGCGGCGCCGAGGCGCTGCAGGCCGATGCGACCGCCATCGTCGTCGTAGTGATAGATCGGATTCAGTTCGGCTTTCTCGACGCCGACCTCCGCGCGGGTTTGGCTTTCGGCCGATCCGAGGCGGATCAGGCCAGACAGGGTCTTCAACATGACATTGCCTCCTAAAGCCGGAACGGGATGCTCCGGTCGGGCAGTAAGTCATTCAACATCCTCTATTTTCAATCTATATTTGGTCAATACTTTCTGCTGATTTCCGCATCATGGCGAACACAGGCTGCGCATGCTCCGAACGCTCACTGTGGTATGTCTCGACTAAAGGTATCAGATGATCGAGCCGCGCCTGGGACAGAAGGCCTTCCATGCGATCGACGACCTCCGAGGACAGGGGAGCCACACGCTCCTCAACGACGCGGATCGGCCGTAGCTGCGCCACCGTGCGGCGATGAGCGCGGATAAGAGCTCCGTTTCCGGACGCCTCGACGAGTTGGACGAACAGCCGTTCCAGGCGCTCCTGCGGGGCACCAGCTTTTTCTGCGAGGGGCCAGACGAGGCTGCTCCCGCAACCGATCAGCGCCCAATTGGCCAATCGCCCGTGCAGCTCATAAAGTTCAATGATATCCGACGAACTGGGGCTGGGCGCGAAATATCCGCGCCCAGGTCGATGCTCTATGATGCCCTCGCCCGCTAACCGCGCGAGCGCCTCACGCACGGGCGTCGGGCTCAACCCCAGTTCCTCGGCCACGGCTGTCGTGACCAGCGGCATGCCCCAGCCGAACCTGCCGGCTCCGGCGAACTGGGCGAGGGCCGTCAAGGCGAGGTGATAGGGATCCCTTGTCTTCACGACGTCCCGCCTTCCGTCTCCGGAATCGCCACGCTCAGGAAATCTTTGGCATGGCGGATCATCCCGCGCGTCGCTTGGCGGACGTGGATCGAACGAAAAATCTACAGGTTTCGTTAGCAACCCGCATGTTGTTTGCGCCTTTCCGCAAGCTTTAGACACCGTTTCCTTGGCGCCTTTCATTTGAAGCGTCGTTGGCGCATTTTTCAACCAGTAGGGGTTCTGAGGCGTAAGTCCGGCGGCCTCGAGAACGACGAGGAAAGCCGACCGATGGATCGTGCCGAACGCCAGTCCCAGAGCGAGACCCTGTCGGCTGCGCTTCGGCTGATCCGGACCCATCGTCGGATGAAGACAACCGAGATCGCTCAGGCGATGGGCATGGCCCTTCGATCATACGAACACTTCGAGTCCGGCGGCGGGCGCGTGAATCTCGAACGAATTCATCGCTTCGCCGAAGCGACGGATTGCGACGCCTACGCGATCCTGGCCGCGCTCGCTCTTGGATCACCGGAGTTCGCCTTGCGAACCGCCGACAACAAGTTGATGACCATTCTGATGGTCGCTTTGCAGGAGTTCGATGCCGAGGTCGGCGACGTGCTCGGCGAACTCGACGCACGCACGATCATCAACACCTTCACCAAGGCGCTGAAGGACCTCGCCCTGCAGTCCGTCCGCCGAGACAGCGCCGCCAATGCATGGTTGCAGCAGAGGTTGGGAAAGTTGGTTGCGCCCGGCGACGGCGAGGATGGAGGATCCTCCGGGAATCCGACACCGTAGACGCCCCGCCGAGAACCTGCGGGCTTGCCGCAAACCCACCGTTGGGTCTGTGCTTGAGTCTATGTCCGCGTATTCGTCCAGTAACCCGTTCCCCGCTTCGGACCTGACCGACCGTCTTTCCGACCGGCAGCGCCAATGTCTCGCCCTGGCGGCCCAGGGTCTGAGCTCTCCCCGGATCGCCGAACAGATCGGCATCTCGGGGCGGACCGTTGACGAGCATCTGATGCTGGCTTGCCGCGCGCTCGGCGTTCGCACGCGCATCCAGGCGGTGGCGCGCCTCGCAGGCCAGGCGGGGCGACCTGCGGAACCGCGGACCTTCCTACCGTAGATTTCCGGCGGGAGGGTCGCGGGTCGCCAGCTAAGGGGCCGATCGGGTTTGCTTGGGGCTCCCGATGGAGCCCGCCTTGCTCGACCTCAATCTGATCCTCAGCCTGTCCCAGGCCTGCGCGCCGCAGGTGGCCCCGGAAACCCTGGCCGCCATCGCCTATGCGGAAAGCCGCTTCAACCCGGTCGCGATCGGGGTGAACCGGGGTCCGCGCCCATCCCGGCCTCCGCGTGACGCCGCCGACGCGGCGCGCATCGCCCGCGGCCTGCTGGCGCGCGGGGCGAATCTCGATCTCGGGGTGGCCCAGATCAACAGCGACAATCTGGATTGGCTCGGCCTGTCGGTCGAGGCGGCCTTCGACCCGTGCCGCAACCTCGCCGCCGCCGGCGTCGTCCTGCGCGCGGGCTATCGGCCTGCCGAAGGCGTCGATCGCCAGACGACCCTGAGGGTGGCGCTCTCTCGATACAACACCGGCCATCCGGAGCGCGGCTTTCGTAACGGCTACGTGGGCCGGGTCGAGGCCGCCGCCGCGTCCCTGGGCGTCCTGCCCCTGGGGGACGTTCGACCCGCAACGAACGATAGCCCCCCGCGGCGGGCCGCGCCGCAGTCCCCGCCGCCCGACTGGGACGTCTTCGCGCGCGCCCGGATGAGCGCCGTCCTCACCTTCACAGCCGCCCCAGACACGGAGTTCTGAGATGACCGCACCCGCGACCGTCCGCAGGGCCGGCGCCGCCGGCGCTATCGCCCTCGCCGCCAGTCTTCTCCTGGTTCAGCCGGCGCTCGCCTCGGCCAATGTCGAAGGCCTGCTCCAGAACGTCGTCGATATGCTCACGGGCAATACCGCCCGTCTGTTGGCGGTATTGGCGGTCGTGATCGTCGGCATCCTGTGGATGTTCGGCCTGTTCGACCTGCGCCGGGCGGCGATCGTCGTGCTCGGCATCGTCGTGGTCTTCGGCGCGGCCGAGATCGTCAACCTGATCACCGGCGGCGCCTGATGACCGCCGCCGCGCCCTGGCTGTGGATCGGGTCGGCGTCGTTGTTTCTCGCCCTGTGCCTGATGCTGGGCCTGAGGCTGATCTCGCCCAAACGGTTCGCCCAGATCCTCGCCGGTCTCGGTTCCGGCCTGGCTATCGGCCTGGCCCTGTCGCGCCTGTCTGCGGGAGGCCCCCATGGCTGACGAACGTCTGACGGAGGATCCGCTGTTCCTGGCCTGCACGCGGCCGGCTATGATCCTGGGCGTGCCCATGGAGGCCATGGGCGTTAACGTCATCGTGTCGAGTGTCGTCTTCCTCGTCGGAGGCAGCCTGCTTTACCTGCTCGTGGCCCCGGCCCTGCACCTGGTGTTCCGGGCGATCTGCCGGGCCGACCACAACGCCTTCCGGCTGCTGTTCGTCTATGTCGAAACCAAGGGCCGGTCGCGCAACGCGGCGCTCTGGGGCGGGAGCTCGGCGACGCCCCTCCCCCTCGTCCGCCGCTATCGTCTGGCGGAGCTGTCCCGTGGCTGAGGGCGGCGTTTCTCCCGCGCGGCTGCGACGCGAGGCCGACGCCCGGCCGCACCTGCCCTACGCCCGTCACGTCTCGGACCATGTGGTAGCGCTCGACAGCGGCGCCCTGATGATGGTGTTCCAAGTCGACGGCGCCAGCTTCGAGACCGCCGACACCCGCGATCTCAACGACTGGCACGTCAAGCTCAACCAGGCCTGGCGCAATCTCGCCGACGACCGTCTGGCGATCTGGCATCATGTGGTCCGCCGCCCGGTCGAGCTGGAGCGGTCCGCCGGCTTCCGCTCGGCCTTCGCCGGGGAGCTCGGCGCCCTCTACGACGATCGTGTCGCGGGACGCCGGCTCTGGATCAATGAGCTGTTCGTCACCCTCGTCCTGCATCCGGGCCGGGACGCCGGCGACCGCGCCGCGGCGCTCGCCAAGCGTCTGAGGGCGGCGCGCCGCAAAGACGCCGAAGTCGAGGTCGCCCATATCCAGCGTATCGAGGAGGCCGGACGCGACCTGGTTCAGTACCTCGGGCGCTATGCGCCGCGCCGGCTCGGTCTCTATGAGCGCGGCGACCTGTGGTTCTCCGAGCCGATGGAGGTCATGCGCCTCTTGCTGACCGGGCGCCGGTCGCCGGTCCCGATCGTGTTCGGCCACCTCGGCGCGGCGGTCTACACCGTGCGCGCCATCTTCGGACGCGAGACGCTGGAGCTGCGGGACGCCGCCGAGGCCCGTTACGCCGGGGTCCTGGCCGTCAAGGAATATCCGGCCACGACCCGGCCCGGGCTGTGGGACGAGCTGCTGAGCGTCCGGTTCGGCTTCGTGATCAGCCAGTCCTTCGCCTTCCTCTCCAAGGCCTCGGCTCGCGCGGTGATGGAGCGCAAGCAGAACCAGATGGTCTCGGCGCGGGACCGCGCGGCCTCGCAGATCACCGGCCTGTCGGACGCGCTCGACGACCTCGTCAGCAATCGCTTCGTCATGGGCGAACACCAGGCGTCGATCCTTGTGCACGGCGACACCCCGACCGCGCTGGCCGACTACCTGTCCAGGGCCCGCGCCATCCTCGCGGACTCCGGACTCGTCGTGGCGCGCGAGGATCTGGGCCTGGAAGCGGCTTTCTGGTCCCAGTTCCCCGGAGCCTTCGCCCGCCGCACCCGACCGGCCGCGATCACCTCGCGCAATTTCGCCGCCCTGGCGCCCTTCCACGCCCATCCGGTTGGGAAGGCCCGCGGCAACCACTGGGGCGAGGCCGTCGCCGTGCTGCGCACCACGGCCGGTTCGCCCTTCTGGTTCAACTTCCACGTCGGCGATCTCGGCCACACCTTCATCTGCGGGCCTTCGGGGTCGGGCAAGACCGTGGTCCAGAACTTCATGCTGGCGCAGCTTGAGCGGTTCGACGCCCAGCAACTCTTCATCGACAAGGACCGGGGCGCCGAGATCTTCGTCCGCGCCTGCGGCGGGACCTATCTCGCCCTGCGCAACGGCGAACCGACCGGCTTCGCCCCGTTCAAGGCGCTCTCACCCAGTCCCGCCAACCGCGCTTTCCTCGTCCGCCTGGTCCGGACCCTCGTCGCCCGGCCGGACGAAACCCTGACGGTGCCCCAGGCCCGCGCCATCGATCAGGGCGTGGCCGCGCTGGAGGCCCTGCCGCGCGAGCGCCGGTCCATCGCCGCCCTGCGCAGCCTCCTTGGCCAGGGCGACGCCGGCGGCGTGGGCGCGCGGCTGGAGCGTTGGCAAAGGGGCGGTCCCCTCGGCTGGGTCCTCGACAATGACGAGGACGCCCTCAGTCTGGAGGCCCGCTTCGCCGGCTTCGACATCACTCAGGTGCTCGACCACGACGAGGTCCGTACACCAGCGATGTTGTATCTGTTCCACCGCATCGCCGAGCGGGTCGACGGCCGCCGTCTCGTCCTCGACATCGACGAGTTCTGGAAGGTGCTGGGCGACCCGGCCTTCACAGAACTGGCCCAGGACGGGCTCAAGACCTGGCGCAAGCAGAACGCCCTGATGGTGTTCGGCACCCAATCGCCCGCCGACGCCCTGCGCTCCCCGATCGCCCACGCCATCCTCGAACAGTGCGCGACCAAGATCTTCCTTCCCAACGCCCACGGCCAGGCGCGCGACTACATCGACGGCTTCGGCCTGACCCAGGAGGAGTTCCGTCTGGTGCGGGAGGTCCTGACCCCGGAGTCGCACCGCTTCCTGGTCAAGCAGGGCCACGACAGCGTGGTCGTGGAACTGGACCTGAGCGGCATGGACGACGCCCTGTCGGTCCTGTCCGGCCGCACCGAGACCACCGCCCTGCTCGACCGCCTCCGCGCCGAGGTCGGCGACGACTACGCGCTCTGGCGCGATCCCTTCCATGACCAGAGGAGGTTCCTGTGAAAACCCGCATCCCCTTCGCCGCGGCGGCCGCCGCCTTTGTCCTCGTCGCCGCGCCAGCCGTTCAGGCGCAGCAGATTGTTCACGACCCTCGGGCCCTGGCCCAGATGGTCCAAGAGGCTCGGACCACCCTGGAGCAGCTGAGAGCGCTGCAGACCCAGATCGAGCAGGGCCGGCAGCTTTTCGACAGCCTGAACGACCTGTCCGGCGTCAACGCCCTGGCCGGCGAGCTCGGTCTGCCGGCGGTGCGCAATCCGCTTCCGGACATGCGCGCACTGCGGGCGGCGGCCGACGGCGATCTGTCCGCGCTCGGCGATCTGGCCGACCGGGCCGACG
Organism: Brevundimonas sp. AJA228-03; assembly: GCF_017795885.1. Classification (NCBI taxonomy): domain Bacteria; kingdom Pseudomonadati; phylum Pseudomonadota; class Alphaproteobacteria; order Caulobacterales; family Caulobacteraceae; genus Brevundimonas; species Brevundimonas sp. AJA228-03. The sequence continues at coordinate 1,492,670 of NZ_CP059297.1, read as the reverse complement.
CCATCCGCCGCGACACCCGGCTCTACACGCCGCCGGCGGGCGATCCGGGTTCGGCGGACGCCTATTATCGCGACAGCCTCGAACGCGCCGGCGCACGGACCGCACGGGATCTCGCCATCGGCGAAGCGGTCGGCGGAGCTGCGGATCGCCGCCTGCAAGGTCTGGAGACGCTCCGCTCCGCCCTCGACACGGCGCCCAACGCCCGCGCCGTCATGGACCTCGAAGCCCGCCTCGCGGCGGAACAGGCGCTGATCCAGAACGAGCAGGTCCGGTTGCAAGGTCTCGCCCTCACCCAGGCGGCCGAGGCTCGACTGGAGGAGCAACGCGCCCGGGAGCGGGCCGAAGCCGCCAGGGCGGCGCGCATGGACGTCTACGAAAGGGTGTTCCGGTGAGACGATCGGCGCTGCTCGTCGCCTTCGGTCTGGTCGGCTGCGGTGCGCCCGACCGGACAGCCGAAGACTTCGCCGTCGATCCTCAAGCGGCCGAGGCGGTCGTGGCGGCCTGCGACGCCCGCCGCGAGACGGACGACTGCGAGGCGGCGCGCCGGGGGCTGGCGGACGCACGGCGAGCGGCGCGGATGCGCGCCTATGAGCGGGCCTTCTGAGGACCCCGACGATGAGCTTTCGCGTCTTCGAGCCCAGCTACGACTTCATCGACGAACGGCTCAACGTCTTCCTCGGCGACCGTCTGTCCTCGGTGATCGCCGAGGTCGAGGGGCCGCTGCGCATCGCCCTGGTCCTCTATGTCGTGCTCTACGGCGTCGCTATCCTGAGGGGCGCGATCAGCGAGCCGGTGATGGACTTCGCGGTCCGGTCGCTGAAGCTGGCCTTCCTGTATCTGCTGGCGACCACGGCCGCCTATTCGACCTTCGTCACCGAGCCGCTGTTCACCGGTCTGCCCAACGCCCTGACCCGGGCGGTCAGCGGCGCGGACACCCCCAGCGTCGGCGCGGCCTTCGACCAGTTCTTCGCCTATGCGGCCTGGCTGGGCGAGGACATCTCGCGCGAAGGCTCGGCCTTCAATCCCGGCCCCTGGGTGGTGTCAGCGGCCGTCTTCATCATCGGCGCCCTGGCCGCGGCCCTCGGCTTTGGCGTGGTGCTGGTGGCCAAGCTGGCCTTGGCCCTGCTCGTCACCCTCGGCCCCATCTTCATCGCCTGCGCCCTGTTCGACGCCACCCGCCGCTTCTTCTTCGGCTGGCTCAGTCAGGCCGTGAACTACCTCGTCCTGTTCGCCCTGATCATCGTCATCTTCCAGCTCGTCCTGTCGCTCGTCCGCGACCAGTGGGGCGCGATCCAGGGGTCCGACCCGATGATCGGCGGGCTGATCTTCATCGCCCTGTGTTTGCTCGGGGCGATCTTCTTTCTGCAGACCCCGGCCATCGCCGCCGGGATCGCGGGCGGCGCCAGCGCCGGCCTCGCCGACTTCGCCAACGCCGCCGCCCTGGGCGGGAGCGGCTCGGGCCGCGCCCAGGGTCCCCAGGAATCCAGCCGTCAGCCGCCGAGGGGCGGCGGCTCCATCCGACCGAGAGACGCCTGACATGACCTATCGCTTCCTCCTGCTCGCCGGCCTGTTGCTGCTGGGAGCCTGCGCCCACCGCGGCGATCCCGCGCTGCCGACTTGCGACGGCTCCGCCCGGCGACCGGCCAATCCCCACGGCTCGGTGCTCGCCCCGCAGGCCGCGCCGCAACCCACCGAGCCCGCCATCGGCTCCGGCGCGGGAGGCTGCGCATGAGCGGCGTGCCCTCACCCGAGCTGAAGCGCTACTTCGCCGAGGCGCGGCGCTGGGACCAGGACCGCCTGGCCTCTGCGCTCCGGTCGCGCCGTCTGGCCTGGTCGGCGGCCGCCTTGGCCACGGGTCTGGCGGTGATCGCAACCGGCGCGGTGGCGATGCTTACGCCGCTGAAGTCCACCGAACCCTTCGTCATCCGGGTGGACCAGACGACCGGCGCGGTCGACGTCGTGCGCGGCCTCTCGGCGGAGGACGGGCCGGTCCGCTACGACGAAGCCGTCAGCAAATATTTCCTTGGCCAGTACGTGCGACAGCGGGAGGGCTACCTCGATCCGGCCGCCGAAGACGCCTTCCGCCTCGTCTCCATCCTGTCGGCGCCCGCCGAGCAGCGGCGTTGGGCCGACCTGTTCCGCGGCTCCAATCCGAACAGTCCGCAGAACCTCTACGGGCGGGACGGCGAGGCCATCATCTCCATCCGCGCCATCGGCTTCATCAACGACGGCGTCGCCAACGTCCGCTTCCACCGCACGGTCCGCCAGGCCCAGCAGACGGTGGAGAGCGACTGGATCGCCACCATCGCCTTCACCTACACCCGCGCGCCGATGTCCGAACCGGACCGGCTGAGGAACCCCCTCGGCTTCCAGGTGACGTCCTACCGCGCCGATCCGGAGGTCATTCGATGAAACGCCCCCTTTGTCTTCTGACGCTGGCCGCTGGCCTCGCCCTCGCCGTTCCGGCCGCGGCGCAGACCCCGCTCGACCCCCGCATCCACGAGCTCACCTATGACCCGGCGGCGGTCTACCGGATCGCCGGAGCGTTCCGGACGGCCACCCAGATTGTTTTCTCGCCCGAGGAGACGATCCGTCACGCCGCGATCGGAGACAGCGTCGCCTGGGAGGTGGCCGCAGAGGGATCGGTGCTCTTCCTCAAACCCCGGGAACGCCACCAGGCGACCAACCTTCTGGTGGTCACCGAGCGCGCCGGATCGGCCCGGCACTACGCCTTCGAACTGCTGGCCCGCGAGCCCGGTGAACGCACCGCGATCGCCTATCAGGTCCGGTTCCGCTACCCGGCCGACGAACAGGCGCAGGCGGCACGGGCGCTGGCCGTCCAGGCCGAGGCCGTGGAACAGCGTCTGATCGGTCTGGAGCTGGAGCGCGGGGTAGTCGAGGGTGCCCGCAATCTGGCCTGGTCCGCCCAGGGCGACGGCGCCCTGCAGCCGAGCGAGGTCAGCGACAACGGCCGCTTCACCGTGCTGCGCTTTCCCGGCGTCCAGGCGCTACCCGCCCTGTTCGAGGTCGCGGAGGACGGATCCGAACGGCTCGTCCCCTATGATGTGCGCGGCGAGTTCGTGGTGATCCACGGCGTCGTCCGAGGCTTGCGGCTGAGGCGGGGCGGATCGGTTCTGTGCCTGTTCAACGACGCCTATGACGCCCGCGGTGTCGGCCTCGGCACCGGCACGGCCTCGCCCGCCGTTGATCGCGCGTCGGTCGGAGACCCGTCGTGAGCCCTCTCGATCAGACCCCGCCCGCCGACGATCCGAAGCCGCCCTCGCCGACGAGCGATCGCGGCGTCTCGCCGATCGCCGGACGGCTGGGCGGACGGCAGGGAAAGGTCATTACCCTGGCCGCCCTGGCCGTCGGATGCGGCGTCTTCCTGATCGCCAGCTGGGATCGCGGCGACGCCGACGGCGCCGAGCCGAGCCGGCGCGACGAGCCGCCCCGGCAGACCGCGCCGTTCGAGCCCGCCCGCCGCGAGGCCGCGCCCCTGCTGAGCGACGCCGCCGTCGATCCGGAAGCGCCGACCCTGAGCGACGCGCAGGTCGTCCCGCCGCTGGAGCCGGGTCCTGAAGACCGGGGGTCGCCCCCCTCCGGTCCTTCACCGGCGGAACAGCGGCGGGCCCTGGCCGAAAGCGCCCGCCGCGCGCCGGTTCTCGCCTACAGCCGGGCCGGCGGGGGCGGCCAGTCCGCCACGCCACCGGCCCTGGCGGTGTCGCCGGCCGCGCCGGGCGCCCCGACGCCGCTCGACCAGTTGCGTCAGGTCACGCCGGTCGGCCAGGCGCGCGCCGACCGCCTGCCAGACCGCAATCTGCTGATCACCGCGGGGACTAGCGTGCCCTGCGTCCTTCAGACCGCCATGGACAGCACCACACCCGGCTATGTCACCTGCGTCCTGCCGCGTGACGCCTGGTCCGACAACGGCGCCGTGGTCCTGATGGAGCGCGGCACCCGAGTTCTGGGCGAGTATCGCGGCGGTCTGCAGCAGGGCCGGCGCCGGCTGTTCGTCCTGTGGACCCGGGCGGTGACGCCGACCGGGGTCGGCGTCGCCTTGGCCTCGCCGGCCGCCGACGCGCTCGGACGCTCCGGGTTCGATGGCGTCGTCGACACCCATTTCTGGGACCGGTTCGGCGGCGCCCTGCTGCTCTCCATCGTCGACGACAGCGTCTACGCCGCCGTGGGCCAGGGTGACAGCGGTTCCGCCACGGCGCGTCTGCCGTCCGACGCCGCGAGCGTGGCGCTGAAGGGCTCGGTCGACATCCCGCCGACGCTTCGCAAGGGTCAGGGGGCCGAGGTGTCGATCTTCGTGGCCCAGGACCTGGATTTCGCCGGGGTCTATCAGCTGCGGCCGCGCTGATGGACGACACCTCGGTCCTGGATCACTACCTTGCGCCGCTCCGCCCCTTCCTGGAGCCGGCGACCGTGACCGAGGTCGTCATCAACCGGCCGGGGGAAGTCGGGGTCGAGGCTGACGGGGCCTGGCGCTGGACCGAGGCGCCCGAGTTGACCGAGGCCTGGCTGCGCACCCTGGCGGTGGCGGCCGCAGCCTACACCCGGCAGGATGTCGGACCCGAACAGCCGATCTGCTCGACGACCCTGCCGGGCGATGTGCGTTGTCAGATCGTCCTGCCGCCGGTGGCGGCGGACGGCGGCATTTCCCTGACCCTGCGAAAGCCGTCGCGACGACGCCTGGGTCTGAAGGAGTTCGCGGCGGCCGGCCTGTTCGACCAGGTCGCCGACGCCCAGACGGAGTCCACCGACCCCGTCGACGCCGAACTGGTGCGGCTGCGCCAGACCGGCGACTGGCCGGGCTTCCTGACCCTCGCGGTCGCGGCTCGGCGCAACATCCTGATCTCCGGCGCGACCGGGTCCGGCAAGACGACCCTGGCCAAGGGGTTGATCGAACTGATTCCGGACCATGAGCGTCTTCTGACGATCGAGGATACCCGCGAGTTCGTGGTGCCGCACCGCAATGTCGTCCATCTGGTCTATTCCAAGGACGGACAAGGTCTGGCCAGGATCGGACCCAAGCAACTGCTTGAAAGCGCGCTGCGTATGCGGCCGGACCGCATCCTCTTGCAGGAGCTTCGAGACGGCACGGCCTTCTTCTACCTGCGCAACGTCAACTCGGGCCACCCGGGCTCGATCACGACGGTGCATGCGGATTCCGCCGCCCTGGCCTTCGAGCAACTCACCCTGCTGGTGCGGGAATCCGAAGGTGGGCGCGACCTGCCGCGCGAGGACATCCGCGCCCTGCTGCATCTGCTCGTCGACGTCGTCATCCAGATGAAGAAGGTCGACGGGCGTTTCCGCGTGACGGAGGTCTGGCATGACCCGGTTCGCAAGCGTCAGCCCGGCGGCTAGGGCCGCGGCGGTCGTCGTCGGCGGTCTGGCCGCCGTGACCCTTCTGGCTATTCTCGCCGCCTTGATCGCCTTGATCGGGCTTGGACAGTTCTCTGACGCCATCGACCCCGTCCGCGTCCCCAACTGGCTCTGGTATTATCGCGAGGATCCCGAGGTGCGGCGCTGGTTGGCCGTCGGCCTGTCGGTTTCAGGCTTGGTCGGTGCGGTCCTCGTCGCAGCCGTCCTGCTTGCCCGGCGCCGCCCCCTGCACGGCGCCGCCCGCTGGGCCTCGGGGTCGGAACAGCGGCGCGCGGGGCTGCGGGCGCAGCGCGGCATCGTCCTGGGCCGGGCCGACGGCGGCTTCCTCATCTCCGACGGTCCCGAGCACGTCATGCTCTACGCCCCCACCCGCACCGGCAAGGGCGTCGGCGTGGTCATTCCCAACCTCCTGGCCTGGCCGGACTCCGTGGTGGTGCTGGACATCAAACGCGAGAACTTCCTCGCCACGGCGGGCTATCGCGCCGAGGCCGGCCAGACTGTGCATCTGTTCGATCCCCTGGCGCGGGATGGCCGCACGGCGCGCTTCAACCCGCTGGGCCATGTTGATCGGGCGGACCCGATCGCGGTGCTCGACGAACTGCAGCGCATGGCGGTGATGCTGTTCCCGGGTCACGACCGGGCCGATCCCTTCTGGGCCGAGGCGGCGCGGACCGGGTTCATCGGCGTGGGCGGCTATGTCGCGGCCACGCCCGAACGCCCCTTCACCCTCGGCGAGATCTTCCGCCAGCTCACCGCCGGCGACGCCCGCGCGCGGCTGCCCCGGATCCTCGCGGCGCGCGAACGGGACGGTCGCCCACTCCCCGGACCCGTCGTGGCCGCGCTCACCGACTTCACCAGTTCCAGTGAGAACACCTTCGCCTCGGTGCGCCAGTCGATCACCACCCGGATGGGGCTGTGGCTCAATCCGCGGGTCGACGCCGCCACCTCCGCGTCGGACTTCGACCTGCGCGATCTGCGCGGCGGCAGGCTCTCCCTCTATCTGGGGGCCACGCCGGACAACATGCTGCGGATCCAGCCGCTCTACGCCCTGCTCTTCCAGCAGCTGGTCGACCTGAACAGTCGCGCCCTGCCCGGCCCCGCCGACCGGCCCACCCTGATCGTGCTCGACGAGTTCGCCCGGCTCGGGCCGGCGCCGGTCCTGGCCCATGCCTTCGCCTGGGTCGCCGGCTACGGGCTGCGGCTGCTGGCGGTGCTTCAAAGCCCGTCGCAGCTGAGGGCGATCTACGGCCCGGACGTGGCCGAGGAAGTGATGACCAACTGCGGTGTCGAGATCGTCTTCGCGCCCAAGGAGCTCAAGATCGCCCAGGAGCTCAGCGATCGGCTCGGCGCCTATACGACCGACGGCCGCAGTCGCAGCCGGCCGACGGGGCTCAGCCAAGGTCGGCGCAGCACGACCGTCTCCGATCAGCGCCGCGCGCTGATGCTACCCCAGGAGCTGATGCAGCTGCCGCAGACCGCCCTGATCGTGCTGAAGGCTGGCCTGCCCCCGATCCGAGGCCGGAAGATCGCCTATTTCCGGGAGCGCGTCTTCCTGCGCCGACTGCGGCCCGCGCCTGATCTGGTGCCGGTCGCCGCACCGACATCGCCCCCCGCTCTGGAGGAGGATCCCATGGATTTCGACGTCATCGCGCGCGCCTTTGCCGCCGAAGGCCTGCCGCCGCCTCCGCCCGGGGCGGATGAAGGCGTCGTCGGCGCCTGGCTGGACCGGGTCGTCGATACGGCGGTGCTGGAGCGCGAACCATGAAGACGCCCGACGACGCCGCGCCCTCCAACCGCCTCGGGCCCGCGCCGAGCCCGGCCGGGTCGCGCCGCTCGACCGCCAAGGGCAATGTGCCGGAGGCGGTGCTCGACCGCTATCTGGTCGAACGCGACCTGCGGGGCCGGCCGGAACGCTTCTTTCGCGATCATCGCGCATCCGAGCCGATGTTCCGCGACCGCGGCGGCTCGCTGGTCTCGAACCAGGCCTATCCCGACGCCGTCATCGATATGCTCAAGATCGCCCGCCATCGCGGCTGGGACCAGGTTCGGGTGTCCGGCGATCCGGCCTTCCGGCGCGAGGTCTGGATCCAGGCTCAGGCCTTGGGGATGGAGGTGCAGGGCCATCGACCGCGCGAGCGCGATCGGCAGGCCGCCGGCCTCGATCGTCCATCGCCCCCGCGAGACGCCGAACCGTCGAAGGCGCAGAACGCGCTCGCTGAGCGCTTGGCGCGGGCGGCCATCGTGGTGGCGCGCCTGATCCCCGATCCTGCGATCCAGACGCGCCTGCTCGAGGCCGCCTGGGCGCGCGCGGGCCGACCTCGCCCGATGGAGCGCGAACCGGCGCGCGGGCGCGACCGGCAACGGTAGCGGCTGCAAACGCCGAAGAACAACGTCGCCGATCGTGCCGGTCGGCTCTCACCGACCGCAGACATTCGGACGTGCCCCTCTGGCGTTCCCTCAGCCGCGACCCCAGCTTCCAGGTGCGGTTCGGGAGCAGCGGGGATGACCACCAAGGCCCATTGGGACGGCGTCTACCAGACGAAGGCGGTGGATGAAGTAAGCTGGTATAGTCCTCACTTGGAGGTTTCACTGAAGCTCATCGAACGCGCGACGTCGAACAGCGGCGGCGCGGTCGTTGATGTCGGTGGCGGGGAAGCGACCTTGGTCGATGATCTGGTCACGCGCGGCTACGGTGACGTGACGGTGCTGGACATTTCTCCGGCCGCGATTGAGGTGGCGAGGCGCCGACTGGGGTCGTCGGCTGCCTCGGTTCACTGGATCATCGGCGACATCACCACGGTGGAGTTGGAAGCGGCTCGTTACGATGTTTGGCATGACCGGGCCGTGTTCCATTTCCTGACGAGTGCGGACGACAGAGCCGCATACGTGCGTCAGGTCACCCGCTCGGTTAAGCTTGGCGGTCACGTCATTGTCGCGACCTTTGGGCCAGATGGTCCGGAGAAGTGCAGCGGACTTGAAGTCGTTCGCTACGCCCCCGAGAACCTGCACGGCGAGTTCGGACCGACGTTTCGCCTGTTGGATAGCGTCACGGAGTTGCACGAGACGCCTTGGGGGACGGCCCAACAATTCATGTATTGTTTCTGCCGCATGGAATGAAAAGGCGACATCCGCTCGGCGGAGTCAGCTCGCAGCTATCGGGCTTAAAAATCCGCAGACCTTCTAACTCACTCCCTCCAGGGAGATCTGCAACGGCGATTTGGCGACGATGGGCGCGCCTTCCGGCAACGTCCTGGCGCGGTCGAAGATCTGGTCAGCGAGAAATTGCATTACGGTCTCCGTGTCAGAAAGAGAGTCCAGTTTCTGACACTCGCAAATCCATGCCATTGGAGTGCGGAGAGCATGGGCCGTGGGCCGCGCCCCTATCGATTGCGCCTCCGGCCATCGCCGCGCTGAGGCTCGACCACCTTGTTTCGTAGCGCCTGGTCGCGGGTCATCGCCGCCGGTCGTTCCCGCACGAACCGTTCGACCAACACCGCCAAGGCGCGATCCCCGGGCCGGTCCGATCGCGACAGACGCACGGCCTCGGCCACCAAGGCGCGCCGGACGGCCAACTCTCGCGTTCGGATGGCGGCCAGCCAGGGCCCTTCGCGTCCGCCCCCCGCGAGCGCCGCCCGATAGGCGCCGGCGAGCACCTCGGGCAACGCCCCTTCCCCCGCTGCGAACCGCTCCCGCATCTTGCGTACCGGGATGCGTTCGGCCTTGCGGGTAACGCCGCGCGTGCGGCGAGGCGTCGCTTCGGCATCGATGGACCGATCTCGAAGGGCGTGGGCGAACCCTTCCCGCCAGGCCTGCAGGTCCGCCTTGCGCGGGTTCAGGCGCTCGCCGTCCCGCCCAAGTCTTCGCACCGCCAGATGGACATGGGGGTGTCGTCCCTCGTCGTGCAGGGCGAAGACATAGGGAAAGCGTTCGCCGAACGTCTCCGCCGCAAAGGCCCGCGCCGCATCATGAAGACGGACGGCGTCGGTGCCGGCCGGCATGCTCAACACGACCGACAGGGTGATCGAGGCGTCCCGTCTGCGCCCGGGTTCAAGCGCAAACTCTTCAGCCCAGTCGCGCGCCAGGTCCCGCACCTGCCCACGTCCTTCCAGCCGTTCCCCGTCCGGCCCTGCCAGCGCCAGGGCGCCGTTGCGGCTGATGTAGTCGAGGTGAGCCTTCAGATGCGCGCCGTCCCGGGTTCGGCCGGTGATCTTCACCATCACCTCCGGCGCGCGGCGCGCCACCCGCGTGAACCGGACCGCCGGATCTTCGCCGCCGCCGCGAGGCGGCCGCAACACTGCGGTCGTGATCCGGGCGCGCCGGATATCGACGGGCGGACGCAGCGCCTCCTCGAACCCGCGCGACGACCGAAAATCCGTCACGGCGCCGGGCCCCAGTAGGCCAGGTTGCCCTCGAAGGCCTCGCCGAGCGCATCGACCCAGGCCGCGATCTCGGTCTGGAACGCCCCCAGCTGCTTGACCTCCACATCCAGCACCGCGCCCTCCATCACGGCGGTGTTCAGCGCGCGGGCGATCTGGTTGACGTTGACGCCGATGCGCCTGAGCTCGCGCCGCACTTCGATCAGCGCGAGAGTCTCGGGTCGGCTGAATTGCGGGCGATCGTGAATGCGGCGACGGATGAGCGCCACACTCCATTGGGTTCGCGACAGGCCCCTCGCAGCCGCCTCGGCCTCCAGGAGACGCAAGTCGGCCTCGCCCAAGCGCAGGGTCAGCTTGCCCGAGTGAGGCGCGGGCAGCGCTTCCGTCGGCGCCGGCAGAGATGCCTGAGCGGCACCTTCCATGAGCCGTCGCAGGAGCCGCGACCGTCCGCCCTGCCCGGCCGCGGCGGCGTCGAACCGGCGGATCAGATCGGGCGAGAGGCGAAGGGTGAGGCGGTCCATCGGAAAGCGGGTCTGTCAGACATTGCCGGCGCAAAGCCTATCCTGCCCTAGACCGTTACCACCCTCGCCCCGTAGGCCTCCGGTGCTGCCCGCCCTCCCCTCGGCGTCCGCTTCACGGCCGCTCGCCCGCCGCCCAACGGGCGCCCCAGCCGGCGGGATTGAGTGGACAAAGCGTGGCCCCTCACGCCTAGTTATTGGTCAAGAAGAGAGTCTGCCGATGTCGCCCCACGAGCCTGGGAGCCAGTTAACCTGGCCCCCGCCGCCGGTCCCCGCGACCGAGTTCGATGTCGCGGAGATAGAGGCCCTCTCCGTCGGCATTCCCCATGATGAACCGGGAGCCTTGGAAGCCCGTTTTCTGGAGCGTTTCAGAAACACGTCAGGCACAGGTGGAGCGCCCTGGTTCTGGCTCGCGGGCGCCGTGGGGCTGGTGCTCCGTCCATCCGATCAAGGGGCGCCGTGGGGGCCGCGGGCTATCGGCGTTGGTTGGCGTGCGCCTGCGGTCGAGGACTTCGCGCCCCAAATTGAGGCGTTTATCGAGGTCGCCAGACAGGTCTCGCACATCGGACTCCGCGCGCGCCTCGCTGATATCGCATGGACCAATCACCGAGCTCGCGGGGATGCGGCGCGGATGGCTGTCGACGCCTATTGCGGTTGGGTCGACCGGCTTCTCGCTGGCGTCGTCACTCCGCGGTACGGGGTCGCCGGTCCCGTTGCCTTCGAAACCTTGGACGCGGCGCATCGAGCTCTTCAACTTGCCCGCAGGATCACCAAGCGCGGTCAGCGGGATGCGGTGTCTGGCGATGCGCTGTGCCGACTCTACGAACGAGGCAAGACAAGCCGGGTCGTCACGGTCTTCGGCGCAACAGCGGACCTTGCGCTCTACTACGACTTGATCCCGGCGAAAGCGGTAGCTGCCGACTTGGAGACAGTCGGCGACGACGCTCCTGAACGGTATGATCCACTCGCGGTCAGCCGCCTCTTCGACAGGGCCGCTCAAATCCACCTCCAGGCCGGGAATGAGGATGCCCAGCGCCGGTGTCAGCTCAGCGCCGTCAGGCAGATCCTCAGGATGCGCGGCCAGGTCAGCGGCGCCGGTGCGGAAGCGCACTGGGTTCAGACGGCGCTCCTCGCGCTACGTGGGGTACAGGGCCAGGACAACTGGCGGCGCGAGCTACGGCGCGAGCTCCGGGACCTTCAGGAGGACTCGCTCTCGGAATTCGTCATGACCCGCATTCCCCTCGATTTGGGAGATGAGCGCGATGAGGCGTTCCGAACGTTCGAGGCCTTGTCTCTTGGCGCGGGGATGAAGGAGTTGGCCGTCATCGGCCGGTCGCAGCCGGTCGAAGATTTGCAGGCCGAGGCCCTCCGGTCCCTGGACCGTTTTCCCCTCGGCGCCATGATGTCCAAGCGGCATTCGGACGAGGATGGACGAACCGCCGCCAACACGCCGACGGGTGATCGCGAAGACCCGGACGACGATTGGATGAAAGAGCGCATCAACGAGAGCGAAGGCTTTCGGCGCCGGATCATCATCGAGGGCCGGTTTGATCCGGCGCGGCTGACCTTGGCGACGCGGCACAATCTCGAAGAGCGCCACCTGCTGCCCATCGTCGGGCAGTCGCCCTTCGTCCGCCGCGAACAGGTCGGCCTGATGAGTCTGGGTTTCCTTCGCCTGCTGCAAGGCGATGATCGGTCAGCCGTTCATTTGCTGATCCCCCAACTGGAGCCCTGTCTGCGTCATGTGCTGAGGGTTGCGGGCCATGATCCGACGGTCGAGTTCGAAGATATGACAGAAGAGAATGTGTCGCTTAACGCCTTGCTCGGTCGGTTGAGACCACAGCTGGAAGCCATACTTCCTCCCGCTGTGGTCCTGGAACTCGAGTTGCTCTTCGACTTTCGGGCGGGATCTGCATTGCGGCATTCCGTTGCGCACGGTCGGATCGGCGCCGGCGGCTGCTTCCATCACGACGCCGTCTATGCGTGCTGGCTGATGTATCAGCTGACCTGCTGGCCACTCCTTCGCAACTGGAGCAGCCAGGTCGCGCCGCACATCGATGCTCAACTGTAAAATCCGCCCCGGCCATGGGTCCCGCTCGTTTCTCCGTCAATCCGAACCAGAGGCGGCGGCGCTGTCGGCAGCGCCGCCGCGGTCCGGTCAGCGGGACCAGATCAGGCTGTGTCCGCCGTCGATCTCGACCAGCGAGGCGTAGATCGGAGCCGGGAAGCTGGGATCGTCGAGCTTGACCGACAGGTACTCGCGGTTCTGTAGGCTCGTCTTCTTCCAGGCGGCGCCGAACTCGGTCTGACCGGAAAAGATGCGGAAGTCGGGAGCCTTGTCGTCGGTCTTCTCATTGGCCCGGAGTTGGGCCGCCTTGACGTTGAGGGTCAGGGTCTTGATCGAACCGCTGTAGCTGCCGTCCGCTTGCTGGGTGAAGGTTCCGATGGTGGCCATGGTGGTCTCTCCTTTGCTGTCGGGCCACGCCTGCCGCGGCCTCGATGGCGATCGACGGACCGGGAGACGGACGGCCCGCAGGTCGGAGCGCCGCAGGCGTGAGAGACCCCGCAGCGCATGCGAAGGACCGGGCGGGGCGTGTTTCTTGGCTCGCGCGAGGAGGCCGTCAGGCCGGGGAAGAAACTCGACCCGCCCGGTTGCGGAAGACGGCCGGCTTTCGGTCAGATCAAGCCCTTCGAGAGGCCGCGCGGGCTGGCGCGCCAACGAGAGACCACCACCCCGCCTCGACGCCACCTCCCACGGGACGGCCTGCTCCGGTTCGGCCTTCTGGCCCGCAAACCAAAGCGCCACCCCGGAACGCGCCGATTTCGCCGCAATCGAGGATCACGGTCACGCTTCGACGGCCCAACCGGAACGCCGCCGCCGGAGATCATACCGTGGCGACAACCGAGACCATGACCGAGGCCAACAAGGTCGCGACGGTCACCCTGGCCTTCTGGATCATGAAGATCTGCGCCACCACTGTGGGCGAGACCGGCGGCGACCTCCTGTCGATGACGCTGAAGATCGGCTATGCGGCAAGCTCGGTGGTGCTGTTGACCTTCTTCATCGCCACCCTGGTGCTGCAACTGCGCGCCAAACGCTTCCACCCCTTCCTCTACTGGTCGGTCATCCTGGCCACGAGCACGGCCGGGACGACGATCTCCGACTTCATGGATCGCAGCCTGGGCCTCGGCTATGCGACGGGCGCAACGATCATCGGCGTCACACTGGTGGCCGTCCTCGCGACGTGGCGACTGACGATGGGGTCGATCGCGGTCGATCATATCCGTGATCCCAAGGTCGAGACCTTCTACTGGATCGCCATCCTGGTCTCGAACACCCTGGGCACGGCGCTGGGAGACTTCCTCGCCGACAGCTCCGGCCTCGGCTACGGACTCAGCAATCTGCTGATCGCGGCCGGGATCGGCCTGACGGTCCTGGCCTATTTCTTCACGCGAGTTTCGCGCACGGTGCTGTTCTGGATCGCCTTCGTGCTGACCCGGCCGTTCGGCGCGACCATGGGCGACCTACTGACCAAGACCCCGGACAAGGGCGGGCTGGGGTTCGGCACCATCGGCTCGACAGCGGTGCTTCTGGCTGTTCTGATCGCGTTGATCGCCTTCACCAGTTGGCGGGCCGGCCGCAGAACAGCCGCACCCGCTTAGGCGCACCGACGCTTTCCTCTCACCCGGTCTCGACGGAGTCCTTATGTCGACCACCCAGTCTCTTGATCTTCGACGGGTTCAACTGATCCGCAAGGCGGTCCTGCTGATCGGCATTCTGGCGGTGATCGCGCTCGCGGCGATCAGCCAGTCGCTCGGCGGCGAGACCGAACTCCACGAAGGCCTTGAAACCGTGGGCATCGCCGCGATCGTCGTTTGCATCGTCGGCCGGGCTTGGTGCTCCCTCTATATCGGCGGTCGCAAGAAGGCCGAGATCGTCGATCGCGGCCCCTACTCCCTCAGCCGCAATCCCCTCTATGTCTTCAGCTTCCTGGGCGCCTTCGGCATGGGCGCCCAGACCGGCAGCCTGACGATCGCCGCCCTGTTTGTCCTCATCGCCGTGCTGGTGTTCGCCGCGACGGTGAAGCGAGAAGAGGCCTGGCTCTCGGAGGCTTTCGGGCCGAACTATGCCGCCTATGTCGCGCGCACCCCGCGCTTCTGGCCCGACTTCACCAAATGGCGCGACCGGGAGGTGATCGAGGTTCGCCCTCGCTTCTTCCTGACGACGCTGCGAGACGGCCTCGTCATGTTGATCGCCTTTCCGCTGTTCGAGGGCGTGGAGCATTTCCAGCATATCGGCTGGATCAGGGTGTTGTTGAACTTGCCCTGAGAAGCCCTGTAGGTTGAGCCCAACCGCTGGCGTCACGGGCGGAGAGGGAAGGAGTGATCCCTTGGCGATGCACCCCGACACGATCCAGTTCACGGTGATCCGCGGCGACGGCGACTGGCGCGTTCTCCGCGACGGCCGGAATTCCGGGCATTTCGATTTCAGCGTCGACGCCATCGAGTCCGCGCTCGTGAAGGCGACGACGCTGATCGACAAGGGCGCTCGGGTTGAGGTCTTCGTCCAGGACGCGGCCGGTCAGCTGCGTCAGGTCAATCCAGTCGGCGGCGAAGTGCTGCACTGACGGCCGCTCGCTGTCGCTCCGTCAGCCTAGCCCGCCCAATCCAGTTCGAAATCCGGCGTGAGCGCGAGCAATCCCGTCTCGATCTGGTTCCACGTCAGGCGAAGCGCCTTCAGATCCTCGGGCGTGAACAGGTGCGCATGGTGTGATGCGGCGCGGAGCTTTCCGGCCTGTTTGAGAAGATCGAACACCGCCTCCGGGTCGTCGAAACCGGCCTCGAAGATCGCCTGGAAATGCTCCGGATGGCTCATGATCCGGGCGTAGTGTGTGTAGTCGGCGTGGTCGAGAACCTCGCCTCCCCGATTCTTCCACTTCCCGAGCAAATCCTTGCAGTCGCACAGCGGCAGACGCTCATCCGGCCAATCCTCGCCGTAGGTCTCCGCCATCACCGCATCGAGAATTTCCCGCAGGGTCAGTTCGTAGCGGTGAACAAGCGTCTTGGCGCGCTTCACATGCGGCGGAGCGGAATTGGCCTGAAGACGCGCCTTCAGGCGACGCCGCTTCTCGGCCATGGTCAGAAGACGCCGCCTCGGCCAATGCGACAGCCGCAAGCCGGCGGCGTCGAGGAAATGGCGATAGCCGGCCAGGTTCGCGAACTGCGGCATGTCCGTGATGGAGAAGACGCCGACGGCCTCTCGCACACCGCGGGTCAGCCGGTCGCTCTCGGCGAACATGTCCGCCATCGCCGACGCCCGCGCGAAGGCCTCGATCTGGGCCGGCCGCGCGATCGCCAAGGCGCTGGCGCCAAGACCGCCGTCCGACAGCCGAAGGATGCGATCAACAAAACTGTCCGTCGGCGTCCGGAAGCGTTCAAGGACATCGGGCAAGGCGAACCCCGCCGACAGTTGAGCGATCCTCTCGGCCTGTTCGATCAGGCCGTTTGGAAACGCGGCGCGATAGACGCGGTCCGCGTCCGCCTGGGCCTTCATGATGGCGCCGGCAACCTGCATCCGCTCCAGAAGCGGATTCCGGCCCATCGCCGCGTAGGCGAGCGGGGTGTCCAGCTTCATGCGGTCGGCCAGACCGAGCACTCCGCTCGCGCGCAACATCTCGTCCCGTCGCCGGATGTCCTCGAATGGATCGGCCAGACGCCTCGCCGCGTCCAACGTCGCGGCGAGGTTAGGTGGGATCAGATCACGCGGAAGGGTCATGGTTCGCCGCCTCGCGTAGTTGCGCCAGCCGTTCTTCGCAAACCGAGACAGCCAGTTTGCGCAGCACCTCGACCCTCTGGGTCAGCCAGGCCAGTTCCTCGGCGCTGATCTTGTAGTGCCTGGAGTAGCGCGCCTTCACATAGGCTTCGCGCAACAGCTCGAAGCAGCGACGCTCGAACTTGGTCTCGCGCGGCCAGGCCTCGGCCAGCCGGGCGTCGATCGCCTCGGCCTTCTTGCGCAGGAAGGCGAGGTTGTGGGCCTTGCCGCTGTAGAGCGTCACCACCAGCAGCACGCAGTGGTACAGGTGTTCGGCCGATTGATGCAGGTTGAACGCGGCGAGCTTAGGATCAGCCCCCTCACCCATGTAGAACTGCGCGCCACGCGCAAAGCTAGCCGAGCTTTGCGTCCAATCAGCGAAAAAATCCTCCGCTTCCTTGAGCGCTACTTGAGCTTTCAGATCCGCCGGTTTGCGCAGCTTGGCGCCGGGCGTATCGAAGAGAACGATCCCCTCCCGCACGATGTCCGCCCAGAAGTAGCGACCTCGATCCAGCTGCTCGTTCACGTCGTCGAGGCTGTGAACGACCAGGCTGACAGGCGTGCGGATCAGGGTCTCGCCCGGCATCAGCTTGTTCTCGGCGTCATGCCAGAACTCGCCGTCGGTCAGGTCTTCATGATCGACCACGATCAGCAGATCGAAATCCGAGAAGTAGCGCCCGACCGGATCATGCACCCAGTCGCCGCGCGCGTATGATCCGTAGAGGATGACCTTGAGGATCTTGCCGTTCTTCAGCCGCTCGGCCCTGCGGGTCGAGATGGAGTCGACGAACGACGAGCGGATGACCTCCACGACGCGGCGTAGCTCGGCCTGCTTGCGCAGAGGCAGATGATCCAGGCTCGACTTCATCGCGGGAGTCTCCCCGATGAGGGGCGCCCCGGCAAGGCTGTATTAGTCTTCCTGCACATCTGCGTCAGCCTCGGCGTCGCCTTCAATGAAAACCGCGGTGCGGGAGTAGTAGGGCGGCGGAGCATTCGGCAAGCCGGACATGATCCGGCCGTCCGGTTCGAGAAACTCGTGCGTAGCGCCGGGAAGCAGTTCGGGGTCGAGAGGAATTCTGGCGTGAGGATTGTGTAGGACGACCATGCCTTCGACCCAGGTTTCCGCGTAGCCCGGCGCGTGGACCTGGTCCACGAACGGGCGCGGCCGCGGGTCGGCGTCACCGTCATGACGTCGGATGCCCTTGCGGACCATCCGGACGCGGCGGTCGCCGAAGCCGGCGACGAAGCCGAGGCGGTTGAACTTCACCAATGTGCCCTGCGGATTGACGATCACGGCGCTGACGTTCTCGCCATCGGGCAGGCGGAAGAAGCCGCTCTGTTCCACCATATCGCCACGCCGATGCTCGGTGATCCATTCGATTTTTCGGACGCCGTCCCGTATCGAGTGGCGGACCCCGAAGGCGTACTCAGTCATTGCCGGGACGATCATCGTCATGGCGCCCGGCGCGTGGAAGTCCTGAACCGCAATCGCGAAGGGAACGCCCGCCATTCCTTCCGCCCGCCAGTATGGCCCGGCCTTTCGGAGTTTCTTCTTCAGCGTCCGGGCAAGCTTAATCGGCACATAGTTTTCGAGGTAGTCTTGGAGCGTGTCCGCCGTCGGAGCCGGCGGAACGTCCGCGCCTTGCGGCGGGTTCGCCGTCGTCGCCTCAACACCTAGCGGACCTCGCAGACTGTTCATGACGAAGTCCGGCGCGACGCCGTCGCCTGTCTGTACGAAGCCCAGCTCCGTGAACACCGCAAACAGATAGAGCTCCCATAGACGGGCGTCGAAAGCGACCGTCTGGAACTGTTGGACGAAATTGCCGTCCACATCCTTGTGGTGACGCATCATGGCTGCGATCAACTCGCGAGCCGGCGAATAGCGCGGGTCGTTGACGAGGACCTTGAACGTCGGATGCTGATTCTGTTCCGGCGTGATCGGCGCGAAGAAATCGATCGGCGCGGGCGGTTCGGACGGCACTTCGCCCTCCCCGTCCCAACCCTGATGCATGTCTTCGTCGGGCTCGGCCTGCCACCGCCCCATGGCGGCGAGAAGCGCCTCGCGGGCCTCGTCCGCGGAGCCGAGGCTGGCGTCAACGTCGATCATTCGAAACTGAGCACGCTCGTCGCGCCCCAAGGCGACCCAGGCGAAATCGCGATCGAACCGGTCCCAGGTCAGCACGCCCAGAACGCGACCATCATCAGTCTCAAACCAGGCGAACTCCTGAACAACCCTGACCAGGCCGGGATCGCGAGTGTAACCCGCCAAGGCGGCGAACCGCCGTTCCTCAATCTCGTGAACCGCCATGTCGCCCATCCGCCGGCGCCCGAAGATCGCATCGGACCACGCCCTCCCTGAAAGACAAGCTTGGCGGGATCAAGCGGGAAAGTCAGGCACGCATCAGTTGAAGGGCCCCAAGTCCGGCTAGGTCGACGTCGGTGTATCGCCCGCACAGTCCGCCCCATCTGCCCCGGCCCCAGCCGGTCGGACTGCAAACTGGGTGAAGACCTCTGCTTGTGCGCCACAGCCGGCGCAGGCGATGATCTTGCCGTCGCCGAGTTCGTGTGCCTCAAACTGGCATGTCTCTCCACAGCTCAAGCAGGGAAAGGAATAGCCGTCCGGGACGAATCCGTAGGCCGGGTCGCCTTCGAGTTCCTTGTAGATCCAGTGCCGACCGCATCCGCCGCAGATGACCTGGTCGTCGTGGGACAACACCGAACTACGGCGCTTTACGTGAAAGCCGCAGACGCACTCGAAGGAGATGAACTCGCCCATGTTCACTGAGAACAGGGAGGTGGCGAGAATCCGGTCCAGTTCATCCGCGATCGCGGCGGCCTTCAGACGGGCGTCGGCCTCAGTGGCTTTTCCGGTTTCGGTTTGGCGAATAGTCGGTTCGTGCAGGAAGCTGCCCAGAGCGTTGTGCGCCTTGTTGCCCCACTTCTGGGTGAACCGCCGGTCCTCCCCCAGAAATTGCATGTCGTCGGACGGCACACCCGGCGTCTTCTCGACCCCTATGAATACCGTCGTCGTCTGGTCCGCATTGGGGTCCGCAGCCAAGAGCTCGTCCATCACCTTCTTGGGCGTCCATTGCGCCATGACGCTGTTGGGAGTCTCCGCAAGATAGGCTTGAAGGTTCTGATAGGTCAGGGCCTCAATCGCCATGCGCAGCGCCAGGCAGGCTTGGCGGGCGGCCGCTTCCCCGGCTTCCGCGAGCCGTGCTCTAGCCTCGGCGACGTGTTTCCGCGCCCGGTCGCGATAGTTAATCTTGGCCATGACGACATCTCCACAGTCCAGCCGTCTACTTGCCGCCAGCAAGGGCGGCTATGAATACGCCCGTCGGCATCCGACGCGGTACTCGGTCGGTCGCAGTTCTAGCGGGCCCGGCCTAGCCTTCGTCAGCGCCGTCTCGGGGCCACCGATCCCGCAAATTGACCTCGGCGAAGCGGCGGCCTTGATCGAGCAGCCACGCGAGTTGGCGGCCCCGCTGCCCCTCCTCGATATGGTCTTCCCGCACCGCCTCTAGCTGCCAGAGATCGATATCCGCCGCGCGGTTCGAGCGTAGAAGCCGACGGCGGTCGTAGAACAGGTCCAGGCATCGCCGGCGATGGAGGTCGTAGTCCTCGATCGCCGCCATGGCTTCGAAATTGTCCCTCGCGCGGCGCGCGGCGGCCTGGCGATCGTATTGCGGCCGCTCGTGCGGCGTGACGGCAATCAGCAGTTCCCGGACGTCGGCGACGCTTAGGCAGTCATCCGTCAAGTTCTGGCCGGTCTGTTTGGCGTCCGTGATGATCAGGCGGCAGTCCTTGCAAATCCAGACCGTCTGGTGGTCGCCGAAGGTCAGACCGTGCTCATACCAGCCGTTCCGACGCCACAGTGCGTCAGGATCGGCCTCGACCAGGAACACGCGTCGCCGGTGAGCGCCGGCGGTCCAGAGGCCGCTTTTGGGCGCTTTGCGGAGCATTTCGAAGCGGGATCGGTCACAGGCCGCGCATCGCCAGTCCTCAGCCGGCGCATGCCAGAAATCTCGTTCATGCAAGCCAGCGGTGAACCGCGCCAGGTCATCCGGCGTTGGCACTGGAACGGATTTCTTCGACGGCTTTTTCACCGACGACGCAAAGCCGTCCCGCTGGATAGAGCGCTTCTCGACGCCCCCCGCCAGCCACTCGACCGTGGTTCTCGGATGGCCCGCCGCGCTGAGAATATCCGTCAGGAGCGTGGCCTTGTGGTGGGGCGTGTATCCGGACCCTTCGCGGCTGTGGCGCCCCTCTGCGATACGCCGGGCCATGACCTCCATGAAGGACAGCCGGTCACGCACGTCCTCGGCGACCTCAAGCCAGACGGCCCGCGCGACCTCGACGTCCACCTCATGGGGCCGGTTGGGGGCGATCCGAATAAATCTGGCGATCTCCGACGGAGCGAAACTGAACTCGGGGTGCACCACGCCCGCCAACGCCGACTTGGCCGCCCCGTCAGCGGCGTTGCAGTCGCTGCAGACCAAGGTCTGGTGAAACCTCTCCGCCAGTCCCATGCAAACCTGAATGGCGCTGTGGAGCGCATCCTGGCGCGCCCGATCGGTTTGCTTTTGCTGGCCGCGCCATAGAATGCGCGCACCCTCGTCGCCGAGATGGTCGTGGTGTCGATCAAGTTGGCAAAGAGCGACGCCAGCCGGCGTCAACCGGGCGATCTCGGGCTTGTAGCGTCGGCAGACCGGGCAGGACCAATCGGTCGGCGTGCCGGCCCAGCTTCCATTCAGTTCGAGTTGCTGCGTGCCCAGAGACTTTTGAATGGCCTTGGTCTGCTGACTCCACCTGCCGTCGAACGACGGCAGAAAACGCTCAAGCGTCGGATCGTCGGCGAAATCAAAGTCAGGAAGGTCGAGAGACTGCATCTCTGATCTCAGAACAGATCGACCTCATCCGGACGAGCGTCGCGTTCCTCGACGATCAGGACCACGTAGTCGTCATGTCCCCGGGCCTTGAAGTAGCGCTCCTGGACCTCCCAGAGCGTGCCGGACTGACCGACCTTCGAAGCCACGATGTGGTCGCCCTTCATGGGACATACCCCCGCGCATTCGCTGAGATCGATGTCATGCTGCAGATCCTCCAGGCGCCCTTCGGCGCCGCGGGCATACAGACGGGCAATCGGCATCGGCTTGTCTCCGGTGAAATAGCGACACAATAGGGGTGCGCCTGCGTCATTTTCGGTCGTAGCGGGCGGTGGTTGATACAGGTGCTCAGCGCCAGATGTCTTCCGGCGAGAGCGAAATCGCGCGGCGGCTGGTGATGTCCGCGACGAACCAGTCCCATTCGTCCCGCCCGACGCGAGCGGCGCAATAGGCGGCGGCCATAGCGCTGAACGCCCTGAGGACCACGCGAAGATCATCGACAAACCCATCGACCGATTTCGGCACGGATTTGCCGTAGGCCAGGAAGATCGCATCGCGGTAGTTGGCCTTGCCGCGATACCGCGACGCCTGATGAAGGAAGCAGACGCTCCGTTTTCCGAGCGCCTCGTCCCGGAGCGCGCGCGCGGCCTTGGTGCGAAAATTCTCCACGCCGAGATCGCGAAAGGCGGATGCGCCCCGGACGGCCTGTTCGACGTTCCATTGCTCCCACGACGCGGTCCCCGAAAGGTATTCCGCGATACAGCCCCACGCCTCGTCGACCGAGCCGGGCTGGAGCGTCAGCGGGTGTTTGCCGCGACTGCGCGGCACGCGAAGCGCATCCTCGACATCCGCTGAGCACAGGCGCCCTACGCGATCCGCGAACGGCGGCAGCACCAGGCCAGGAACGGCGAACTGTCGGTCCCACTGTCGGGCGGTGCTGGCGTGGGTCTCGGGAAACGACCCATCGGCCGCCGCGATCATGGCCGAGGCCGCGCCGTAGACGCCATAGTACCAGGCCACGATGCCGACCCGGCTTACGTCGGCCTTGTTCGGGGCAAGCGCCAGGGCGTCCAGGGCTGCGATATGATGCAGTGACAGAAGCAGTTGCTCGTAGATCGAGTTCAGCTGCCGATCGGGAAGGGGCTTGCGCTGAACTCTTTGGTAGAAGGCCCGGGCTGTTTGGAATGAAACGGCTTGCGCCTCGCAAAGGATCGCCAGCCCGCGCATCCAGTGCAACGTCGATGGCAATGCGTAGACGGCGTTGGCGATGTCGCGCGGCGACTCCGTCAAGGTCCCGTGAGCCTGCATCCGTGCGTACAGCGAACCTGTGGGCATTTCTCGTTCCGGTATAGCGACAGTTTTGATCCTAGCCCGCTTCGCGCTAAGAACAATATGCGAACACCAGACAGGAAAAGACGATGATGGAAGTCATGCGCGACCTTGAGGTCCGCGGGACACGCGCGGAAATCGACGCGCTGGTCGACCATATGACACGCGACGCCAAAGCGCCCTGGGCGCGCTCGCCGGAGGGCGAGGCGAACATCGGCGACGACAATTACCGCGTCTTCTCCAGAGAGGCCGACGGTTTGCTTCCGGCGCTGGGGGTGGCCCTGCATCTGGAGCCGGAGGGCATTCAGATTGTGAACATCGTTCCCCGCGATGTCGGAAACCTGGGCCCGACCGTTTACAACGCGACCCTTCAGGAATTCCTCGAGCAATTGGTTCAGCCGGCGGCAGCGGCGCTCTCGCTCTCGGTCGTGACGTCCCTGCCCCGCACCTCGCTCGCGGCGGAAGTCGGCCCCGAGATCGCGCGGCTTCTCGTCCAGTTTTCGGGCGCGGCCAACCAGTCGTCAGGGTCATCGCACCCTGCGGATTTCAAGCGCTGGGCGACCTTCCTCGTCACAGTGCATCGGAGTGGCAAGCGGCTCGACACGGACCTGCTCTATGCGACCCTGCGAGAGCAGGGATGGCCGAAGGAGAAGGCCAGCGATCTCGTCAGCGAGTACGAGTTCGCTCGCGAGCTGCTCAACGTCGCCGACGATGTGAGCTGACGGCTCAACAAAAAAGCCGCGCGCCCCCAAAGGGCGCGCGGCGAGTTTTCGTATCCGGAGACCCTATTCGGCGGCGAACGAATAGGCGTCGCCATCGCGCGGTTCGTCCGCGCCCTCATCCTCCGGCTCGGCTGCATCCGACACGGTTCGCAACGGAACAGGCAGCCACCCCTTCCCTTCCACCAGCCGCTCGGCGGCCTCGGCCATGTCCCCCTTCTTGAACCCGGCGATCCGTCCCGCCTCCTCCGGATTCACCGCCTCGGTCACCGCCTCCAGCACCCGCGCCTTGGACACGCGGGTGAAGTAGCTGACCGCCGTCGCCGTCCACGTCCCGGCCATGTCGAGCCCGACCGCCGTCGCCAGCGTCTCGGCCTGCGCCAAGGCGCCGGGGCGCCGGTCGTGTGGATCGCGCACCGCGTAGAGGCCGACCCCGGCGCAACAGGCCATCAGGTCCAGTTGCTCCGAAGGCGGCAAGGCGACCACCACGCCCCAAAGGTCTTCCGGGCGCTCGGGCAGGCGCGCGCCCCACGCCTCGCACCGGTCGCTGACCCGGCGTCCGGCGGGGCCATCGTCCACCCCCGGCGCCAGCCGCTCCAATCCGGTGGTCGTCAGCCGAAGCTGCAGCGGCGTCCAGACCCCGTAACCCGGATAGAAGACCTGCAAGGCGAGCGCGTGGACCACGGTCGCCAGCGCCGCATTCACATCGGCCTGCACCGCATCGCGCAGCCCCATGGTCTTGTGGGCCGTCAGGTCGATCAGCAGACGATCCGACAGGGCCGACGGCGCCTCGTCCTCGGAGGCCTCCGCTTCGGAGCGGGGCCGGTTGTCCGACCCCCGATCCGCCGCGTCGTCCTCCTGCCACGGCGACGGCGGATTGGCGGGAACATCCTCCGCTCGGACCAGTCCGCGCTCGAACCGGGCGAGGCCGTCGTGACCCAGCGTCACCACGACCCCGGCCCGCGCCCTGGCCTCGTCGGCGTAGGCGAAGTCCGGGCCGAAGGCCTGCAAGGCCTTGTCGATCTCCTCCAGCCGCGCGTCCGCCTCGGGCGACAGACCGTCCACGCTCGCCTCCGAGACGATCCCGTCATATTCCTCGGACAGGACCACGATCTCGGCGGCGTCCGCTTCCGACCGTTCGACCGCGACAGGATAGACCCGCCCGAACGCGGACACGTCGGGATAGTCGAGACTGACCTCGGCCCATTTCCAGCCCTCGCGCTCGCGGGCCTCGTCGGCCAGCCCCGCCAGTTTCTCGCCGACCAGCCGGTCCAGCAGGACCACGTCCTCCAGCCAACCGCCACCGTCCTCGGTGAACAGGTCCCGAAGCACCTCCCCGCCCGCTTCGGCGTAAGCCTCGACGCCGACGAAGCGGACGCGCCGGTCATCGACGCGGACCTTGGCCTCGGTCATGGCGCGACGGATGGCGTAGGCCGGGGTGTGGGGGCCGATCTGCTCGAACACCTGCCGCTGACGGTCCTGATCCGCGCTCACGCAGAAGGCCATCAACTGGTCGAGCGCCAGCGTCCCTTCCCGATAGGCGGCCATCAGCTCCGGCGCCGCCGCTCCCAGCCGAAGCCGCTGACGCACCACCTGAGCCGAGACCCCGAACCGGACGCCGATCTCGTCCGGTCCATAGCCCCTCTCGACGGCCAGCCGCTGGAAGGCCTCGAACTGGTCGGCGGGGTGCATGGCCTCGCGGGTGATGTTCTCGTCGAGGCTGATCTCGTGGGCGTCGTTCTCGGCGTCCACGATGACCCGCACCGGATGGGTGCGCTTGATCGACTTGCGCTTGGCGAGCAGCCGCAAGCCCTGACGGCGCCCCTCGCCGATGGTGACGAGGTAGTTCCCGGTCGGGGCGCCCTCCCCGTCCCGCTCGATCTCGACCACGGGCGGCTGCAACACCCCCTTGGCCTTGATGGAGGCGGCGAAGGCCTCGATGGTCGCCGGGCTGTGCGGGGTCTTCCTCGCGTTTTTCGGCGAGGCCTTGAGCCGGTTGAGCGGCACGGTGATCTCCGCGCCATGCGCGGGGGTGGTCGCCTCGGTCGCGACGGTTTGGATAGCTTGAGCAGTCATGTCTGCCTCCTTTGGGCATGGGTTGCAGGCACGCGAACTGCGCGCCTGAAACCCTGCCCGTCGGCGAGACCGGGGTAGCAAGGGCCAGGGCGGACCGGCCGGAGGGGGATCGCCCGACCTGCACAAGCCTGACTTTCGTGGGAGCCTTTCACCCCGTCGCCGGCGCGGAAGGTCGGGGAGACCGGCCGGTCTGGCGGCGGAGCCGCTTCACCCTGGCCCGCGCGAGGGCGGAGCCCTTAGCGACAGCGGCGTTGACAAATCTACCCACAGCTTACTTTTCCAATGTCAGTTGACGCAGTTCGTATTCTGCCCATTATGAGATTCACCTGCCGGGAGCTCCGCATGACGCCTTGGGAACACCACCCCGCCCTGACCCGCGATCGTCTGATCACGATCGCGAAGCTGATCGAACGCGGCCGGAACGACGCCCTGGATCGGTTCGACCCGAATCTGGGCTGCACGGGCTGGAACGTCGGATGCGACGCCTTCTCGTTCCAGAAGCACCAGATCGAGACCGCCTCGGTCGATATCGACTGGCTCGACATACTGGATCCGTCGATGCAGTTCGTTTTCGCCATCGGCGGCGTGCCGGTCCGCTTCTATCGGGGCGAGCCGGACGAACCCAATGCGCGGACGTTGAAGCAGTCGTATTCGGAACTTCACCAGGCGAGCCTGTTCGGACCCGAGGAACTGATCCAGCTGGCGCCCGAGCCCCTCTATCGGTTCGCGATCGAAACCGATCTCGACGGGTCGATCACGGCGATCACCTTCGTCGTGCTGGACGGCGACGCGCCGGCTCTGACTTGGCGGGTTCCGCTCGACGAACCGGTGACCAAGGTCTCGCCGCTCTGGGTCGCGGGCAGCGACGGCGTCGACCTCCCTGCACCGGCTGTAGGAATCGCGGCAAAGAAAAAGAAGGACGGGACGACCGAATGATCGGCCGACCCGAACGGATCTGGGTGAGGGGCGGTCGCTAGACCGGCCAGGCAATGGAAACGAACTCGAAAATCGCGGGCGAGCAATTGCGGCTCGCCCGGCTGGCGCATGGCTATTCGCTCGAGGAGGTCGGCGACCTCGTGGGCGCCACCCGTCAGTTCATCCACCAGCTGGAGACTGGCTCTCGGTCGCCGTCTGACGAAGTCGTGGACGCCTTGGCCGACGTGCTGGGTGTGACGCCCGGCTTTCTGGCCGAGCCGATTCCGTCGACGGTGCGCCCGGAGCAGTGTCACTTCCGCGGCCACATCACCCGACCCGCGTCGATCACCAGCCAGGTTTTGGCGCGCGGTACGCTGCTCGACAAGTTCGTCGCGGCCGTCGAAGACCATCTCGAACTACCGGACGTGTCATTTCCAGACCTGCCGGCGACGACGGCCGAAGAGATCGAACAGGCGGCAGAGGGCGCGCGACGCCACTGGGGTCTCGGCACCACGGGTCCGATCACCAGCATGATGCGCGTGGTCGAGAACGCCGGGGCCGTCGTGACCTATTTCGGCGACCTGTCGGACCGAGTGGACGCCTTCTCCATGGATCGACGACGACCGATCATCGTGCGGAGTTCGCTGAAGGAGAGTCTGTGCCGACAGCGGTTCGACTTCGCCCATGAATGCGGCCACCTCATCATGCACCGAGGCCTCCAGACGGGTGATCGCGCCACCGAGGATCAGGCGCACCGGTTCGCCAGCGCCTTTCTGTTTCCGCGCGGGGCGGTCCTGCGCGAGTTTCCCAGGGGCCGATCCCTGAACTGGCGCGCCCTGTTCGACCTCAAGCTCAGATGGAAGATGTCGGTCCGCGCGATCGTGCGGCGCGGCTACGACCTCGGGCTGCTCAACGCGGCCCAGTACCGCACGGCCAATATTCATCTGGTCAAGACCGGCCAAGCCAAGGTCGAGACCTATGACGCAGACGGAAGCCTTCCGGTCGAGCAACCGGAATTGCTCCCCTCCGCGCTCGCGGCTCTGGACGATGCGATCACCGGCGGCGCGGCGCGCGTCGGCCGCGAGATCGGTCTAACGGCCTCGATGCTGGAGTTGATCACCGGGTCGAGCTTCCCTGAACCGGATCCGTCCCTCGACGATCCGAAGGTGGTTCGTCTCCGACCAGTCTAAGGCGGCAGGGTGAGGAACCGGCCGACCTGTGAGCAATGCCGCTGGGTCTTGCTGGCGCCAATGCCTAACGCTTCTGCGAGGTACGCTAGGCTTCCTTCTGGCGCGGCGTCGCCGGCTTCAACCTGAGGAAAACGCAGCTGCCCGGCCCGGCTTCGCCCCAGCTGACGAGCTCTGGCGAGATCGAATAGGACGCGGTCCCGGGCCGGACCTGAGATGACCGCCTTCGCCAACGAACGCGGTCAGAGGGTCCGCACCGTCTCCGCCAGCTTCGAGAACGGGATGATATCCGCTGCATCGTCCAGCACCGGGAAACGACTGACGACGTAGTGTCGGATTTCCTTGAGCCCGAGGCGGGTCTTGAGAAGCTGCTCCCGGCCGATCTCTTTGCGGATCGCCCGGCGATAGCTTCGGATCATCGTCTTGTTGATCCGGGCGTAGCGCGCCGGATCGCTTTCGATCAGCCGGGTGTCGATGAAGGTGTTCTTGCACTGGAAATTGTGGATAACGCCCGCTTTGGTCGTCACCACGTCGAACTCGCTTCGATCGACGCGGGTAATGCAGGTGACCGTGAACCCGGCCGCTTTTAAGACTTCGCAGACCTTCTTTTCGAAGATGAAGCCCGAACGTATCTGGAAACGCTTCTGCGGGCTCAGCGCGACGGTTTTGTAATCATTGAGGAAGCGGGTAAGCAGATTGACGTTGGAGACCAGCTGATCATCGATCTGCACGAAGGGCTGATAACTGTTGATCGCCTCGGAATAAGTCTCGCCCTCGTGGATCAAGAGCGCGCGCCGCCGCTCAGGGGACAGTTCGCCCGGGGCTTCCAGGGCGCGTAGAAAAGCTTCCGCAGGGACCGAGACCACATACTCCTCCGGCCCGGTCAGCAGGGGTGAGACCAGGCGCTGGATTTCCCCGAAGCTCGTGTCGGCCAGGCCGAACTCGGCGAAGGCGGACTCGAGATACTCGATCTGCATCCGCACTTCCGCCTTGCAGAGAAGGCGACGGGGCGCGGGCACATTCGCGCTCGACACGACGGTCTTGGCGCCGAATTCGATCATGTCCAGGAGAGACACCCGTTCGCTGTCGAACCCCCCTTCGTCGAGCAGATCGACCTCGCGGTTCGCGAGGACGCCGACTCCGTCGCTGGTCACCGAATAGTCGTCGAACAGCCGGCTCATCATCGCCATCTGGGCGAGGTTGGTCATCGGCCCCCCGGCGAACTCCATCAGGGTCACCAGCGGAAAGAGATCGTGGAGGGTGCGAGCCACGGTCTGGCCCCGACAGGCCTTCGGCATGATGTAGAAAAACGCGACCATGCGCCGCCGTCTGGTCTGGAAGTAGCCTGCCGCTTCGGCCACCGTGCCCAGGACCAGCGGATAGCCGTGGGCGAGGCAGGCCGAGGACAGGGAAGCCGCCAGGTCCAGGACCTCGAGGACGCGATCCTCGACGCCGCCGTCGTAAAGGGCGCTGATCTCCCGGCGTATCCAGTCGCGTCCGCCGGTGACGGCGAGCGCGAGCGGCATGCCGACCAGTCGATCGTGAAGGGTTTCGTCGTCGAAAGGCTCGGTCGCGAGGTTGAACAGTTCTTCGGCGCCCTGAAGCACGCGATGCCAGGCGATCGGCGTTTGGACCGGATCGAAAGGCGCCAGTCCGTCGGCCAGTCCCTGATTGGTTCTGGTGATCTCGACGTCGAGCGCGTCGATCAAGTCCTGGCCCGTGAGCGTTCCGGTGAACATGCCTTCTCCAGGTCAGCGCCATGGCGGACCGGACACCGGGGACAGGAAGTTCCCGGTGTCTGCTCGACGCTTGTCGGCGCAAAAGCGGCGAGCCGAAAGAGCGACATGCCCCGAGTCACGCCAGCGTCCAGAAGATGATCGAATAGCGCAGCGCCGTCATAGGCGCGATCGAATGCCCCTGTGACACCGGGTCGTTTCGCGGCGCGAAGGTGATCGGTCTAGGGTGTCCGTCTTCGCCGCAGCCTCAGGACCGCCGCCCATGACCCGTCCTTCCCGCCGCGCCCTGCTGGTCGGCCTGTCCGTCACCGCCGCAGCCGGCCCGGCCCTTGCCGCGCCTCAGAAACGGATGACCGCCTACAAGACTCCCTGGTGCGGCTGTTGCGGCGGCTGGATCGCGCACATGCGCCAGGAGGGCTGGACCGTCGAGGTCGTCGAGCGCGAGGACCTCGCCCCGATCCGGGCCCAGCATGGCGTTCCGGATCGGCTGGCCTCCTGCCACACCGCGGTGGTCGGCGCCTACGCCATCGAGGGCCATGTCCCGGCCGGCGACGTCGATCGATTGCTGGCGGAACGCCCGGCCGCCCGGGCGCTGAGCGCGCCCGGCATGCCGGCGGGTTCGCCGGGCATGGAGGCCGCCGGACGGGAGCCCTATACGACCGTCCTGATCCTCAACGACGGTTCAACCCGCGTGTTCGGCCGACACAACGGCGCCTGACGCGGACGCAGGACCCGCCGCCGCCTCTCCCGCGGCCCGGCGCACGCCCGGGGGATTGAGCCAGGTCTGGACCGGGCGGTCGAAACCGTATCGGAACACGGCCGCCGCTACGAAGGCGCCGGCGAAGCCGATCGACCACAGCGCCCAGCGAAGGCTGGCCGACAAGGCGTCCTGACCCAAAGCGTCGAGGAACCCGAACCAGACGATGCGGCTCACCTCATTGGTCAGAAACATCGAGAACGACATCAGGGCCAGGTGTTCGACCAAGCGTGACGGCCGGAGCACCGGCATGGCGCCGGCGCCCCAGATGATCACGGTCATCAGGCCCAGCGACAGCAGGCTGAAGGCGCCGAAGGCCTGAAGGACGACCAGGGCGACGCCGGCTCCAACGCCGATCGCCCCGGCCCGGCGGGGCGAGACATAGACCCGCGAGCCGTAGAAGGCCGCCGCGACCCCGAGCAGGAACAGCGGCAGGGCGCGCAGGATGCCGTAGCGCATCGGCAGCCGATAGATCGGATCGCCGAGCCAGACCGAGGCCGCGACATCGGCGACGACGACGAGGACGGCCGCGCCGATCAGCACGACGACCGGCGGCCAGCGCCAAAGGGCGCGGCAGATCCATGGCAGGAGGAGGTAGCAGCCGATCAGGGCCGAGAGCGTCCAGGTCGGGGCGTTCCAGCCCTGACCGCCCGGTACGCCCCAGGCCTGGACCAGCAGGACCTGGGCCGGCAGCTGCGACCAGTCGAACCAGCGCGGATTGCTGGGCGTGACGCCGGCCAGGGCGGCGCCGCCGACGATGACGACGAGGATGAGGCTGACGACGAGGTGGGCCGGAATGACGCGCAACAGACGCTGGCGCGCATAGGCCCGCAGCGAGGCCTGTCCGGACGCGAGGCGGTCGCCGTAGATGCGGGCGAGGACATAGCCGGAGTCGATGATGAAGAAGTCGGTGAGCAGATAGCCGCGGTCGAACACCGGATGCAGCTGCGGCAGCGGGACCGGGGAGGCCTCGCGGAAATGGTAGAGGATGATCAGCGCCCCGACGATGAAGCGGAGCGCATCCAGCCAGCCGCCGCGGGCTATGCGCGGCGGGATCGGGTTCCTCAGCTCGTCATCGGCGCGGACCATGCCGGACCCTAGCCCCGGAACGGGCAAGGAATGGTTATCGCCCGAGCCACGGCGGCCCGCCCGGGGAGAGCATCACCACCCCGGCTACGAGGGCGATCGCCAGGCCGACGGCGGTGACACGGCGAGGCCAGCCGCGCCGGGCGCTGACGAGACAGGCGGCGCCGAGCAGGATCAGGGTCGCGCCGTAGCCGAGAGGAAGCGGCAGCTTGAACGCGCCGAGCATCTCCAGGCCGAAGAAGAGCGCCCCGCCGACGGCCAGGACCAGACTGGTCAGGGCCGCGACGAGGTCGAGCACCGGCCG
This sequence comes from Brevundimonas sp. AJA228-03, assembly GCF_017795885.1. Lineage (NCBI taxonomy): Bacteria > Pseudomonadati > Pseudomonadota > Alphaproteobacteria > Caulobacterales > Caulobacteraceae > Brevundimonas > Brevundimonas sp. AJA228-03. Next base: position 1,461,581 of record NZ_CP059297.1, on the reverse strand, counting down.
GGGCGGCTCCGGCCGCCTGGGCCGCCCGGCGCGGCGTTTGCTGTAGGGCCGTTCGGACCAGCCGGGGCTGCGTCCACGAACCGTCAGTCTCTTTCCACCCATGGCCCGCCCTCCTCAGCCGGACGCCGATCCCGTCAACGGTGACCGTCCTCGACGTCTCCGCAGGGTTCGGTCTCGATCTGGACGGTGCTGTGATGGATCGCGAACCGCGCCTCCAGGAGGGCGGCGACGGCCTGCCGCACCGGTTCGCCCTTTGCGCCCGCAACGAGAACCACATGGACGGTGCAACTCGGCTGGTCCGCGCCCGAGACCCAGACGTGAAGGTCGTGAAGGCTGTCGACGCCGTCGATCGCCTCGATCGCCCCGCGTACCTCCGCCAGAACCACGCCGCGCGGCGCGCCTTCCAGCAGAATGTGTGTGGTGTCGCGCAGCAGAATCCAGGTGCGCGGCAGGACCCACAGGCCGATGCCGATGGCCACGATCGGATCGACCCAGCGCCAGTCGGTCAGGGTGATGACGATCGCCGCGACGATCACGCCCAGCGAGCCGAGCATGTCGGCCCAGACCTCCAGATAGGCGCCCTTGATATTGAGGCTCTTGTCCTTCCCCGCCGCCAGCACGCGCATGGCGATCAGGTTCACCACCAGGCCGATCGAGGCCACGGCCAGCATGCCGATGGAGCCCACCGGCTCCGGATCGAAGATCCGCTTGATCCCCTCATAGAGGACGTAGCCGGCGACCAGGAACAGCAGCACGGCGTTGAAGGCCGCCGCCAGGATCTCGAAGCGGCGGTAGCCGAAGGTCCGCTTGTCGTCCGCCGCCCTCTGCCCGATCTTGATGGCCAGCAGGGCGATGGCCAGGGCGGCCGCGTCGGTGAACATGTGCGCGGCGTCGGACAACAGCGCCAGGCTGTTGAAATAGAGCCCGCCGGCGATCTCGGCGACGAGGAAGGTCCCGGTCAAGCCCAGGGCGATCGTCAGCTGACGCGAGTTGGCGCCCGCCGTGTGATCGTGTTTGTCGCCGTCCTTATGGGGGTGTGCCGCCATGGCCTTGCGTCCTCGTCTGTTGAGAAATGTTGAAACGCGATCCGGTCCTAACGCGCGTCGCCGGGGGTCGGCTGAGGCCAGCGTAGGACCTCGACCCCTTCCAGGGTGACCGGACCCAGGTGTTCGAGATCGGCGAGGGTCTCCAGGAACGCCCGAAGTCTGGAGTCGTGGTCGAGCAGTTCGACGATGAGGGACTGGTCGTCGTCGAGGACGTGACGGCGATGCAGGTGGGGGGAGTGGCCGAAGCCGACGAGGGCCCGCAGCACGGTCGCGCCGGCCAAGCCGGCGGACCGGGCCCGTTCGGCCACGATTTCGAAGACCTTGCGGTCGCCGAAATAGGCGCCCTCGTCGGTGTAGATGCGCATCAATTTGATGGGGTCGGACATGATCGCCTCCTAAAGGGAGGTCCCCGCCGCCGGTCAGCGGCGGGGACCGGGACTATTCCGCCGGAACCGGCTCGCCGGCTGGCGGCTCGGTGGGCTTGGGACGCCGTCCCTCGGTCAGGCCGAGGACCAGCCGGCTCATGGCCGGCAGGACGAGCAGCGTCAGCAGGGTCGCCGTGACCAGGCCGCCGATGACGACCATGGCCAGGGGCTTTTGCACTTCGGCGCCGGTGCCATGGGCCAGGGCCATGGGCACGAAGCCGATGGCCGGGACCAGGCCGGTCATGATGACCGGCCGCACCCGCTCCATGCAGCCCTCGATGATGGAGCGGGAAAGCTCCATCCCGTCATCGAGCCGTTGCCGGATCGACGACATGACGACGAGGCCGTTCAGGACCGCGACCCCGGCGAGGCAGATGAAGCCCACCGCCGCCGACACCGAGAACGAAATCCCGGTCAGGGCCAGGGCGAAGACCCCGCCGGCGAGGCCCAACGGCACGGTCAGGAAGACCGCCACCGCCCGCCCGAATGTCCCCACGGCGAGGAGGAGCACCGCGAAGATGGCCAGGAAGCAGATCGGGACCACCAGAGACAGACGGTCGGAGGCCGCCTTGAGGTTCTGGAACTGGCCACCCCATTCGATCCACGAGCCCGCCGGCAGGGCGACCGTCTCCACCTTGGGCATAGCCTCCCGGACGAACGACCCTACGTCGCGGCCGCGGACGTTGGCCTGGACCACGACACGACGCTTGCCGTTCTCGCGGCTGATCTGGTTCAGCCCCTCGGCGAAGCGGAACGACGCCACCTGCCGCAACGGGACGGAAGCCCGGGTGCGCCCCTCCGCTTCCGGCAACATCACAGGGATGGCGCCGAGGGCGTCGAGGTCGTGTCGGCTGGCGTTGGGCACGCGGACCACCACGTCGAAGCGGCGGTCGCCTTCGAACAGCTGTCCGGCTTCCCGCCCGCCCATGGCGGCGGCCACGGTGTCCGCAACCTCCTCCACGGTCAGGCCGAACCGCGCGATGGCGGCTCGGTCGAAGGTGACGTCCAGCGACGGCGCGCCGTCGGTCTGTTCGACCTTGACGTCGGCCGCCCCCGGGGTGGCGTTCAGCTGGGCCGCGATCCGGTTGGCCGTGGCCATCAGCTTGTCGAGATCGTCGCCATAGATCTTGATGGCCACGTCGCCGCGGACGCCGGCGATCAGTTCGTTGAACCGCAGCTCGATCGGCTGGCTGAGCTCATAGCCCTGACCGACCTGGGTCGCGGCCGCAGCCTCGACGCGTTCGATCACGTCTTCCTTGGTGTTCACCCCGTCCGGCCACTGGTCCTGAGGCTTGAGGATGATGAAGCCGTCGGAGATGTTGGGCGGCATGGGGTCGGTAGCCACCTCTGCGGTGCCGGTCTTGGAGAACATGACCTCCACCTCCGGCAGGGCCGCGATGGCGGTCTCGACGCCGCGCTGCATGCGGATGGACTGCTCCACCGCCGTGGACGGCACCCGCTGGGAGGCCATGGCGAGGTTGCGCTCGTCCAGGGTCGGGATGAACTCCTGGCCGAGCAGGGTGAAGACGACGCCGGCCACGGCGAACAGGGCCAGGCCGCCGCCCACGAAGGGCCAGGGCCGGGCCACGGCCTGACGCAGCACCGGTTCGTATTTCGCCTTGATCCAGCGAATGACGAAGACGTCCTTCTCTGAGACCTTGTTGCGCATCACCAGGGCGACCATGGCCGGGATGAAGGTGATGGACAGGATGAAGGCCGCGATCAGGGCCAGCATCAGGGTGATGGCCATGGGCGAGAAGGTCTTGCCCTCGACCCCCTGGAAGGTCAGCAACGGCGCGAAGACCAGCAGGATGATGGCCTGGCCGTAGACGGTCGGCTTGATCATCTCCTGGGTGGCGATGGTGGTTTCCTCGAGCCGCTCGCGAAGGGTGAGCAGACGGCCTTCGTGATGCTGGCGTTCGGACAGGCGTCTCAGGCAGTTCTCGATGATGATCACCGAGCCGTCGACGATCAGCCCGAAGTCGAGCGCCCCCAGGCTCATCAGATTGCCCGACACCCCCATGAAGTTCATGCCGATGGCGGTCATGAAGAAGGAGATCGGGATGATCGCCACCGCGATCAGGGCGGCGCGGACGTTGCCGAGCAGCAGGAACAGGGCGATGGCCACCAGGATGGCGCCCTCGATCAGGTTGCGCTGGACGGTCGAGATGGTGGCGTTGACGAGCTTGGACCGGTCGAGGACGGGCGTGACCTTGATCCCCGGCGGGAGAGACCGGACGGTCGTCTCCAGCTGTTCGCCGACCGAACGGGCGACCGTGCGGCTGTTCTCGCCGATCAGCATCAGGGTGGTGCCGATGACGACCTCGTGGCCGTTCATGGTGGCCCCGCCGGTGCGCAGGTCCCCGCCGAGACGAACGGCGGCGACGTCGCGAACGGCGACGGGCACGCCGCCGCGCGTGGCGACGATGGCTTCCTCGATCTGGCTGAGGCTGCGGATGCGGGCGTCGGCCCGCACCAGATAGGCTTCCCCGCCCCGCTCGACGAAATTGGCGCCGACGGAGAGGTTGGCGGCCTCCAGGCCGGCGGCCAGTTCGCTGAACGAGACCCCGTACTGGGCCAGACGCGTGGCGTCAGGCTCGACGACATACTGTTTCTCGAAGCCGCCGATGGTGTCGACGCCGGCGACGCCGTTCACCGACCGCAGCTGCGGCGCGATGATCCAGTCCTGCACCGTCCGGAGATAGGCGGCGCGTGAGATGTCGTCGGTCAGGCGATCGCCTTCAGGGGTGAGGAAGGACCCGTCGGACTGCCAGCCGGGCTGGCCGTTGCGCACTGTCGCGCCACGTCCGCCGGGATTGGTGTAGTCGATGGCGTACATGAAGACTTCGCCAAGGCCCGTGGTCACGGGCCCGATCTGGGGCTGCACGCCCTCGGGCAGGCTTTCCTGGGCCTGGACGAGGCGTTCGCTGACCTGCTGGCGCGCGAAATAGAGGTCGACGTTCTCCTCGAAGATCACCGTGACCTGCGAGAAGCCGTTGCGCGACAGGGATCGGGTCGACTGCAGGCCGGGGATGCCGGCCATGGCGGTCTCGACCGGGAAGGTGACGCGCTTTTCGATCTCGACGGGCGAGAGCGAGGCGTCGGAGGTGTTGATCTGCACCTGGTTGTTGGTGATGTCGGGCACGGCGTCGATCGGCAGCTGTGTCAGTTGCCAGGCGCCGTAGGTGGAGACGAGCAGCACGAGCGCGATGATCATCCATCGCGCCCGCACCGACAGGGCCATGAGGTTGGCGATCATGGGCTAGTGCTCCACTTCGCCGGCGCCAAGCGCGGCCTTCAGCAGGAAGGCGTTGCGGGTGGCGACGGTCTGCCCCGCCGTCAGGCCGAAGGTGATCTGGGCCCGGCCGGCGCTACGCTGGCCGACGATGACCGGCACGGGGTTGAAGCCCGTCGCCGTCCTGACGAAGACCACTTCACGGCCTTCGACGGTCTGGATGGCTTCCTCGGGCACCGAGACACCGGCGGAGGTCTGAGCGTCGCGGGTGTAGATCCGCACGGCGATGGCCTGGCCGGGACGCAAGCCCCCCACGCCGGACACGGTGAGCAGGACGGTGGCGGCGCGGCTTTCCGCATCCACTCCCGGGGTGATCGACCGCACCGTGGCCTGGACCTCGCCTTCCGGCAGGGTGATGCTGGCCCGGTCGCCCGGAGCAATCCGGCCCGCGTCGGCGGCGGAGACCGAGGCCTGGACCTCGATCTGGCTGGCGTTGGCGACCCGGAACAGTTCGGTTCCGGCGGTGACGAAGGCACCGAGCGTCGCATCCGCGGCCGTAACCCGCCCGCTGATGGGGCTGACCACCCCCGTGCTGCGACCGTCGCCGGAGACCCGGGCGGCGGCGGCGGCGGATGAGGTGCGGCGGGATTCCGCCTCGGCCTCGGCCAGGACGGTCTGGGCGGCTTCGAGATCCTGACGCGCCGTGATCCGGGCGTCGAACAGACGTTGCTCGCGGGCGAGCGCCTGGCGGGCGGCGGTCAGCCGGGCCTGGGCGGTCGATCGCTCGGCGGCGATCGAAGAGGCCTCGCGGCTTTCGATCAGGGCGACGGTCTGGCCGGCGCGAACGCTGTCGCCGAGGCGCAGAGAAACCCGGCTGATCACGCCGTCGGCGCGGGCTGCGAGCACGGCCTCGCCCTGGGGCGTGCCCACGACGGTGCCCTGGGCCACGATCTCGGCGCTGAGCGAGCCGCTGCCCACGGGCGCGAGGATGATGCCGGCCGCCTGGATGCGGGCCGCGTCCATCTCCAGGGCCTCGCTGGCGCCGTGTCCTTCTTCAGCTTCTGCAGCGGCTTCCGCCGGGGCGTCCGGACCACGGGTCATGCTCCACACGGCGAACCCGCCGCCGAAGACGATCACGGCCGCCGCCGCGCCGCCGAGGAGGCGTTGCTGGTTGGTCAATCTCTTCATTGGGCGGATCCTTCGGTTTCGGTGGCGCGGGTCAGGGCGGCGACGGCCTGCGCCCGCTCCAGCTCGGCGGTGATCATGTCGGCCTGGACGGTGTTGAGCGCCTCTTCGGCGTCGAGCACGTCCAGCAGGGTGAAGCGGCCGGCCGAGAAGCCTTCACGCGCGATGCGCACCGCCTCGATGGCTTCGGGTTCGGCCTGGGTTTCGAGGAAGGCGAGCTGCGCTTCGGCGGTGCGGAGGGCGGCCTGGGCGTCGCGCGTCCGCCGGATCGCGCCGGCGAGGGCGGCGTTGCGGCGGGCCTCGGCCCCGGTCCGTTCCGCGTTGGCGGCGGCGATATTGCCCTGGTTGCGGTCGAACAGACCGATCGGCATGGAGGCGCCGAAGACCAGGGCGGTGTCGTCCGTGCCCCGGAACTGACGGGCGCCGACGCTGACCGTCACATCGGGGCGGGACAGGGTCCGTTCCCGCTCGACGACGGCGATGGAGGTCGCCACCTCCGCCTCGGCGAGGCGCACGTCGAGCGCGCTGGCCGGGTCGATGACGGCGCCGGGCGCCGCCGGGGTTTCGGGGGCGGTGGGTTCGGGCAGGTCTTCACCTCCGCCCCAAAGGGCGGCGAGCGCCCGCTGGGCTTCAGCGTATTCGGCCTCGGCCGCGCGAACCCGCCCGACGGCTTCCAGGGCGGCGGTGCGCGCCCGCAGAGCCCGCAAAGGCGGTTCGCGGCCGGCGTCCACCAGTTCAGTGGCGATGGTCTGAAGGTTGTCGGCGCGCAGGAACTGATCGCGGGCGAGTTCGACGCGGCGGCTGTCCGCCCAGGCCTCGGCGTAGGCGTCGCGCACCTGTTGTTCCAGGTCCGCCCGCGCGACCGCGAGGCGCAGCCGGGCGGCGTCCACCTCGGCCTGGGCGGCGCGCTCGCGTGCGGGCCGCTTGCCGCCGAGTTCGAACCGCTGGCCGACGCTCAAGGTGCTTTCGGCGTCATCGACGCCGGAGAAGCCGCCGGTGCCGGCGAAATTCTCGACCTCCAGGCCGAGTTCGGGATTGGGCCGGAACCCGGCCTGTTGCGCCCGACCGACGGCGGCGGCGACATCGGCTTCGGCGGCGGCCAGGGTTGGGGAGGAGGCCGCGGCGCGAGACAGCGCCTCAGCCAGGGTGACGGGTTCGGCGAAGGCTGACCCTGGGGCCAGCATGGCCAGGATCGCCGAAAGGGCGACCGCGGCTCCGCCGGCCGCGATGCGCGGCAGACGGCGATTAGGGGATGGCATAGGTCCTGTTTCCCGGATGGTTGACGTGGAGGGCGCGCGTTCGCGCGCGATCCGTCAGCCTCTGGGAGGGCGGTCTGGTCCGGCGGGCATGCGGGACGGCAAGCCGTCCGCCAGCGGAAGGGCGTCGAGGTTGGCTCCGGCGTGGGTCACGGCCGGCGCATCCGGCGTCTGCGGCACGGCGACGCCGCCGTGGTGGCAATGGCCGTGAGAGCAGATCGCATGCTGATCCGGCTGATCAGTGTCACCGGAGTCGGCGGGGGCTTCGGCGATGATCTGCGAAGCAGGGGCGGTCGCGGCCTCGGGCGCGCAGGTTGCGGCGTCGACGGCGGAGACCAGGACAAACAGGGCGAGGAACGACGCAAGCAGCGCCGCCATCCAACCGTGCCTGACCGAGGAGAATCCCATGGCGTCCCATAACATGGTCCGCCGCGACTGCAATCGCGCCATCGTCGCAGGGCGTCCGCGCCCGGCGCTCATTCGGCGCAGACCGGGGCGTCTGCGGCCGCGCTCAGTTCCTGCTGCGACTGGCGGATGATCGACCATGCCGACTGCAGGAAGATCAAGGCGAGAAGGGCTCCGGCGATCAGGTCGGGCCAGCGCGAGGCGGTCAACCAGACCAGCCCGCCGGCCGCCGCGACGACGAGGCTTTCGATCAGGTCGTTGCGCGTGCAGAGCCAGACGGAGCGGACGTTGGCGTCGCCGTCGCGGTGCCGCACGAGCAGGAGGGCGGCGACGGCGTTGGCGAGGAAGCCGAACAGGCCCAGGCCGGTTATCACCGTCCCTTCGGGCGGCGCGCCCGACACAGCCCGCCAGATGGCGAAGCCGAGGATGAACACGGCGAGGAGTCCGAGACTTGCGCCCTTGAGCAGGGCGGCGCCGGAACGGACCTGCACGGACCTGCCGATCGCCCACAGGCTGATGGCGTAGGTCGCGCTGTCGGCGAGGAAGTCCAGCGCATTGGCGCCCAGCGACGCCGAGCCCTGCACGAGGGCGCCGCCCGCCACGGCCGCGAAGGCGACGGCGTTGATGGCGATCACGGCCAGCAGGATGCGGCGGTAGGCGGGCGAGGCGCCGTCGAATTTGACGGTCGCGCCGCAACAGGCGGCGGCGGGTCTGTCCTGAATCAGGGGCTCGGTCATCGGAGGCTCCGGCTGGGCGTCGAACGACCTATGCATCCTCTAGCGGCTAGAGGATCAAGCGCTTATTCTCACATCATGGTCTCTTCCGTCCCCTCGCCTCTTCGATCCATCGGCAAGCTGGCCACGGCCACGGGCGTGAAGGTCCCGACCATACGCTTCTATGAGCAGATCGGCCTTCTGGCGCCGCCGCCTCGCACGGCCAGCGACCGCCGCCTCTATGACGACGCCGCTCTGCGCCGGCTGTCCTTTATCCGTCATGCGCGTCAGCTGGGGTTCGACCTCGACGCCATCCGCTCCCTGCTTGATCTGTCGGACCATCCCGACCGGCCCTGCGGCGAGGCCAATGCGATCGCTGAACGTCATCTCTCCGACGTCACGGCGAAGATCGCGCAGCTCCAGGCGCTGCGGACCGAACTGTCGCGGATGTCGGCGGAATGCGCTGGCGGCCGCGTCTCGGCCTGCAAGGTGATCGAGGTGCTGCACGATCATGACCTGTGCGCGGCCGGCGAGCACCGGGCGTCTACGGTCGCAGACTTCCGGGCTTGAGCCTGAGCTCTGCCTGAGACACCTTGGATTAAATAAATCGCCATTTTTGGCGACTTATCGGCTCGGAGGCGGGATATCTCGCTACAAATGGCGAGTTACACGTCCTCTAGAAGATATATCTAAGTCGCCATTATTGACGACTTAGCCCACAAAGGCCTATATAACTCGTCGAAAGTGACGAATTATGAAGATCACCAACCTTACCACCGATGACGCCGCCCTCGCCGAGTTCGGCCGCAGGATCGCCGATGCGCGGCTCGCGCGACAGATGACCCAGGCCCAGTTCGCCCAGGCTGCGGGCGTCTCCAAGCGCACCATCGAACGGCTCGAGGACGGGGCCTCGACCCAGTCCGGCAATCTGGTCCGCTGTCTTCGCGCCCTGGACACGCTCGACGGCCTCGACCGGCTGCTGCCCGAGACCCCGCCCAATCCCATCGCCCTGCTCGAGCGGCAGGGCAAGATGCGTCAACGCGCCCGTCCGACCGACGCCCAGGAACCGGCCGCGCCCTGGACCTGGGGCGACGAACAGTGACGAGCGTCGCCGAGGTTCGTCTGTGGGGCCGGCGCATCGGCGCCGTGTCCCTGGAGGACGGCGCCGACGTCGCCGCCTTCGCCTACGACCCCGCCTTCATCACCAGCGGCATTCAGCCGGCGCCGCTGATGATGCCCCTGGGACCGCAGGTGTTCACCTTCCCGAGCCTCAATCGCGAGAGCTTCCACGGCCTCCCGGGCCTGCTGGCGGACGCCCTGCCCGACCGCTACGGCAACACCCTGATCGACGCCTGGCTGGCCACCCAGGGCCGCACCCCCGAGAGCTTCAACGCGGTCGAACGCCTCTGCTACACGGGCGCCCGCGGCATGGGCGCCCTTGAGTTCACGCCCGCCCTCGGCCCGCGTCCGCGCAAGGCCGCCCGGATCCAGATCGACGCCCTCGTCGAACTGGCGTCCGAGGTGCTCAGCCATCGCAACGACCTGCAGGCCTCCTTCGCCGACGCCAGGAAGGCCGACGCCCTGCGCGAGATCCTGCGGGTCGGCACCTCGGCGGGCGGCGCGCGGGCCAAGGCCGTCATCGCCTGGAACGCCGCCACCAACGAGGTCCGTTCGGGCCAGGTCGAGGCCGGCGACGGCTTCGACTACTGGCTGCTCAAGTTCGACGGGGTGAAGAACAATAAGGACCGCGAACTGGCCGATCCCGAAGGCTATGGCGCGGTCGAATACGCCTATGCGTGCATGGCCGCCGCCGCCGGGGTCCAGGTGGCCGAATGCCGTCTGCTCGAAGAAGGCGGACGGCGCCATTTCATGACCAAGCGGTTCGACCGCCTGCCCGGCGGCGGCAAGCTGCACATGCAGTCGCTGGCGGCGTTGGCCCATTATGACTTCTGCGACCCGAACGCCTACGCCTATGAACAGGCCTTCCTGGTCATCCGCCAGCTCGGTCTGCCGATGGCGGCGATCGAGGAGCAGTTCCGGCGCATGGCCTTCAACATCATCGCCCGCAATCAGGACGACCACGTCAAGAACATCGCCTTCCTGATGGATCGGACCGGGGCCTGGTCGCTGTCGCCGGCCTACGACATCACCTGGAGCTACAATCCGACCGGGCTGTGGACGGCGCGCCACCAGATGTCGATGAACGGCAAACGCGACGGCTTCACCCTGGACGATTTCGACGCCAGCGCCCGCGTCGCGTCGATCAACGCCCGCCGCGCCCGCGCGATCGTCCAGGAGGTCCGTGAGGCGGTGGCCCGCTGGCCCGAGTTCGCCGACGCCGCCCAGGTCGGCGAGGACTGGCGAAAATCCATCGACCCCTCCCTCAGGACGGTGCTCTAGGCCGTCGGTCTCACGGCGACGGTGGCGATGGACCGCACGCCTGGGTCGATCTGACGGACGTCGGGCCGCCCAGCCGGGACAGGAGCCGGACGTAAGCGAGTTCGCTGAGCAGTTCGATCAGCGTCTGGGTGACGATGACCGCGGGCACCAGTGGAATGGCGCCCGGCACGACAAGGGCCAGCGGCAGAACGACCAAAGAGTTGCGGGTGCCGGCGCTAAAGGCGATGGCGCGACCCGCATCGGGCGCAAGGCCCGCCAAGCGCGACCCCACCCAGCCGATCATCGGAGCCAGCACGGCGAACGCCGCATAGATCGGAATGACGCTCAACGTCCGATCCAGGGTCTCGCCAAGCTGCGGCAAGACCGCAGCGACGACAATGAACAGCACCAGGGCCGTCGCGGGCGCCGGCGCCAAACCCAGCCAAGACGAGACCCGTTCGCCGGTCGCGCTACGCGCGGCCCAGGCCTGGACCAGGGCCGCCAGAACGAACGGGACGGCGATCAGCCAGACGAAGGCGTGGATGAACGGGCCCGGCTGAACATAGGCCGCCGCCTCGGAGCCGAGGAACAGGCGGAGATAGATCGGCAACAGCGCCATCTGCGCGATCAGCAGGACCGGCGTCGAAGCGAGCAGCAACCGGGCGTCCGCCTTTCCCAGGTGGGCGAAGGTCACGACATAGTCGATGCAAGGGCAGAGCAGCACCATGAGCACGCCGAGCCGGATCAGGGGATCCGCCGGGAGGAATTGGACCAGGCCCAGGACCAGCAGGGGCACGGCGATGAAGTTCACCGCCAGCAAGGCGCCCATGAACCGCAGTTCCCCAAGCGCGCGACCGAGCGCCGCGACCGGCACTTGCAGGAAGGTGACGAACAGCATCAGGGCCAGCGCCGGATTGATCGCCCCTTCCAGCACCGCCGTGCCCGGGATCAAGAGGCCGACGACGGCCGCGACGAGCACGGCGGCGAAGTAGATCCAGACCTGCCTCGCCTCCAGCGCGTTGCGAAGATCAGACGTGTTCATTCAAGATCCCGGCCCTGCGGCGTTGCGACTGGGGTCGCCGACAGCCGAACGTCTCAGGCCTTTCCCTTGCAGCCGCAAGCGCCGTCCACGCTGCAGGACGCCGCCGGGCGCTTCGGCCGCATCAACGCCAGGGCGGCGCCCAGAACGATCAGCATGAGCGCCCCGCAGGCGATCGCGTCCCAGTTCTGGCTCAGCGCCACGCCCGCAGCGGCCAGGGTGGCCCCGCCCATCACCAGCGCCGCGATCGGCACGGCGCAGCAGACCGCGCACGCGCCCGCCAGGCCGAGAACGACCCAGAGCGGTCTCATCTTCTTCCTGGGCGTCGGGTCGAGGGTCATCGCAGCATCGCCATCAGAGCGGGTTCGATCCGGGACCAGACGAGGGCCAGGGCGAGCATGAGAGTTGAAAGCGTCATCATGATCACGGTCGAGCCCGCCAAGGGATGACCGCGGCGGAAAGTCCGCCACGCCAACCAGCCCCAAGCAGCCAGAACGATCATGAAGGCGACACCCGTGATCCACATATGAGCGCCCGCGAACCAGGCCAGGACGGCGCCGGACGCGCCCAGGGCCAGCACCGGGAAGGCCAGCGGCACGACGCAGCAGGCGGCGCAGCCGAGCACCGCCCCCGAGGTCGCGACGATGGAGCCGACGCCGACCGCCTTCTGGTTCGGGTCGCCCTTGGCGGGCTCGGCGTTCAACGGCGCGCCGGGGTTCAGGAAGGTCATGGTCAGCAGCATCCACAGGTTTGGGCCGGGGTCGACGGACCCGAGGCGATAAAATCTTCGAACAGGGTGTCGGCGGCGAGACGTGCGTCTTCCGGCGCGGTGACGACGAGACGGACCGACCCGGGCCGATGCTCGATTTCGAAGGTCAGAAAGGCGCAGCAGGCGGTTTCCTGGCGGACGAGGTCTTCGACATCGGCGATCGCGCCGGCCTCATAGTCGATGGACAGCGTCAGATCGTCCCGGCGATGGCTCTGAAGGCTGCGCCGGTTGAGATCGGCGATCCACCGCATCCGGGCCTGATAGTCGCCGGCGCCGAGGGTGCAGGCGATCGGAACGTCCTTCGTCAGCATTCTCAGTCTCCTGCGCGGGCCGCGAGGTCGTTCCCGTTGGACGCCTTGTAGGACTTCAAGTAACTTTAGCTTCAAGCCCTATTTTCGGATGACGACATGGACCGTGCTCTCTCGATCGGAGCTCTCGCCAGGCGCAGCGGGACCAACCCGCCGACGATTCGCTATTACGAAGAGATCGGTCTGGTCCGCCGGGCCGAGCGTCGCGACGGCGGCCACCGCACCTATGGCGACGCTGACCTCAAGCGGTTGACTTTCATCCGTCGCTGCCGCGAGTTGGGCTTTCCCATCGATCAGGTGCGCAGCCTTGTCGATCTGCTGGAGAACGGCGACCGCTCCTGCCTCGACGCCCGCGATCTGGCGCGACGGAACCTGGAGGACGTCCAGACCAAGCTCTCCGAACTGAAGGCGCTGGAAGCCGATCTGGCCAAGCTCGTGAACGATTGCGACGCCGCCTGTGTCGGCGGCCCCGGCCCGGACTGCGTTATCCTGGAAGACCTCACCCAGACCCGCGCACGCTCGTGTTGTGGGCCGAAGGCGGCCTGAACGCACAAGAGGGTCGGTCCCGACCGTAGACGACCGGGCGTAGGCCTGCGGCTTCACCTGTCGCCTGCTTTCGGGTTCGATTCTCCCCGGGGCAGACACGGGAGTTCGACATGGCCCAGGCCGACCCGCCGCTAAGGCGCACGATCAAGAAACCCCAGTTGCGCCAGATGGTGCCGCTGGCCGACAGCACCATCTGGGAGATGGAGCAGCGCGGCCAGTTTCCTCGGCGGTTCCTGCTGACACCGCGGTGCGTCGTCTGGGACCTGGCCGAGGTCGAGGCCTGGCTGACGCTCCGCCGGGCCAAGCCGATCCGTCGGGCGCCGCCGCCCGATGTCCGAAAGCGGATCACCCGACCGGTCAGAGCCGGGGATCGAAGCGCGGACCGGCCGTCTCCGGGATAGCCAGAACCGGCGTGAACGCCCGCCCCGCCTCCCAGGCGTCCACGGCGTTCGACCACTCCTGGGCCATGTGGCGGCGCTGGGCCTCGAACTCGGCCTTGTTGTAGACGCCACGCGACGACCGCTCCTCGTGGGCGAGGCATTTCTCGATCCAGTCCGAGTTGAAGCCCATCTCGTGCAGGAGCGTCGAAGCGGTTCGCCGCAGGTCGTGAACCGTGAACGGCTCCAGCGGCAGGTCCCGCTCCCGGGCCCGTTCGGCGATCGCCGTGGTCACCCGGTTGAACGTCGCCCGCGACATCGGCGCGTCGGCGTCATAGCGGGATGGCAGGATGTAGCGGGAGTTCCCGGCGCAGGTCTTCAGCGCGATCAGGATGTCGAGCATCTGGGTCGAGAGGTAGACGTTGTGCGGCCGGGACCGCTTCATCCGCTCCTTCGGGATCGACCAGACCGCGTTGGCGAAATCGACCTCATCCCAGACGCCGTCCTGGAGTTCGCTCTTGCGGACCATGCTCAGGAGGATGAACTTCAGGCCGAGGCGGATCGTCGGCAGGGTCGCCACCTCCCCCAGCAGGTTCAGCGCGATCCGGATCTCGGTCGGCGACAGCGACCGGTCCCGGGGCCGGAAGGTGGAGATGGAGGCCGGCCCCACCCCGTCGGCGGGATTGTCGATCTTCTCACCGTGCAGGATGGCGTAGGCGTAGATCTGTTTGATGATATCGCGGACATGGACGGCGGTCGCCGGCGCGCCGCGGTCGACGATCGTCTTGCAGTGGGCGCGAAGGTCGTTGGGCGTGACCTCGTTCAGCAGCCGGTTGCGCCATTGCGGCAGGATTTCCCGGTTGAAGATGGACCGCCGCATGTTGCGGGTGCTGTCCGCCATGGGCGCATGGTCCATCCAGCGTTGGGCGACATGCTCAAAGCTCCGGGCCTGCTGAAGGCGTCGTTTGGCCCGCTGCTTCTCCAGGGCGGGCGAGACGCCGTCAGCGATCATCCGCTTGGCGTCGAGGACCTTCTCGCGGGCCTTGGCCAGCGACAATCCCGCCGGACCGTAGGAGCCCAAGGTCACGGACTCCCGCCGCCCGTTGAACCGATAATCGTACTTGAACGCGATGCCGCCCTTGGGCGAGATCAGCAGGTACAGACCGTCCCTGTCGGTCATTTTGTAAGATTTTGATTTTGGGCGAATATTTCGCAATGCGGCGTCGGTAAGCATGCCGTTTTGACTCCAAAAGACCGTCAGGCGCTTTCGAGGTCTTTCGAGAACATTTTCTTCAGACAAGTCAGAAGCTTGCTTCGAAAAAAGACCGTCGGGACGCTCTCGGCCCTCTGACGGTATGGAGCGGAGTCAGGGTGGGCAATGGCTGCGGGACCGTCAGAGAGACCGACGCAGACGAAAGCAGCTTCTCGAATGGTGCCGAGAGGCTGCGAAATCATTTTTCTTATAAGTCAGTGTTTTAGAGCGATTTTCGGAAGCGCGCTCGAAAGATTCGGAAGGCTCTGAATCATTCCCACTCGATCGTGCCGGGCGGCTTGGACGTCACATCATAGACGACGCGGTTGACGCCGCGCACCTCGTTGACGATGCGGGTCGCGCACTTGCCCAGGACGTCCCACGGAAACTCGAAGAAGTCCGCCGTCATGCCGTCGGTCGAGGTCACGGCACGCAGGGCCAGCACCTTTTCATAGGTCCGCGCATCGCCCATCACCCCGACCGTCCGGACCGGCAGCAGGACGGCGAAGGCCTGCCAGATCCTGTCGTACAGGCCGGCCTTGCGGATCTCGTCCAGATAGATGGCGTCGGCCTGCTGCAGGGTCTCGACGGCCTCGGGCGTGATCTCGCCGGGGATGCGGATGGCCAGGCCCGGTCCGGGGAACGGGTGACGGCCCACGAAGGCGTCGGTCAGGCCCAGTTCGCGGCCCAGCGCCCGGACCTCGTCCTTGAACAGCTCGCGCAGGGGCTCGACCAGTTTCAGCTTCATATAGTCGGGCAGGCCACCGACATTGTGGTGGCTCTTGATGACGTGCGCCTTGCCGCTGGAGGAGGACACGCTCTCGATCACATCGGGATACAGGGTGCCTTGCGCCAGAAATTCGGCCCCCTCGATCTTGCCGGCCTCGCGGTCGAACACCTCGATGAAGACGCGGCCGATGATCTTGCGCTTGGTCTCGGGATCCGACTGACCCGCCAGCGCATCGAGGAAATCAGCTGACGTATCAACGTGGATCAGCGGGATGTTGTAGTGCTCCCTGAACAGGGTCGTGACCTGGGTCGCCTCGTCCTTGCGCAGCAGGCCGGTGTCCACGAACACGCAGGTCAGCTGGTCGCCGATGGCCTCATGGATCAGCACGGCGGCCACGGACGAGTCGACGCCGCCGGACAGGCCGCAGATGACCCTGGCCGAGCCGACCTGTTCGCGGATCTGGGCGATCTTCTCGTCCCGATAGGCGGCCATGGTCCAGTCGCCCTTCAGCCCGGCGATGCCGTGGGTGAAGTTCTTCAGCATGGTGGCACCGCGCGGCGTGTGCATGACCTCCGGATGGAACTGCACGCCGTAGAAGCGGCGGGTCTCGTCGGCGATGACGGCATAGGGCGACCCGGCCGAGGTGGCGACGACGTCGAAGCCCTCCGGGATCGCCACGATCTTGTCGCCGTGGCTCATCCAGACGGTCTCGTCCTCGCCGACCGGGGCCAGGCCGACCAGCAGGGGCGAGGCCTTCTGGACCGTGATCTCCGCGCGGCCGAACTCGCGGGTGTGGCCGCCCTCGACCTTGCCGCCCAGCTGTTCGCACAGGGTCATCTCGCCATAACAGATGCCCAGCACCGGCACGCCGGCCTCGAACACGGCCTGGGGCGCGCGGGGGCTGCCTTCCTCGTGCACGCTCTCGGGCCCGCCCGACAGGATGATCGCCGCCGGCTTCAGCGCGGCCAGCGCCGCCTCCGCCTTCGCATAGGAATGGATCTCGCAATAGACGCTGGCCTCGCGCAGGCGGCGCGCGATCAGCTGCGTCACCTGGCTGCCGAAATCGACGATGAGAACCTTCTGGTGATCAGTCATGCGGTCTCCTCAGGCAATGGCGCGGTCAGACGTTCGAATTCGGCTTTCAGCAGGTCCAGCGCCCCGGCCAGACCCTCGTCGATCACATGCAGGGTGTCGGTCCAGTCGGACAGGCCGGTCAGGTCTGCCTTGCCGTCGCTGATGCCGCGCAGACCCAGCACCGGCACGTCGAACCGGGCGGCGGCGCGGACGACGGCATAGGTTTCCATGTCCACCATGTCGGCGTCGATGGCGTCATAGGCCTCGCCCGAGACCACCGATGCTCCGGTCGCCAGACGCGCATAGGGCTGGCCCGCCGGGCCGCTGGCCAGGGTCAGGACAGCCGGCTGGTCGAGGAACGGCGTCACGCCGGGCGGGAACCCCAGCACCGAGGCGTCCATGTCGCGATAGCCGACCTCGTCCACCCAATAGATGCGGCCGTGCTCCAAGGTCTGGGACCCGGCAGAGCCCAGGCAGATGATGACGTCGGGCAGCCGGCCCTGATGCGCCAATTCGGCCAGGGCGGCCGTGGTCTGGACGGCCGCCTCGACCGGGCCGACGCCGGTAATCAGGGGCCTGATCCGCGCCCGCAGCGCCGGTCCGTACTCCGCCTCCGCCGCCATCACGCACAGCGCCGTCAGCGGGCCGAAGGGCGTCAGGTCGTAAGCCGCGCTCACGCCCGCCGCTCGTACAGGGCGACGAAGAAGCCGTCCGTGTCCGTCGTCGCCGGCGACATCCGCAGGCGATGACCCTGGGCCAGTCCGGCCAGCTTGTCCCAGCCGGCGTCGGTTATTCCTCCCCCAACGGGGGAGGTGGCGCGACGCGGCTTCGCGTCGTGACGGAGGGGGCCAGCTTCGGACCCGGTGTCTGGGGCCGACCCCCTCCCCCGCTCCGCGGCCCCCCTCCCCCGAGGGGGGAGGATTGGCATCGGCGCAAACCCGGGGTGGTCCTCCTCGAAATGGTCCACCGTGGCCTCGTTCTCGACCCGCAGCATCGAACAGGTGACATAGACCAGCCGCCCGCCCGGCTTCACCAGTTTCGCGGCCCGCGCCAGGATCGCCATCTGCAGGGAATGCATCCGGTCGACGTCTTCCGGCTTCAGCCGCCAGGCGTCCTCCGGCCGCCGCCGCCAGGTGCCGGACCCGGTACAGGGTGCATCGACGAAGACGACATCGGCGATGCCGACGATGTCCTCGACCCCGCCGCCGTTCGGCCCCAGGTGGATCAGCTCGGCCTCGACGCCCGCGCGGGCCAGCCGGGGGCGGATGTTGTCCAGCCGCTTCTGCACCACGTCGCAGGCGATCAGCCGACCTTCGGCCTGAGTGACCGTTGCCGCTTTCGGCTTCGATTTCGGTGCATCGACCCAGCCGGTCGGGGTCCAGATGCGCTCCGGCTCAGGCGGCGCGGCCTCGACGCGCGAGGCGCCGTCCGCCAGCCCCTGCATCGCCAGCCCCAGGGTCTTGCCCCCGCCCCCGGCGCAATAGTCCACCACGGTCATGCCCGGCTCGACCCCGGCCAGCCAGCAGACGATCTGGCTGCCCTCGTCCTGGATCTCGATCCGCCCGGCCTTGAAAGCCTCCAGTGCCTGGACGTTCGGCGGCGGCTCGGCCGACAGACGCAGGCCCCAGGCCGACCAGGGCGTCCGCTCCGGCGAAAGGCCCGCCGCGCGCAGCTCGGCCATGACCTCGTCGACCGTCGCCCTGGCCCCGTTGACCCGCAGGTCGATCGGGGCGCGCGGCACCATCAGACCGGCGGCCTCCTCGGCCCAGCGGTCGCCAAAGGTGTTCCTGAAATCCTCGACCACGAACTCGGGCAGGCCCGCCGCGACCCAGCCCGGCACCTCGTCGGCCGTCATGCTGATCCGCGACCGTTCCTGCTTCGACAGCGGCCTGGGGCCATAGCCGTCGCCCGAGTGCAGCGCCTCGATCGCCTCGACCGACAGGCCGTCGATCAGGCTCAGCGCCCCGATGACCAGCGCACGCCCGTCCTCGCGCCCGCCCATGGCCCAGACCAGACGGCCACGCGCGCGCAGCACCTTGTAGACCTGATCGGCGATGGCCCGGCGGTCCCTGGACCCGGCGTAGCGGTTCTCGGTCCCCCAGGTCTTCAGGACGGCCTCGGCCGGGGCCTTGCCCGCACTGATGCGGTCGATGATGGCGGCGGCGGAGGCGAGACGGGCGGCGGGGGTCAAATCAGGGCGTTCAGTTCAGGCTGTTCAGGTGAAAAGGGCGACGAAGATGGCCACCAGGCCGCCCATCGCGATCAGCCAGACGAGGGACCGCACGAACGGCACCCCGAAGGCGTAGATCGGAATATAGACCAGTCGCGCCCAGAAGAAGGCCTGGGTCCCCCAGAAGGTCAGCGGGCCGTCCTCGCCCGTCACATGGGCGATCAGAACCGCGCCGATGAACAGCGGCAGGGTCTCCCACATATTGGCCTGCGCCCGCTCCAGCCGCCGGGTGATGAGGCCCGGCCGGGTCGGCACACCGTCGCGCGGACCGGCGTTCCAGAGGAGGCCAATGGCCATGGTCCGCCCGGCGGCGGGCAGGAAGATCAATACGAAGGCCAGCACCAGCGTCGCCGCCAGCATGGTCAGCTCCGGTGTCGTCACCAGCACCCAGGCGTCGCCCATCGTCCTCACCCCTGCCTGTAGTTCGGTGCCTCGCGCGTGATCATCACGTCGTGGACATGGCTTTCACGCAGGCCCGCTCCGGTGATCCGCACGAACCGCGCGCGGTCCTGAAACTCGGCGATGGTGGGGGCGCCGACATAGCCCATGGCGGCGCGCAGACCCCCGACCATCTGGTGCAGCACCGGGGCGATCGGTCCCTTGTAGGGGGTCTGGCCCTCGATGCCCTCGGGCACCAGCTTCTGGGTGTCCTCGACCTCCTTCTGGAAATAGCGGTCGGCCGAACCGGCCCCCATGGCCCCCACCGAGCCCATGCCCCGATAGCTCTTGTAGGACCGGCCCTGGTACAGGAACACCTCGCCGGGGCTCTCGTCGGTCCCGGCGAACATCGAGCCCATCATGGCGACGGAGGCCCCCGCCGCGATGGCCTTGGCCAGGTCGCCCGAATACTTGATCCCGCCGTCGGCGATGACCGGTGCGCCCGAATCCCGCGCCGCCCGCACCGCGTCCATGATGGCCGTCAGCTGGGGCACGCCCACCCCGGCCACGATCCGGGTGGTGCAGATGCTGCCCGGTCCGATCCCGACCTTCACCGCATCCGCGCCGGCGTCGATCAGCGCCCGCGCCGCGTCATAGGTGGCGATGTTGCCGGCGATGATCTGCAGCCGGTTGTTCTCGCGCTTGATCCGTTCGACGACCCGGGAGACCTGGGCCGAGTGACCGTGGGCGGTGTCGATCACGACCACGTCACAGCCCGCGTCCGCCAGCGCCATGGCGCGCTCGAAGCCCGCGTCCCCGACGGTCGAGGCCGCCCCGACCAGCAACCGGCCCTGTTCGTCCTTGGCCGCATGGGGATGGGCCTGGGCCTTCTCGATGTCCTTCATCGTGATCAGGCCGGTGGCGCGATAGTCCTCGTCCACCACGATGACCCGTTCGATCTTCCGTGTACGGAGCAGCTCGCGGGCTTCCTCGCGTCCGGCCCCTTCGCGCACAGTGACCAGGTCGCCCGTGGTCATCAGCTCGGCGGCCCGGCGGTTCGGATCGGTGTCGAACCGCATGTCGCGGTTGGTCAGGATGCCGACCAGCCTGCCGCCCGCGTCCACCACGGGAAAGCCGGAGATCTTGCGGTTGGCGACGATCTGGCGAACCTCGCCCAGGGTGGTCTCCGGGCGGATCGTCACCGGATTGATGACCATGCCGCTTTCGAACCGCTTCACGGTGCGGACCTGATCGGCCTGTTCCTGCACGGACATATTGCGGTGAAGGATGCCCAGCCCCCCGGCCTGGGCCATGGCGATGGCCAGCCGGCTTTCGGTCACCGTGTCCATGGCGGACGAGGTCAGCGGGATGTTCAGTCGGATGTCGCGCGTCAGCCGGGTCGAGACGTCCGCCTCTGCAGGCATCACCTCGGACGGGCCGGGTTCGAGCAAAACATCGTCGAAGGTGAGCCCTTCGCGAATCTCCATGGGAGTCTCCGTTTTGCGGGCCGCCTATCCTCTTTCGCAGGCGCGAAGTCAACCACGACGCGTCCGGACCCCGCGATGCGAGCCAGTCTTTTCAGCAGGACTTGAATCTTTCAGCCTGTGCTAACATTCTAGGTCCATGGTCGCCGCACTCGCCAGATCCGTTCGCAGCCTTGCGCTGAAGATCGCCAGCTACGGCCTGATGCATCTGCTCGTGGCCATGCTGGTGGCGTTTGCCATTACCCGCGACTGGCGCATGGCCTTGGCCATCGGCCTGGTCGAACCCTTCTTCCAGACCATCGCCTATTCCGTCCACGACCGGATCTGGCACCGGATCGAACACCGTCGTCGCCGCAGCGGCATGGAAGAGACGGCCGAGGCCTTCACCGCCCGTCTGGACCTGATGAACGCCGATGAGCAGGCGCGCGCCCACGGGCACCACGGCCACAGCCATGCCCTGCCTTCGCTGAAGAAGATCGCGGTCAAGACCGTGACCTACGGCATCATGCATTTCGTGGTGGCGGTATCGGTGGCCTTCGCGATCACGCAGGACATCCGCGTCGCCCTGACCGTCGGGGTCATCGAGCCCCTGGTGCAGATGGTGTTCTTCGCCATCCACGACCGCATCTGGACCGGCCACGAAGCCCGGCGAGCGACGGCCCAGACGGCCTGACGCCCGCTACTTCCTGTTCAGCGCCACCAGATAGACCTCGGACGAGCCCTTCCGGCTGGCGGCGGGCTTGACGTATTTCACCTCCTGGAAGGCGGCGCGCAGCTCGGCCAGCACCCGGCCGGCATCGCCGCCCTGGAAGTTCTTGGTCACGAACGACCCGCCGGGCCGCAGTGTGCGGATGGCGAAATCCGAGGCGATCTCGATCAGGGCGATGATCTTCAGGTGATCGGTCTGGCGATGGCCGACGGTGTTGTGGGCCATGTCCGACAGCACCAGGTCGGGGGGGCCGCCCAGCGCCTCGATCAGCTGCTGGTCCACGCCGGGATCGGTGAAATCGGCCTGGATCAGGGTCGAGCCCGGGATCGGCTCGATCGGCAGCAGATCGACCCCGACCACCGCCGAGGCTCCGCGATTGACGCACACCTGGACCCAGCCGCCGGGCGCGGCCCCAAGGTCGATGACGCGCGAGCCCTTCCTGACCAGATGGAACCGGTCGTCGATCTCGCTGAACTTGAAGGCCGCCCGACTGCGCCAGCCCTCGGCGCGGGCCTTTTCCGACCAGGGGTCGGCCAGCTGGCGCTTGATCCACTGGATCGAGGACATCGACTTCTTGTCGGCCGTCTTGATCTGGGTGCCCATGCCGCGCCCCTGGGCCGTGCCGCCGGTCGGCGGCTTGACCATGCGGCGGCGCGCTTCGGGAGGCGGCGCGGGCTTCTCGTCATCGTTCATGAAAAATCTTCTCCGCTCATCCCGGCGAAAGCCGGGACCCAGTTCCTTGGGCGACCGGTCAGAACGAACTCGCACATCCGGCAATCCCGCGCACCTGTTGCTTGCGAAAGGGCTGGATCCCGGCTTTCGCCGGGATGAGCGGGATAGTATGGACGCGGCTCATTCGAATATGGAGCGCCCGATGGCCGACCAGACCCTGACCCTGACTCTCGAAACCGGCGACGTCGTCATCAAGCTGCGCCCCGACCTCGCCCCCGGCCACGTGACCCGCATCACCGAGCTGGCGAGCGAAGGCTTCTATGACGGCGTGGTCTTCCACCGCGTGATCCCCGGCTTCATGGCCCAGGGCGGCGATCCGACCGGCACGGGCACTTCGGGCTCCAGCAAGCCGAACCTGAAGGCCGAATTCTCCAGCGAACCGCACGTGCGCGGCATCTGCTCCATGGCCCGCACGAACCAGCCGGATAGCGCCAACAGCCAGTTCTTCATCGTCTTCGACAACGCCACCTTCCTGGACGGCCAGTACACAGTCTGGGGCGAGGTGATCGAGGGCATGGACCACGTCGACGCCCTGCCCAAGGGCGAACCGCCCCGCGATCCGGGCAAGATCGTCAAGGCGACGGTCAACTAGGGTCTGTACCCAATTGAGTTGATCTGGCTGTTGTGATTCAAGCTTCTGAGGAGGCTTGAATCATGGCGGATCATTTCTGGTTGT
Organism: Brevundimonas sp. AJA228-03; assembly: GCF_017795885.1. NCBI lineage: Bacteria > Pseudomonadati > Pseudomonadota > Alphaproteobacteria > Caulobacterales > Caulobacteraceae > Brevundimonas > Brevundimonas sp. AJA228-03. Next base: position 1,438,633 of record NZ_CP059297.1, on the reverse strand, counting down.
CGGACGCGCAGTGGGCTGTGATCGAGCCGCACATCCCCAAGGTCTATACGGGCAAGCGGCGGGTGGATGATCGCCGGGTGATCTCGGGTATCGTTCATCGGCTGCGCGAGGGGTGTCGCTGGCGCGCTCTTCCGGACGTCTATGGGCCCTATACGACGGTGTTCAACCGTTACAATCGCTGGAGCAAGCGAGGTCTGTGGCAGCGGATCCTGGCGTCGCTCGGCGAGGCGGCCGACCCGCCGGTGACGGCCATGATCGACTCGACCTCGGTCAAGGCGCACCGCTCGGCGGCGGGCGCAAAAGGGGGGGCTCAGCTCACGCCATAGGCCGGTCGCGCGGCGGTCGGACGACCAAGGTCCACATGCTGGTGGACGAGACGGGCAGGCCTCGCGTCGTTCAACTCTCGCCCGGCCAGGCCTCCGACATCGTGGCCGCCCACGACCTGATCGTCGCCAGCCGACCCAGCCTGCACCTGCTCGCAGACAGGGCCTACGACGGCGACGCCCTGCGTCGAATGCTGATCGAACGCGGCACGACACCCGTGATCCCGAACAAGATCAATCGCGTGAACCGACACCCGTTCGACGCCACAGCCTACAGGCTCAGAAACGCCGTCGAACGCGCCTTCTGCCGCCTCAAGGACTTCCGCGCCATCGCCACCCGATACGACAAGACCGCCAGGAACTACCTCGCAGGCCTCTGCATCGTCGCCGCCATCACACTCTGGGCCAAATGAGTCCGGACCCTAGATCCAGCCGGAAAGGCGGTCCCCCCCGGGGCCGCCTTTTTCGTCAGTCCCCGCCGGACCAGGCGAACTTCATCCCGGTGTAGCTGCGGTCACCGATGGTGACGGTGGCGGTCATGGCAGAGGCCTCGCCCTCCCCCAGGTTCCGGCGTGCGGTGGACAGGGCCCCCTGATCCAGCCGGGCATCGAAGGTGACTCGCCCATGCCCGGGACTGGTCCCCGTCATGCGGATCCGGTCGTCGCTGACGGAATAGCTGTCGGGCAGGACGCGCTCGGTCGTCTCGCCCGGCACCGAGAACTCCAGCATGACCGGTGCGAAGGTCGTGCTTCTCTGGCCCGCCTCCCAGGTCTTGAACTCCGGTTCCTGGCCCACGAAGACCGTCATCAGCTGAAAGTCGTCAGGCCCGACCTGCGCCCCCGGATTGTAATAGCCGGACAGGTCGCCGGTCTGGCTGTGGGCGAAGGCACCGGCGCGGGGCGTGGCTACCTCCACCGCCCCGTCGCCATCCTTCACCTTCGATGGCGCTGTCAGATCGCAGCCCGCAAGCCCGAGCCCTGCGATGGTGAATGCCAAGATGAACGACGTGCGCATGGTGTCTCCAGGACCGGCGTCGACAGGACCACGCGGCGCGGCGGCCGTCCAGCCTGTGTCAGGGCAGATGGATCAGGATCGGCAGCCAGCCCTGCGCCTGGGCCCAGTCGACGCCCTTGAAGATCGGCACGGCCAGAAGAAAGGCCAGCCCGTCGCGGATCGTGGTCAGGAAGAACCGGGGCCGGATCGTCAGCTCGACGTTGTCGTGCCACTTGCCGAAATCGGGCCCGAGGCGCGGCGTGCGCGCCATATAGGCGCGATAGGGATCGCCGAACTCGGCCGTCAACCAGGCCTCTTCCTGGCGGATGGTGAAGTGGAACACCGCCACGGCGATCACCACGAACAGGACGGCCATCGTGACACTGCCCGTCTGGGCACCGACGCCGACCGCGCCGAAGTAGCTGAAGACATAAAGCGGATTGCGGCTGATCGAATAGGGACCGGTGGAAACGATCTCGGCCTTCTTGCGCCCGCCGATATAGAGCGAGCACCAGGCCCGGCCGACGATGCTGATGACGATGGCCCCCAGACCGACCGATTCGATGCCCTCGGAAAGCGGCTGCCCGACCCACGGCGACGACGAGACAAAGGCCAGGGCGACGGCGGCCAGCAAGGCCAGCCCCAGCACCCATTTGCGGATCAGCTGGATACGCTGAAGGTCGAAGGCGTTGGTGGTTGTCACAGTCATGTCACGTCCCGGTCACTTTGGCGACGAAAACGCCAAACCGGGACGACGCGCAAGCCCTATCTTTGCGTCCGAAAGTCGCCTGCGGATCAACGATCCAGCGACCGGTCCAGTGCCCGGAAGGCAGACACCGACAGTTCGGTCGAACTGATGAAGACCGCCGGCGTGATTCGCTCGAAATCGTCCGACGGCCGATGGTAGTCGGGGTGGTAGTTGACGCCGAGATACAGGAAGGGCACGCCCGCCGTGAAGAACGGGCCCTGGTCCGAGGCTTGGACCCAGTTGTCCCTGCCCGTGTCCTGGGGCGTGTCCTTCCCGAACGCCAGCGACACCGTGCCATTGGCCGGGATGCCTTCGAGGATCGGGCGGAAGGTCGGATTCTGATAGGTGCCGGTGACCCACAGATGGCCATCGGTCTCGGCGCGCGCGGTCATGTCGAAATTCAGGTTCATGGCGATGGACGACAGCGGCACCGGCGGGGCCTCGACGAAATGTTTGGCCCCGAGCAGGCCATGCTCCTCGCCGTCGAAGGCCACGAAGATCACGCTGTGCTCAGGGGGCGCATCCTTCAGCCGCGCGGCGATCTCCAGCAGGGTCGCAACACCCGAGGCATTGTCGTCGGCCCCGTTGTAGATCAGGCCCTCGTTGACGCCGACGTGGTCGTAGTGGGCGGTCACGACGATATAGCGGTCCGGCACCCGCGTCCCCTCGACCAGACCCAGCACATTGATGCCATTGTAGGACCTGGGCCCCGCACGGGTCCGGCCCTGGGCTGTCCAGGGCTGCAGGCGACCGACCGGCGGCGCGGCGATCCCCAGGGCCTCGAGCCGCGACACGATATAGGCCCGTGCCCGCTCGCCGCCCGCGCTGCCGGTGTCACGTCCCTCCATATCGTCCGCCGACAGGATGCGGACGTCTGCCAGCAGCTGGTCGTAGGACGTGGCCACCGACGGTGTCGGGTTCGGGGCCGCGGGCGTCTCCACGTCGGTCATGGCCGCGCACGACGACAGGAGGACGACGGCGGTCGTCAGGGCCAGGGTACGGAACGAAAGGGACATGGGGTTTCCTGAAAGAGCCAGCCCGCAATAGACGGCGCAGGCCGCCGCGTCAGATTAACTTCCTGTCATCCCGCCGGGCTGGCGAGGTCGGCGCGCGATGCTAAACCGGGGCATGGCCCTGACCCCCATCGACTCCCTGACCGAAGCCGAGGCCGAAGCCGAGCTGGCCCGGCTCGCCGCAGAGATGGCGGCCCACGACGCCGCCTATGCCGAAGCGGCCCCGACGATCTCCGATGCCGACTACGACGCGCTGAAAGCCCGCAACCTGGCCATCGAGACACGGTTCCCGGCCCTGGTCCGCCCGGATTCGCCGTCGCTCAGGGTGGGGGCCCCCGTCTCGACGCGGTTCGCCGAGGTTCGCCACGGCGTGCCCATGCTGTCGCTGGACAACGCCTTCGACGACGCCGACGTAGGCGACTTCGTCGCCCGCATCCGGCGCTTCCTGAACCTTCCGGGCGACGACGACGTCGCTTTCACCGCCGAGCCCAAGATTGACGGCCTTTCAGCCAACCTGCGCTATGAAGACGGCGTTCTGGTCCAGGGCGCGACGCGGGGCGACGGCCGGGCGGGCGAGGACATCACCGCCAACCTCAAGACCCTCGCCGACGTTCCGCATCGTCTGAAGGGCAGCGGCTGGCCCGCTCGCATCGAGGTGCGCGGCGAGGTCTATGCCCCCAACGACGCCTTCGCCGCCTTCAACGCGGAGGCCGAGGTCGCCGGTCGCCGCACCTATGCCAACCCCCGCAACTTCGCCGCCGGGTCACTGCGCCAGATCGATCCGACGGTCACCGCCGCCCGGCCCCTGCGCTTCTTCGCCTATGCCTGGGGCGAGACGTCCGAACCGTTTGCGCAGACGCAGGAAGAGGCGCTGACGGCGTTCGAACGCTGGGGCTTTCCGGTCAATCCGCGCTCGGTCCGGGTCGAAGGCGCAATCGGCCTGATCGGAGTCTATCGCGGGCTGGAGGCCGACCGCGCGGGCCTCGGCTATGACATCGACGGCGTGGTCTACAAGGTCGATCGGCTGGACTGGCAGTCCCGCCTTGGCTTCGTCTCGCGCAGCCCCCGCTGGGCCATCGCCCACAAATTCCCGGCCCAGCAGGCGACGACCGTGCTGGAGGGCATCGACATCCAGGTCGGTCGAACCGGCTCCCTGACCCCCGTCGCCCGCCTCGCCCCCGTGACCGTCGGCGGCGTCGTCGTCAGGAACGCCACCCTGCACAACGAGGACGAGATCGCGCGCAAGGACGTGCGGATCGGCGACACCGTCGTCCTGCAACGCGCCGGGGACGTCATCCCCCAGATCGTCTCGGTCGTGCTCGACAGACGCCCCGACGACGCCCTCCCCTATGTCTTCCCCTCCCACTGCCCGGTGTGTGGCTCGGAGGCGGTGCGCGAGGGCGACGACGTGCGCCGCCGCTGCACCGGCGGCCTGATCTGCAGCGCCCAGCTGATCGAACGCCTGAAGCATTTCGTCTCCCGCCGCGCCTTCGACATCGAGGGTCTGGGGGAAAAGCAGCTGATCGCCTTTCACGAGCGCGGCTGGATCAGGGAGCCCGCCGACATCTTCCGCCTCGCCCGCGACGCGGAAAAGCTGGAGCGTCTGCGCGCCGAGGACGGGTATGGCGAGACCAGCGTCAGGAATCTGATCGCGGGCATTGACGCCCGTCGCGTCATCGCCCTGGAGCGGCTGATCTTCGCCCTGGGCATCCGCGACATCGGCGACCAGACCTCCCTGCTGCTGGCGCGCCACTTCGGGGACTGGGCGGGCTTCCATGCCGCGGCGATGGAGGCGGCATCGGGCATCCCCTCGCCCGGGTGGAGCCAGCTGGCCGAGGGACATGGCATCTCCGCCCGCACCCTGTCGGTCATGGCGAACGCCGCGCTGTCGCCCGTCGATCCCTGGCCCGAGGCCCCGATCGAGCAGAAGCTGGCCCTGGCCTTCCCCGGCATCGCCGCGCCCGCCCGCCGCGCCCTCGTCCCGCTGGCCGGCGACTGGTCCGATATCGTCGCCCTGGCCCGCGTCGCGCGCGAGGAGGGGCCGTCGGTGACGCTGGGCGAGATCGCCGGCATCGCAGGCGTCGGCCCCGTCGCCGCCCGCGCGGTCGCCGACTTCTTCCACGAGCCACACAACCAGGCGGTCGTCGCGGCCCTGCTGGCCGAGCTGTCCTCCGTCCAGGACGCCGAACGCCCCAAATCCGACACCGCCGTCACCGGCAAGATCGTCGTCTTCACCGGCGCGCTCGAACGCTTCACCCGTGACGAGGCCAAGGCGCGGGCCGAGAGCCTCGGGGCCAAGGTCTCAGGCTCCGTGTCGAAAAAGACCGACTACCTCGTCGCCGGGCCCGGTGCGGGCTCGAAGCTGGCCGAGGCGCAGAAGCACGGCGTGACCGTCCTGACCGAGGACGAATGGCTGGCCTTGATCGGCTAGCGATTCAGCGCCGCCCGTCCCGCCGGCGCATAACGGTCGCCAATGGCCGCATCCCGGGGGAAGACCGCCTCGATGCGGGCCAGATCCCCGGGTGTCAGCACGACGTTGGCGGAGGCGATATTGTCCTCGAGCGTCTTCACGCGTCGCGTGCCCGGGATCGGCACCAGATGCTCGCCCTGCGCCAGCACCCAGGCCAGGGCCAGCTGCGCGGCCGTCACACCCTTGTCGGTGGCGATCTGCGTCACCGCATTCACCAGGTCGATGTTCTTCTGGAAATTCTCGCCCATGAAGCGCGGGTTGGTCCGGCGGAAGTCGCCCTCCTCCAGATCGTCGATCGACTTGATGTCGCCCGACAGGAAGCCGCGCCCCAGCGGACTGTAGGGCACGAAGCCGATCCCCAGTTCCTCGCAGGTCTTCAGGATCGCGTCCTCGGGCTCGCGCGACCACAGGGAATATTCGGTCTGCAGGGCCGTGATCGGATGGGTCGCGTGCGCCTTCCTCAGCGTCTCGGGCGCGGCCTCCGACAGGCCCAGGAACCGCACCTTGCCCTCGGTGACCAGCTCGGCCATCGCCCCGACCGTGTCCTCGATCGGCGTGTCGGGATCGACGCGGTGCAGATAGTAGAGATCGACGTGGTCAGTGTTCAGCCGCTTCAGGCTGCCCTCGATGGCGCGGCGCACATTGGCCGGGCTGCCATCCACCTTCAGGGCGGTCCGTTCGGCATTGTAGCCGATGCCGAATTTGGTCGCGAGGAACACCTTGTCCCGCTTGCCGGCGAAGGCCCGACCCAGCAGTTCCTCGTTGGTATAGGGGCCATACATCTCGGCCGTGTCGAACAGGGTGACGCCCAGCTCCAGCGCCCGGGCCAGCACTCCCTGCGCCGTCGCCTCGTCGGAGGGCGCACCATAGAAGGCGCTCATCCCCATACAGCCGAGGCCCACGGCAGAGACTTCGGGACCATTCGGTCCGAGACGACGGGTCTTCATGGGGCGGTCTCCATTTTCTGAAAGCCTGAGATCGGGGTCGGCCGCGCCGGATGCAAGGTCAAAGCGCGGAGACGATATCGGTCCGGGAGAAGTCATCTCCCTTGAACAGCAGGGGTTCGCCGAAGATGACCGCGACCGGCGCCGAACTGTCGACGATCAACCGGGGAGCCCCGTTTCCGGGTCAAAGAGAAACGCCGTCGGGTCTTCGCCGGGCTCCAGAGGGGTCAGATGCGGTTGGATCGACTGCACCAGCGCCATGATATCGTCCGCCGTGGTCAGGTTTTCGCCGCGCCGCGTCGCCCGCTCCCCGGCCAGACTGTGTGTCCCGGGGTTCTTGATGTTCAGCATGGTGGACCCTCTTCTACCATGCGTCCGACAGCCCTCAAAGCGGCGCGCACTGGCGCTCCAGCCACCCCCGGACCTCGCCGTCCAGCAGCGGACCGACCCTGGCCAGGGTCTCGGCATGATAGGCGTCGACATAGGCCCGTTCCCCGGCCGTCAGCAGATCGACGTCGATCAGCCGCCGGTCCAGCGGCGCGAAGGTCAGTTGTTCGAACCCGTGCATCGGCCGCTCGCCCCCGGGGATCGGCTCGGGCGGTGTGACCACCTGAAGCGTCTCGATGCGGATGCCCCAGTGCCCTTCGCGGTAGTAGCCCGGTTCGTTCGACAGGATCATGCCGGTCAGCAGCGGCTGGCTGTTCACCGCCTTGGCGATCCGCTGCGGCCCCTCGTGGACCCCCAGATAGCTGCCGACGCCGTGACCGGTGCCGTGGTCGTAATCCAGCCCCGCCATCCACATCGGCGCGCGGGCCAGGGCGTCGAGCTGATGGCCGCTGGTGCCCGCCGGGAAGCGGATCACGGCCATGGCGATATGCGCCCTGAGCACCAGGGTGAACATGCGCCGCTGATCGGCCGAGGGCTCGCCGATGGCCACGGTCCGGGTCACGTCGGTCGTCCCGTCCAGATACTGTCCGCCGCCGTCGACCAGCAGCAGCGACCCCGGCTCCATCTTGCGGATCGTCCGCGTCACGGGCTTGTAGTGGGGCAAGGCGGCGTTCGGGCCGACGCCTGCGATGGTGTCGAAGCTCAGGTCCTTCAGCGCCCCGGTCTCCTCGCGGAACCGCTCCAGCGCCTCGACCACGCCGCGCTCGTCCGGCAGTTCGACCTGGGCGACCGTATCGACCCAGTGCAGAAACCGGGCGAGAGCCGCGCCGTCGCGGATATGGGCCTGGCGGCTGCCTTCGATCTCGACCGGGTTCTTGGCCGCGCGCGGCAGGGCGCAGGGGTCCATGCCCTTGACCACCGTCGCCCCGACCAGGGCCAGCCGGTCGAAATACCAGGCCGACGACTGGGCCGGATCGATCAGGACCCGCACGCCCTTCATGCCTTCGAGCGCCTGCGCCAGTTCGCCGGGGTTCATCAGGGTCACGTCGTCGCCCAGCCAGCCGGGCAGTTCATTCGTCACCTTGGCGGGATCGAGGAACAGCATCGCCGTCCCATTGGCCGCGACGATGGCCTGGGCCAGAGGCAGGGGTGACCGGATCACATCCCCGCCGCGCACATTGAACAGCCAGGCGATCGACGCCGGCGCCGTCAGGACGCAGGCCTCGGCACCTGCGGCCGCGATCGCCGCGCCGATGCGGGCGCGCTTCGAGGCACTGCCTTCCCCCGAATACCGGTCCTCGTGGGGGACCACGGGTGCCGCGGGCTGGGCCGGCCGGGCTTCGGCCCAGGCCTCGTCCACGGGGTTCTGATCCACCGGCTTCAGCGTCGCCCCCGCCCTGGCCGTGGCGCGCCTGAGACGGGCGAGAGCATCGGGGCTATGCAGACGGGGATCATAGCCGATCACCGCCCCGCCGGGCGCGCGCTCCAGATAGGCCGGGACGCCCCCCTCGACGAGGTCGAGAATCTCGAACTGCCCGGCATCGACCTGGGCCCGGACCTGCACCGTATACCGACCATCGGCGAACACCGCCGCCCGGTCCTTCATCACCACGCCCGCGCCCGCCGATCCCGTGAACCCGGTCAGCCAGGCCAGCCGGTCGTTGGCGGCCGGCAGGTATTCGTTCTGATGCTCGTCCTCGTGCGGGACCAGAAAGCCGTCCAGCCCCTGCCGGGCCATCGCGGCCCGCACGAGCGGAAGGTGTTTCGCCCCGAAGGACGGATCGGTGGTTTCGTCGAAGGTCTGGCGCATGACCTGTCGATACGCCGTCAGCCCATCCGCCTCAACACCAGGGCGCTCCAGGCGTCGCGGTGGATGCGGCGCTCCAGCCGGAAACCGCGCGACAGATAGGCCGCCGACACGCGCCGCTCCTGCGTCCGCAACAGGCCTGACAGGATCGTCACGCCGCCGATGCGCAGGCTCATCCTGATGTCCTGCGACAGGGCGACCAGCGGCGGGGCCAGGATGTTGGCGAACACCAGGTCATAGGGTGCGCCCGCCCGAACCCTGATGTCGTTCAGACCGGAGGCATGGACGAACCGGGCGTGCGCCTGGTTCAGCTTCGCATTCTCGTTGGCGATCCGCACCGAGGGCGCGTCGATGTCGGTGCCGACCGCCAGGGCCGCCCCCGTGCGTGCCGCCGCGATCGCCAGCACGCCCGTGCCGCACCCGACGTCCAGCACCTTCTCGAACCGCTCGCGCTTCAGCAGTGCGTCATAGGCGACCAGACACCCGACGGTCGTCCCGTGGTGCCCGGTGCCGAAGGCCGCGCCCGCGTCGATCTTCAGGTTCACGGCATTGGGCGGCACCCGGCCCTGATCGTGTGCGCCATAGACGAAGAACCGCCCCGCCCGCACCGGCGGCAGGCCCGACAGGGACATGGCCAGCCAGTCCGCATCGGCCAGGGGCTCCACCTTGACCGTCACGCCCGGATGCCCGGCCAGGCGCGCGGTCAGGGCCTCGACTTCCTCATCGGACGTCGGGAAGGCGTCGATGCGCCAGACGTCCCGGTCCTCGTCCTCCTCCAGGATGGAATAGGTCGCGCCTTCCAGCAGGACGTCGGAATCGATGTCCGCGGCCGCGGCCTCGGCGGCGGCGCGAGCGCCACGAGCGATAATCTGCACGGGGTTATGGGACATTTATTCAAACACCGGTATCATTGCGAATCGATACTATTGAGTTCGCGGCCGTGCTCTCCCGCACCGGTCGCGTTCGTTCCAACCGAGGGGTCGGGGAATACATGGCCAAGTCACCGTCTACTGCGTCGCCCAAGGCGTCCGCCGCTTCCAAGCCTAAACCGGCACCGAAGTCGAGCGCCGCGAAAACCGCTACCGCCGCCAAGGCAACCGCGCCGGTCAAGACGACTGCCGCGAAGCCGGCCAAGGCCCCTGCGGTGAAGACCGCCGCCGCCAAGGCCCCGGCGCCCAAGGCACCGGCAAAGACACCCGCTGCCAAGGCTCCCGCCACCAAGCCGGCCGCCAAGGCTGCGGCGCCCAAGGCCGCGAAGACCTCGGCCCCGGCTCCCAAGGCTCCGGCCCCGAAGGCCGCCGCCAAGGCCGCACCGAAGTCGGCCGCAAAGACCCCCGCCGCCAAGGCCGCGCCGAAGACCTCGGCTCCAAAGGCCGCTGCGCCGACGCCCGCCGCCAAGCCGGCCGCAACGACCGCAGCCAAGCCCGCCGTGGCACCGGCATCGGCCCCCGCAAACAAGCCTGCCGTGACGCCGGCCCCGACCGCCGCCGCGCCGGTGACGCCGCCCGCGCCCAAGGCCCCGGAGCCGAAGAAGGGCTTCTTCGACACGCTGGCCGACGTGATCTTCGGCAAGCGCTGATCCATACCGAAATGCGAAACGCCGGGTGGTGCAGACCGCCCGGCGTTTCCATGTCTGGCGAATGGCGGACCGATCAGGCGGCCGGCAGGTCCTCGGCCAGGATCGCCATCTCGAACATGAAGCTGCCGTCCTCGTCCTCGTCCTCGAAGACGACGCCGATGAACTCGTCCCCGACATAGACCTCGGCCGAGTCGTTCACCTTGGCGCGAGCCTTCACGATGATCCCGCCCGTATTGAAGGTGCGCTTCAGGTGGGTCTCGATACGCTTCATGTCAGCGTCGTTCATGGCGGGCCTCGGGGGTCTGGAACTGAGCGTCGGACCCTAGAGAAGCGGCTCCCGTAAGGAAACCCCGGCCTTCAGATCACGAAGTCATAAACGACGTCGGCCAGGGTATGATCCATGGTTCGCGCCGGGGCGGCATCGGTCGGGCAGTTGACCAGCCTTGCAGGCACCCCGGCCACCGTGCAGCCCGCCGGAACAGGCTTCAGGACCACCGATCCGGACGCGATCTTGGCGTAGTCGCCGACCACGATATTACCCAGCACCTTGGCCCCCGCGCCCAGCAGGACGCCCTTGCCGATCTTGGGGTGGCGGTCGCCGCGCTCGGCCCCGGTCCCGCCCAGGGTGACGCCGTGCAGCATGGAGACCTCGTCGCCGACCACTGCCGTCTCGCCGATGACGACGCCCGTGCCGTGATCGAGAAAGATGCCCGATCCGATCCTGGCCGCCGGATGGATGTCGACCTGGAACAGCTCCGAGATGCGGCTCTGGAAATGGAAGGCCAGGGTCTCGCGCCCCTGCCCCCACAGCCAGTGCGCCACCCGCCAGGCCTGCAGCGCCTGGAATCCCTTGAAGTACAGGAAGGGCTGCAGCAGCGACTTGATCGCCGGGTCCCGCTCCGCCACCGCCTGCAGATCCGCCTCGGCCGCCGCCACGATCGTCGGATCGGACCAGAAGGCAAAGGCACAGACCTCGCGCACGCTCATCGGCACCAGTTCGGTGTCACCGATCTTGCGCGCGATCTGGAAACTCAGCGCATTGGCCAGGTCGGTGTGGGACAGGATGGTCGCATTCATCAGCGACCCCAGATGGGGTTCGCGCCGCGCCGCTTCGTCGGCAGAAGCGCGCAACTGGCTCCAGAGGCCGTCCTGCGACGCGACCACTTCCAGCTTGTGCATCACCGGCTCCATGACCTCATCATACGCGTGTCAGCATGGCGTGCGCCAGCCAGCCCGGCAGGAGGCCCTCGCGTGCCATATGGTAGGCGCGGTAGGCCGTCGCCACCGTGAAGGAATCCAGCACCGCCCCGCGCTCGATCTCCTTCAGCAGTTGGGTGAACGGCACCCGCACGATGGTGATGACCTCGGTCGGATCGGGAGCGACCGGCACGGGGCTCAGATCCCAGGCGATCCAGGTCTGGCCGATCTCGTCGGTGATGGAGTTCGACACCTCGATCGCCAGCGCCCGCTTCCACGATCCGGCCTTCAGCCCCGCCTCCTCCGCCAGCTCGCGCATCGCGCCCGCCAGTGGATCCTCGTCGAACGGCGCGCCGCCCTCCGGCATCTCCCAGGAATAGTTGGCCCGCGCGAACCGCGACTGACCGACCAGGGTGACCGTGCCGTCGGCATGGACCGGCAGCACCCCCGTCGCCACAGTCCGGAAGCGCAGCACGCCATAGGCCACCTGCCGCCCGGTCGGGGCCACGGCGTCATGCTGGGTCACCGTCATCCAGGGCGTCTCGTGCACGACCCGGTGACCCAGGTCCTGCCAGGGCACGGGCGCGGGCAAGCCCTCGGCCCAGGCCGGAACGGGGCGGTCCTCGCCGAGGGGATCGTGATCGCTCATGGGCCAAGCTATGGCGCGAAACCCCGGCGTCGCCTAGCTAGGGACCATGTCCCTGCCCAGACCCGTCGCCCTCGGTGCCCCCCTGCCCCCGCCCGTCCGCTCGGCCGCGATGCTGGAAAGGCTGGCGACCCGCCGGTCCGCCCCGGCCCAGGCCCTGACCGACCCCGGCCCGTCGTCCGCCGACATCGACACCCTGCTGACCCTCGCGGCCCGCACACCCGACCATGGCAAGCTGTTTCCGTGGCGCTTCGTCGTCCTCGGCCGCCAGACCCGCGCCGCGATCGCCGAGCGGCTGGCGGTGATGGCCGTGGAGAAGGGCCTGCCCGGCAAGGCCGTCGCCGTCCTCGCCAAACTGACCGCCGCCCCGACCACCGTCCTCGTCGTCTCCACCGCCGCCCCGGCCTCCAAACCCGTGTGGGAACAGGAGCTGTCCGCCGGCGCCGTCTGCATGAACCTGGAGCACGCCGCGGCTGCGCTCGGCTTCTCCTCCAGCTGGATCACCGACTGGTACAGCTATGACCCCGATGCCCTGCCCCTGTTCGGCGTGCGCGAGGGCGAGAAGGTCGCCGGCTTCATCCACATCGGCACCGCGGCCGAACCCCCGCTGGAGCGCGAGCGGCCGGACCTGAGCGCGATCACCCAACATCTTCCCTGAACGGTGTTATGCTGAGGCGTCCGGAACAGGAGCCCCATCCATGAGCCTGCCCTCATCCGCCACCGCCATCACCTTCGTCCTGACGCGCGACCGTGCCGCGTCCGACGCCTTCTACCGTGACACCCTCGGCCTGCGGTTCTTGACCGACGACGGGTTCGCCGCCGTGTTCGACCTGAACGGCGCGAGCCTGCGGATCACCCATGTCCCCGATCATGCCGCCGCTCCGCATCCGGTCCTCGGCTGGCAGGTCGCCGACATCGCCACCACTGTAGCCGACCTGACGGGCAAGGGCGTTTCCATGATCCTCTACCCCGGCATGGGGCAGGACGAGGCGGGCATCTGGACCGCCCCCGACGGCATTGCGAAGGTCGCCTTCTTCGCCGACCCCGACGGCAATGTGCTCAGCCTGACCCAGAGCTGACGGGCGGCTTTGCCCACTCCATCAGCATGAACCAGGGCGCGCGATCGTAGTGGGCCGCGCGAACCGGGTCGCCCCCTGCGTCCGCGCGCGGCTCGGCGAAATGGGTCAGGGTCAGCCCCTGCTCCAGCAACAGGGTCATGTAGGTGCTCAGCGGCCGGTGCCAGTTCCGGATGCGGATGCCCTTCCAGGCGATCCAGCCCGCCTTTTCCTCCAGATAACGATCCATCGCATGGGCCCGCCGCCCGTCCGGCAGGGTCACCCACCCCAGATCGTTCGCATCGGCCGCCGAATTGTACCCCGCCAGATTGGCGATCAGCAGCCGTCCGCCGGGGGCCAGCACCCGCGCCATCTCCGCGATGGCGGCGCGCACGTCCGGGATATCGATCAACGACAGATAACTGACCACAAGATCGAACCGCCCGTCCTCGAACCCCAGGGCCCCGGCCGCCTCGACGCGGTAGTCGCCCTCCGGATCCAGCCGCCGCGCATGGTCGATCAGGGCCACGGTCGGGTCGATTCCCACCGCCGCCACCCCTTCCGCCTTCAGCATCCGGCAGAACCGCCCCTCGCCGCACCCGACGTCCAGCGCGCTGGCGTAAGGCCGCATCCGCACCCGCTCCAGCATCGGTGCATCCATGACCCAGCGCCGCCCGAAGTCACCCTCTTCGCCCTGGGACGCCACCCAGGCGTCGGCCGAATCCTGCCACCCGTCGCTCATCGTGGTTCCTCTTCCGGCCGGTGGACCAGCGACACCATCACCACCGATATGATCATCAACAGGAACCAGGCCCCCAGCTTGGACACCGACACCATCTCCCACCCCGCCTCCTGCCCCGGATAGGCCCAGGCCCGCCCGAAGGTCCCCAGATTCTCCGCGAACCAGATAAACAGGGCGACCAGGAAATAGCCGAGCAACAGCGGCATCCTCAGCCGCGTCCGGTTGGCCGTGAACCAGAACCATCCTCGCCCGAACAGCAGGGCCGTGGCCACGAACAGGGCGATCCGGATGTCCGGCAGCCAGTGGTGGGCGAAGAAGTTGACATAGATCGCCAGCGCCAGCGCCCAGGTCGTCCATATCGGCGGATAGCCCCGCACCCGGATGTGAAAGATCCGCTGCACCCGCGCGATATAGGACCCCACCGCCGCATACATGAACCCCGAGAACAGCGGCACCGCCCCGATCCGCAGCACAGAATCCTCCGGATAGATCCACGACCCGTGCGCCGTCTTGAACAGCTCCATGATCGTGCCCGCGATATGGAACAGCAGGATCACCCGCGCCTCGGCCCAGCTCTCCAGCCTCAGGACCAGCATCGCGATCTGGATGATGACCGCCCCGACGACCAGGAAATCATAGCGCGAGACCGGACTGTCATCCGGCCACAGCAGGAAGGTCAGCAGGATCAGGGCCAGCATCAGGCCGCCGAACAGGCACGCATACGCCTGCTTGATCCCGAACATCAGAAAGGCAAAGGCGAAGCGTGACCATGCGGCTCGGTCAGCGCGGGACTGCAGACCGTCGAGCCAGCGACGGCCCCGGGTTTCGAGCGGCAGGCGGGAGATCATGACCGGGGTTCCGCCGCGTCAGGAGCGCAAGACCCGGCCAGATGACCATTCCGAAGGCCTTGCGTCGAGAGGTAGCGGTGCCGGGCCGTCACACTGGCGAGCTCACGCCGGGACGAGTGCAGACCATCCCTCTTCTACAAAACGACCGGGAGCAGTGCGTTCAGGACCAGCATACCGCCGGCCGCAAAAATCGCCAGAAACGTAAGAGCCATGCCGGCGAACATGATCGCAGGCGTTTCGGGTTTGCTCAGTCCAGCCGCTTGAACCACACGGCCAGCCAAAAACGCTGCGCCCAGGCCGTGAATCGCCATCACGGGCAGTTCAAGATGGTAGACAAGGATCAGGGCGCCGACGCTGACTGGAATGTATTCCGTCGCGTTGGACAGCACCTGGGAGGCCAGATCGAACTGCGAACCCGTGCCGGTTTCAGCCTCGGCACTGGTCTTGAGCCGTAGCCATGTCACGCGGAAAGCAAGCAGACCGAGCAATATTATCAGGAGGCCGCTCCAAAGCCCTGCCGCCTCGGCTTTCGACATTTCAGCCAGAATACCCATGCTCGGGAGCACCTTCAGCAGCAGATGAAACGTCAATCAGTACGCAATTACGACACCATCACGCCTGTTCGGTGCCTCGCATGAAGTCGGATTGATGTTGGAATCCAGTCTATGGAAGCCCGTCAGATAACGGGGCCAATCCGCTTCATTCAAGACGATTAACCAATCAGCGAACCGGCCTTATCGAAGAGATCTGATCATTGAGACCCAGACCCCGGAGATTTCGAATGTCATTTCGGAACGTCCTGCAGCGACCGCGGAAGTAGGCATCGCTGCAAACCATCCAGACCCCCCTAAACTGAATCGAACTGATCTCGTCATTGAAGCCTGAACTGCGGAGATTCTGGACTTCATCCTCAAATCGAACGGAGGCACCGCGGAAGTCTGCATCTCGATACGCAATCAAAGAGTGATCCGTATGATATCCAGGATTGTAACCGCTGCCGTTGACGGAACCGGGGTTGTAGCCTCCGCCCGGGTTGTATCCGCTTCCACCGCTGTTGTTGCCGGGGTTGTATCCGCTTCCACCGCTGTTGTTGCCGGGATTGTATCCGCTTCCACCGCTGTTGTTGCCCGGATTATAGCCGCCGCCGCTGTTTCCGCTTCCACCCGGATTGTAGCCGCTTCCACCGCTGGCATTGCCGGGGTTGGCACCCCCGCTGGCCCCACTGCTGACCGGTGGGCGGGACTGGGCTTTCGCACTGTTGGCGAGGCCGCCAAACAGGCCGCTTGTTCCAAGCGCAAATGCCAGCGCGAACGTGATGGAAACGGATGCGCGATCGGTGGATACTTTATTCATCATGAACCTTCACCTGTTTCTGATCCCGTCTTTATGCAGAGAACGGTGGAAATTTTTGCGAAAGCGACAACAACGCAGTCCACCTCGAACCAATGTTTAGAGGACAAACACAGCGAGCGCTATCCAGCAGCTCACGGAGAACAGGACCGCGGCCACGTGCCGCACGATTGACGTCATGACGGTCTGGTCTGAATCAGGTCCACGGTCGTGTCATTGGTGATGTGGCAGGTACTGCAAGCCTGGATGTGGGCTGGTGCGCTCTCGCTGGTTTCGTTGGCTCGGAGATAAACAGACAGACCTCCTGAGCGTGCATCGGGCGATGGCCTTACTGTTTTCGAATCCATTGTATGATAGTTTTAATTTCAAATTTCTCTGATTTTTTGCCAATACTATTAGACTGACTATGTTCAAAATCCTCGTTTTGACAGCGTTGACGGCTGTATGCCAGCTTCCACAGCCGATTTCGCTACTGACTCAGCAGAGCTTCGGCCCGGGAGAAATTATCAATGTGCAATGCCTGCGACGAAGGTTTCATGCATGTCATGCGAAGCTTGCAGGGTCGCCGTGACGTCCTGCGCGGGATCGGCGGTGGCTTCTTCGCAGCCGCGGTTGCCGGACCCGGTACGGCTGGCGCGCGGGAGGCGGGTCAGAGCTTTGCCGATACGATTTTCCTCGCCGGGCGCATCCACACAATGGACGCGCGGAACACTGTCGTTGAGGCTGTCGCCGTGCGGGACGGCCGCATCATGGCCTCGGGTCGTCGTCAGGCCGTCCTCGGTCTGAAAGGCTCTCGTACCCGCGTGGTCGATTTTGGCGACTACACAGTACTTCCCGGTTTCGTCGATCCGCACATGCATTCCAACTTCGCCGGTCTGCGACCCTGGCTGGACATTGGACCCTTCACGACACCGACCATGGACGATGCACGGCAGAAGATCCGCGACGCAGCCGCACGGGCAGGGCCCGGGGCGTGGATCCAGGGCAAGATGCTGGACCCTTCGATCATGCCGGGACGCGAACTGACCCGGGCAGACCTCGACCAACTGTCTCCAGAAACGCCGGTCTTCATTCTCGAATCCAACGGCCACAATGCCTATGCCAACAGCCGCGCCATCGACCTGGCCGGATTGAGCAGGGAAACCCAGGATCCGCCCCAGGGCCGGTTCGTCCGCAGCCCGGACGGCGAACTGACGGGCCGCCTGGAGGAACCACCGGCCTTCCAGCCTTTCATCCGCGTGATGCCATCGCCCGGCGAGGCCGAACTGGTCGGGTTTCTGCGGGCCGATCTTGATGATGCTGCGGCCAAGGGATGCACGGCCCTGCACGACTGCGGCATCGGCGGCCTGTTCGCCGAGGCTGACATCGGCCTGATCGAGGCAGCGCTCCGGGGTGATGCCCCCGTCCGCTACGCCGGGCTACTGGTCTCGACCCACTATGAAAAATGGAAGGAGATGGGGCTGCGGCCCGGGCTTCACTCACCCAATTTCTCCTTCAGCGGGATCAAGGCCTGGTCTGACGGTTCCAATCAGGGCCTGACGGGCTACCAGCGCGAACCTTATCTGGACTCGACGAACCGCGGAGCGCTCAACTATTCGCCCGAAGAGATCGAGAGCCTGGTCCGCACGCTGCACGACGACGGCTGGCCCATCGGTATCCACGCCAATGGCGATGCCGCCATCGATGTGGTGCTCGACGCCTATGAGCGGGGCACCGGCGGAGAGGGTGGTCACGCCCTCCGGCACCGGATCGAGCACTGCAGCATTCTGCACGACGACCAGATTGCGCGGATGAAGGCGCTCGGCATCTCGCCGTCCTTCCTGATCGGCCATGTCCACTACTGGGGGCGGGCCTTCCGCGATCGTCTGCTCGGGCCGGAACGGGCTGACAGGCTAGACCCCTGCCGCTCCGCCCTTGCCGGCGGCCTGCGCATCTCGCTGCATTCCGACTATAATGTGACCCCGATCGATCCGCTGCGCTGCGTCGAGAACGCCGTGCTTCGCGACATGAACGAGGGTGGCGGCATCCTGAACGCGGATGAGTGTATCTCCCCGCTACAGGCCCTGCGGGCAGTCACGATCGATGCCGCCTGGCAGTGCCATCTCGACGATACCTGCGGCAGCCTTGAGGTCGGCAAGGCCGCCGACCTGGTGGTGCTGGAGCGCGACCCCCTGACCGTCCCACCGGACAGCCTGAGGTCCATACGCGTGCATTCTACCTGGCTCGCTGGCGAAGCGCGTTTCCAGTAGGAGGAGGCGGAGGCAGGGGGCCTGTCCCTTTTCAGTATTCCGGAGCGTTGCCTGGGCCGTCCCGCAGGCCGGGCCCCCTACCCCCGCCCCCGATACGTGGGCACGCCCTGATCCGGCAGCCACAGCCCCTCGGGCGGGGTCCCCGTCTGCCAGAAGACGTCGATCGGGATGCCGCCGCGCGGGTACCAGTAGCCGCCGATGCGCAGCCATTTCGGATTGAGCAGGTCGGCGATCCGCTTGCCGATGGCGACGGTGCAGTCCTCGTGGAAGGCGCCGTGGTTGCGGAAGGCGGTCAGGTACAGCTTCAGCGACTTGGACTCGACCAGCCAGTCGCCCGGCGCATAGTCGATCACCAGATGGGCGAAGTCGGGCTGGGCCGTCACGGGGCACAGGCTGGTGAACTCCGGCGCGGTGAACCGGGCCAGGTACAGGGTGTCGGGATGGGGATTGGGCACGCGCTCCAGCACCGCCGTCCCGGGCGTCGTGGGCTGGACGGTGTGCTGGCCGAGCTGGGAGAGGCCGGAGGTGTCTGTGGTCATGGGCTGCACATACACAATCCTCCCCCGTCGGGGGAGGTGGCGCGTCGCGAAGCGAAGAGACGGAGGGGGCCAGCCGCGAACGCCCGGGTTTGAGCCAAGCCCCCTCCACCCCAGCGCAAGGGCGCTGCGGTCCCCCTCCCCCGATGGGGGAGGATCGCATTTGCCTTCCCCCACGACACCCGGTTAAGCGTAGCCAAACAAAACGGAGCGAACGCCATGGCCATCCCCGCCTCCCTGCAGAAGGGTCTGAAACTGCCGGTCATCGAGGCACCGATGTTCCTGGTCTCCGGCCCGGACCTGGTCGTCGAGTGCTGCAATGCCGGGGTGATCGGCACCTTCCCCTCGCTGAACGCCCGCACGACCGAGGGCTATGCCGAGTGGCTGGTCGAGATCAAATCGCGCCTGAATCCCGATGCGGCGGCGTTTGGCGTCAACCACATCGTCCACCCCACCAATCCGCGTCTGATGGCGGACATGATGGTCTCGGTCGAGCACAAGGTGCCGCTGATCATCACCTCGCTGGGGGCCGTGCGCGACGTGGTCGATGCGGTCCACGGCTATGGCGGCGTGGTCTTCCACGACATCGCCAATGTCCGCCATGCCAGGAAGGCGGCCGAGAGCGGCGTCGACGGTCTGATCCTGGTCGCCAATGGCGCGGGTGGACACGCCGGCATCATCAACCCCTTCGCCCTGGTCAATGAGGTGCGCGCGTTCTTCAAGGGCACGATCATCCTGTCGGGCTGCCTGTCGACCGGCCAGGACGTGGCCGCCGCCCTGATGCTGGGGGCCGACTTCGCCTATATGGGCACCCGCTTCATCAACACGACCGAGGCCATGGCCCCCGAGGCCTACAAGGACATGATCATCGAGTCGGGCGCGACCGACATCGTCCACACCCCGGCCGTCTCCGGCATCCCGGCCAACTTCATGATCAAGTCGCTGGAGGCCAACGGCATCGATCCGAAACACCTGCCCGAGCACAAGCTGGACATGGGCGACGAGGCCAAGGCCTGGAAGACCGTCTGGTCCGCCGGCCAGGGCGCGGGCGCGGTGCATGACGTGGTCCCGGCGGCGGAACTGGTCGCGCGCCTGCGGTCGGAATATGCCGATGCCACGGCCCAGTTCGCCAGCAAGGTCGGCGTCGCCTGAAGGCGATTGACCTCACCGGTCACTTCGGACCACAGATCGTCCCATGACACGGCCGGTTCCCGAGTACGAAGGCGTCGATCGCGCGCTGTTCGAAAGCGTCATCGTTCCGTCGGGACGGCCGGCCGTCCTGCGCCAGGGGGTCGCCGACTGGCCGATGGTCCAGCTGGGCCGGACGTCGACCGCTGCCCTGTCGGACCACCTGCGCGCGGCCGCCACGGATGCACCCACGCCGATCTGGAGCGGCGCGCCCGAGATCGAGGGCCGGTTCTCCTATGCCGACGACCTGAAGAGCTTCAATCACGTCCAGGAAAACGCACCCCTGGCGACCCTGCTGGACCGGCTGGCGGCTCACCACGATGACGCACACCCGCCCGGCTTCTATGCCGGTGGCGTCCCGTTCCGCCCCTGCCTGCCGGGGCTGCTGGCCGAGACGCCGATGCCCCTGCTCGATCCGGCGACGCAACGGCGAACCTCGCTCTGGATCGGCAACCGGGTGCGCACGGCCTGCCACTGGGACCTGCCCCAGAACCTGGCCTGCGTCGTCGCGGGCCGCCGGCGCTTCACCCTGTTTCCGACCGACCAGATCGCCAATCTGTATATCGGCCCCGTCGACTTCACCCTGTCGGGCCAGCCGACCAGTCTCGTCGATTTCCACAAGCCCGACTTCGACAGATTCCCCCGCTTCGCCGAGGCGCTCCAGCATGCCGAGATCGCCGACCTGGCACCCGGCGACGTGCTCTATATGCCGAGCCTGTGGTTTCACCACGTCGAGTCGCTGGACCCGTTCGGGGCCATGGTGAATTTCTGGTGGCGGGATGCCCCGCCCCATATGACGGCCCCCATCTTCACCCTCCTGCATGGCCTGATGACCCTGCGCGACCTGAACCATCGCGAACGCCAGGCCTGGCGGGTGATCTTCGACCACTATCTGTTCCGGCCGGATGACGAAGAGCCGATGGCGCACATTCCGCCCGATGCACGCGGCCTGTTCGCCGCCATGACGCCCGACATCGAACAGCGGCTCAAGGCGACGCTGATGGGTCCGCTTTCGCGCTGACGGTCGCAGGCGCGGTGATCGGGCTTGACCCTGCGCCCCGGCCAACGCCCCGCGCAGAGCCATCCCGCAACGTCGTCACGCGGTGCTGTTGACAGCCTGTCGAGGAGGAATAGGCTTCCGCTCGGAGGAATTCGCAATGCTGAAGTCCGCGATCTTTGTCGCCGCCCTCGTCGCGACCATCGGGTCGGCTGCATCCGTTCAGGCCCAGGCCAATCCCAACGCCGGCGACATGGGCACGGCGCGAGAGCGGCTCCTTGAACCGATGCGCCCCGGGGCGGCGCGGATGCAGCAGTTCGAATCCGTGCGTCGGCTGAATGCCTATTCGGCCGCCGGGCGCCAGCGTGCCATACGCCAGGCCCAATCCCTGCTGGCCGCATCTCATACCAGCTGCGACGTCGTGAACGCCGCCCAGGTGGGCCGTACGGAGCGTCGGCGCGACATCATCGAGGTCGCCTGCTCCAATGGGTATGGCTATATCCTCGTCGATGGAACGACGCCGGCGGCGTTCGACTGCTTGCAGATCGCCCAGGCCGCCGCAGCCCTCCGCCGGGAAAATCCCCGGGCCGACGTCGGGTCCCAGTGCTCACTCAACGAAAACGGCGGCTGATCTATCCCAGCGCCTGATCCAGGTCGGCGATCAGGTCGTCGAGATCCTCGACCCCGACCGACAGCCGGATCAGGTTGTCGGTCACCCCGCCCGCCTCGCGGACCTCTTTCGGCACGCTGGCGTGGGTCATGATGGCCGGGTGGTTGACCAGGCTCTCCACCCCGCCCAGCGACTCCGCCAGGGTAAAGACCTGAACCCGCTCCAGCACCAGTTTCGTCCGTGACAGGTCGCCGTCCAGGATCACCGTGACCATGCCGCCATAGCGACCGTTCATCTGGTGCGTCGCCAGCGCGTGCTGCGGATGGCTGATCAGGCCGGGATAGATCACCCTGGCGATACCCTTGCGCTCTTCCAGCCAGCGCGCGATCGCCAGGGCATTCTCGTTGTGCGCCTTCATGCGCAGGCCCAGGGTCTTCAGCCCCCGGTTGGCCAGGAAGGCATCGAACGGCCCCATGACCCCGCCGACCGAGTTCTGCAGGAACTTGATTTCCTTGGCGATCTCCACGTTTCCGGCCACCAGCACCCCGCCGATGATGTCGGAGTGGCCGTTCAGATATTTGGTCGCCGAATGCATGACGATATCGGCGCCCAGGCTCAGCGGCCGCTGGCTCCACGGCGTGGCGAAGGTGTTGTCAACCACCAGCAGCAGGCCGTGCGCCCTGGCGACCTTTGACAGGGCCGCGATGTCGGCCAGCTTCATCAGCGGATTGGTCGGGGTCTCGACCCACAGCATCTTCGTCTTCGGCGTGATCGCCGCCTCGACCGCCGCCAGATCGCTCAGGTCGACATAGGCGAAATCCAGCCCCATCGAGCGCCGCCGCACCCGCTCGAACAGCCGCCAGGATCCGCCATACAGGTCGTCGCCCGTCACGATGTGCGACCCGGCGTCCAGCAGCTCCAGCGCCGTCGAGGTCGCGGCCATGCCGCTGGCGAAACCGAACCCCTGAACCCCGCCTTCCAGGTCGGCGATACAGGCCTCGAACGCCTCGCGCGTGGGGTTCTTGCCCCGGGCATACTCATAGCCCTTGTTCACGCCCGGGCTTTCCTGGGCATAGGTCGAGGTCGCATAGATCGGCGTCATCACCGCGCCCGTCGTCGGGTCGGGCCGCTGACCGGCATGGATGGCGCGGGTCGAAAACCCCTGGCTGTTCTTGATCGAGGTCATGCGGCCTTCAAAGCATCCCAGCCCTTGCAGGCCAGCAGGATGGAACGCGGCACCGGCCGCCCCCCGGAATAATAGGCGATCGTGCGCCTGGACAGCCCCAAGGCCTCGGCTGCGCCGTTCAACGACAGACCGTTCCGCAGACGCCATTCCAGAAACGCACGCGTGTCGTCCCGCCCCCATGCCGTAAGACTGTCCAGCCATAGGGAGTCCGCCCCCATCTCGATCTCGCCCGGCCAGACCACGCTGTGCCCCCAGTCTCCCAGCTCGACCTGCCGGAACGCATTCAGGTCCGCGAGGGCCTTGAACGGTTGGCTCCTGATCGTGGTCGCCAGATCGATCTTCACCTCCTCCCCCTGCTCCCAAACGAGGAGCAGCGTGTAATCCTCGGCGGCACGGACGGAGCGAATGATGTGGGACTGTTCGTCGCTCACGGGTTCAGCTCTCGCCAGGTTCGCATCAGTTCGGCCTGTCGCTGGGAAGCCCAGCCCGACGCGGCCGCCAAAACATCCTTCGGCGGATTGCCGATGATCGGTTCAAGAGTCGCGATCGACACGGAACACCTCCAGCCCTTCCCTTCGATATGAAAATGCGGGATCCGATGGTCTCGACCATAGATCGCGATCTTCCACGATGGCGCTCTGTGAAGCGTCACCATCCCGGAACATAGTGCATCTGGTGCACCGCTCCAATCACCGGTTCAGGCTGAGGTGGTTGATCAGATCGACCCGCGCGATCAAGCCGACGAACGTCTCGCCATCCAGCACGATCGCCACCCGGTCGCGGTCGAACAGGGGGATCAGGGCGTCCAGCGGCTCCGTCACCTGGACCGTGTCCAGGTCGCGCGTCATGGCCGAGGAGACCGGCTTGGCGAAGCGCTCGCGTCGCGTGATCTCGTCGGTGTTCATGATGTGGACGATGTCGCTTTCGTCCAGGATGCCGATCAGCCGGCCGTCCTGGATGATCGGCAACTGCGAGACGTCGGCCCCGCGCATCCGCTTGAAGGCGGTGTCCAGGGTGTCGTCTGGCCCGGCCGTGACGACATCGCCCTTCTCGTATTTGCGGCTGATCAGGTCCGACAGATCGCCCTGGATCACCCGCTCGCCCAGGCCCTGATCGGCCAGCCAGGCATCGTTATAGACCTTGGACAGATATTTGGCGCCCGTGTCGCAGACGAAGGTCACGCACCGCTTCGGCTCGGTCTGCTCGCGGCACCAGCGCAGGGCTGCAGCAATCAATGTGCCCGACGACGATCCGGCCAGGATGCCCTCCTTCAGCAGCAGCTCGCGCACCGTCGCCACGGCCTCGGCATCCGGAATCGAATAGGCCTTGTCGATCAGGCTCATGTCCGCCGTATCCGGCACGAAATTCTGCCCGATGCCCTCGACCGTATAGCTGCCCTCCGGTCCGGGTATGCCCTCGTTGACGATGCCCGCCAGAACCGATCCCACCGGGTCGGCCAGGACGATCGCGGCCTTCGATCCCTGGCTCTTCAGGTATTGGGCCACGCCCGTGATCGTCCCGCCCGAGCCGATCCCGGCCACATAGGCGTCGATGTCGTGACCCATCTGCTCCCAGATCTCGGGGCCGGTGGTCTTCACATGGGCCAGGGAGTTCGCATGGTTGTTGAACTGGTTGACGAAGAACCCGCCCGGAATCTGCTGCGCCAGCCGCTCGGCCATGTCGGTGTAGTATTCCGGATGCCCGTGCGCGACGTCCGACCGCGTCAGCCGCACATCGGCCCCCATCGCCCGCAGATGCTGGATTTTTTCCTTCGACATCTTGTCCGGGATGACCAGCAACACCTTGTAGCCCCTGGCCTGACCCACCAGCGTCAGCGCCAGACCCGTGTTTCCGGCCGTGGCCTCGACGATCGTGCCGCCGGGTTTCAGATACCCCTCCGCCTCGGCCGCGGCGATCATCGACAGGGCGATGCGGTCCTTGATCGACCCGCCCGGGTTCTGCGCCTCCAGCTTCAGGAACAGTCTGCACGGCCCGGTGTCGATCCGCGTCACCTCCACCATCGGCGTCTTGCCGATCAGGTCCAGCAGCGACCCGGTCGGCGCGCTCAGGGTCGGGTGTTCGGCAAGGGACATGATCGGGCTCCGGATTCGAGGCCGGAAGCTAGGCGTGCCGCCGGGCCCGGACAACCCGTTGCCGATGCCGACATTTATGGCTATATTTATGGCCATAATCTTGGAGAACGACCATGGCCACCTACGGCGTCGCCGAAGCCAAGAACAACTTCACTCACCTGCTTGAGAGGGTCGAGGCGGGTGAACGGATCACCATCACCCGGCACGGCAAGCCTGTTGCAGAGCTGGCGCGTCCAACGGTCCCCGCCAAACTCGCGGGTGACGAGCGACTGGCCTTCATGAAGGAGTTCGCCCGTCGTCGCGACGCGCGACCGCCGCTTGGAATGTCGGCCGCCGAGCTTGTCCGCGACATGCGCGACGAAGGTTACTGAGTGAGGCTCTTGCTGGATGCCAGCATCCTCGTCTCTGTCGTGACGCGCGAGTTGACGAGCTCGATGATCGACGCTGTCCTCGATCAACAACCGCCGCCACTCGTGAGCGACTTCTGCGTCGCGGAATCTTCGGCGGCCATCGCCCGGCTTGTTAGGGTGGGAGCCAGGATGCCCGTCGAAGCGGAATCTCTCTTCGACCATCTCGACGTCTGGGTGGCATCCGCGTCGGACCGCGTCTCCCTGGATCAGGGGGACATCGCGATGGCCACCGATCTGGTCCGACGCCATAACCTCGTGCTCCGCGCCCCTGACGCTATCCACATCGCCGCCGCGACGCGGCTAGAGGCGACCATACTTACGCTCGATCGCGGCATGGCACGCGCCGCCGCTGCACTGGGCGTTCCCTGCCTGAACCCCGCCGAGGCCGAAGCGCCCGGCGAACCGAAAGACTGAATGACCAAACCACCCGGAAAACCCGCCGCCGGATTGCCGGACGAGGCCACCCTGCTGGCCTTCCTGCGCGAGGCCGGATCGGCGGAAAAGGGCGATATCGCCCGCCACTTCGGCCTCAAGGGCGAGGATCGTCGGCGTTTGCGCGAAATGATCCGCGGCCTCGAAGCCTCCGGCAAGCTCGGCAAACGCGGCAGGAAGGGCTTTTCCGAAGCCGGCGCCCTGCCCCCCGTCGGCGTCGCCGATGTGGTCGAGAAGGATAATGACGGAGAGCTCTACGTCCGCATGGTCGAGGCCTCGGCCGATGCACCGCGCGCCTTGCTCATCCCTGATAAAGGCAAACCTGGCCCGGCCCCCGGCCTGGGTGATCGCGTGCTGGCCAAGTTCCAGCACGGCCCCAACGGCTGGGAAGCCCGGCTGATCAAGACCCTCGACACCCACAACAACCGCGTCCTCGGTGTGATCCGAAAGTCCAACAAGGAGACCCGGGTCGAGCCGGTCGACCGGCGCTCGAAGGACGTGCTGATCGTGTCGGCGCTTCAGGCCGCCGATCTGCGCGACGGCGATCTGGTCCTGGCCGCCATCGAGAAGTCGGACCAGCGCTATGGCCACAAGCGCGGCAAGATCCTGGAGACCGTGGGCCGCGAGGACGATCCCCGCGCCGCCTCCCTGATCGCCATCCACACCCACGGCGTGCCGATGGGCTTCTCGGAGGCCGTCGAGCAGGAGGCCGAGAACCAGGACCTGCCGACGCTGAAGGGCCGCGACGACCTGCGTGACATCCCCTTCATCACCATCGACCCGGCCGACGCCCGCGACCACGACGACGCCGTCTATGCGCAGCGCGACGAGGACCCGAAGAACGAGGGCGGCTGGATCGTCTGGGTCGCCATCGCCGACGTCGCCGCCTACGTCCGGCCCAACACCAGTCTGGACCGCGAGGCGCGCGCCAAGGGCAATTCGACCTATTTCCCCGACCGCGTCGAGCCGATGCTGCCCGAGCGGCTGTCGAACGGCCTGTGCAGTCTCAAGGAAGGCGAGAACCGCGCGACCTTGGCCGTGCGCATGGTCTTCGACAAGGACGGCCGCAAACTGGGCCACAAATTCCATCGCGGCCTGATGCGCAGCCACGCCAAGCTTTCCTACGAACAGGCCCAGGCGGCCATCGACGGCGTCGAGAACGGCGGCGGGATCGACGACCCGACCGGCCCGATCATGGACGCGATCCTGTATCCGCTGTGGAACGCTTGGCACACCATGCTGAAGGGCCGACTGAAGCGCGCGCCCCTGCAGATCGACAGTGCCGAACGCCGCATCCGCATGTCACCCGACGGCGGCATCGCCTCCATCGAAAAGCGCGTCAGTCTGGAGGCCCACCGCCTGATCGAGGAAATGATGGTCCAGGCCAATGTCTGCGCCGCCGAGACGCTGGAGGGCAGGAAGACGCCCCTGATCTTCCGCGTCCACGATACGCCCAGCCAGGAAAAGGTCTTCAACCTGGCCGACTTCCTGTCGACGCTGGGCAAACCCTGGAACAAGGGCGAGGCCCCGACCACCAAACGCTTCAACAGGCTGCTGGACGAGACCCGCGACGGCCCCCATGCCGAGGTGGTCAATGAGGTCGTCCTGCGCTCCCAGATGCAGGCGATCTACAGCCCGGACAACGTCGGCCATTTCGGCCTGAACCTGGATCGCTACGCCCACTTCACCTCGCCGATCCGGCGCTACTCCGATCTGATCGTGCACCGGGGGTTGATCCGCGCACTGAACCTCGGCCCTGACGGCCTGACCGATCGCGAGATCGCCGAACTGCCCGCCATCGCCGATCAGGTGACCCTGACCGAGCGCCGCTCCATGGCCGCCGAGCGCGACGCCATGGACCGCTACATCGCCGCCTTTCTGGAGGATCGCGTCGGCGCGACCTTCACCGGCCGCATCACCGGCGTGACCCGCTTTGGCCTGTTCATTCGTCTGGACGAGACGGGCGCCGACGGCCTCGTGCCCGTCAGCTCGCTGGGCAACGAATACTTCACCCACGACGACCGCGCCCATGCCCTGGTCGGCGAACGGTCGGGCCAGCGCTACACCCTGGGCCGCAGCGTCGAGGTCAGGCTGAAGGAGGCCACCCCGATCACCGGCGGCCTGGTGTTCGAGATGCTCAGTGACCCCGAACCCCGCGACCCCAACGCCCCCGCCCCGCGTCTGGGCCTGCGCGGCCGGGGTCCGGGTACAGGCGGCAACGGCCCGCCCAAGCGGGGCACGGGTCGTCCCGGCGGTCCCAAACCCCCGCGCGGAGGCCGCCCGTCCGGCGGCCTCAAGGGCGTGAGAAAGGGCAAGCGGCGGTAGGGCCGCGCCCCACCGGCCAATCGGCCGCCTTTCGGGATCCGCCCGGTCTGCTATGACCCGCCGGGTCTTCAAAGGAGTGATCGGCATGCCTCGTCTGGTTCTGGCTCTATCTGCGGTCTCGGCCTTCACCCTTTCCGCCTGTGGCGAGGTGGATGTCGGGAAGGCCGGTCGCAACGCCGCCATGGCCGCGCTGGAGGCGAGCCATCCCGAGATCGTGCAGGGCGTTCAGGCGGCCCGGACGCTGAAGCTGGCGGCCGCCACCTGCGGCTGGGAGGACGTCGATGCGGCGGGTCTGGCGCAGGCGGCCGTGGCCGGGATCGAGGAGGCCCCCCTCCGCGCCGCCGCCGAAAGTCTGGTCGAGGATCTGATCGTCGCGCCCGGCGCGGCCACAGCCGGGGCCCCAAACCCTGCCGCCAGCAACTGCTCGCCCGAAGCCCGACAGGCCCTCGAAGCCCAGATCGCCGCCATTGCCCAGGGCGAGACCGAAGCGGAAGGCGGCTGAGCAACGCCGCTGTGGCGGTCTGAACGCGGTCCGCAAGGACGAGCAGCGTTGACGTCCTGTCCCGTTGAGCCTCCTCGATGCCTCGGATAACATGTTCGCGCAGGAGGAACCGGGATGATCCGAAAAATTGCTCTGTCGACCTTCGTCGTCCTGTGTCTCGCCGGGCCGGCCGCCGCCAATGACAGCGTCGCCTCGATGGGGACCGGCGGCCTCGTCCTGCAACGCACCGACGGCATCGTCATGCAGTCCGAGGATCTGTTCGTCTCGTCCCGGGAGATCCGGGTGAAATACCGGTTCTTCAACCGCACGGACCAGGACATCACCACAATCGTCGCCTTTCCCCTGCCCGACCTCGTCGGCGGCAGTGAGGCCCCCATCGCCCTGTCCGACCCGGGCACCCTGGCCTTCACCACCACTGTGGCGGGACAGCGGGTGGCCACCGAAATCGAGCAGAAGGCCATGCTGGGCGAAGCCGATCGCACCGGCCTGCTGCGAGAGCTGTCCCTGCCCCTGTCGCCCTACGACCGGGACATCCGCGACGCCA
Source organism: Brevundimonas sp. AJA228-03 (assembly GCF_017795885.1). Classification (NCBI taxonomy): domain Bacteria; kingdom Pseudomonadati; phylum Pseudomonadota; class Alphaproteobacteria; order Caulobacterales; family Caulobacteraceae; genus Brevundimonas; species Brevundimonas sp. AJA228-03. The sequence goes on along the minus strand of NZ_CP059297.1, from coordinate 1,409,459 downwards.
TCGCCGCCCTGCCCGGACCCCGGATCGAGCAGCTGGTCCAGATGGGCATAATCGAGGACCGGAGCTATGACGACGGCACCGGCCGGGTCGCGGACTACGTGCCGCTATGGACGTTGAAGACCACCCACTATCGGACCCAGGTCTTTCCGGCCGGTCAAGCGGTCGACGTGGACCACCGCTACGCCCCCGCCGTCGGCGGATCGGCATTCAGCCTCTTTGGCGATCCCGAGACGGCGGACAGCGACTACGCCGCCGAGCACGCCACGCACTATTGCGCCGACGCCGCCTTCCAGGCCGGCGCAGCACGCCTGCGCCGCCAGGGCCAGTACCTGACCGAGACCTGGATCGACTATGTCCTGACCACGGGGGCCAACTGGGCCGAGCCGATCGGGGAGTTTCGCCTGGTCGTCGACAAGGGCGAAGCCGGCAATCTCGTCAGCTTCTGCGGCGAGAACGTGCGCCGCATCAGCGAGACGCAGTTCGAGATGCGCCGGACCAACTTCATCCCCACGCGGGACCTGTCGGTGGTAATCGTGTCCGGTGTCTCCCCCGAGTAACCCCTTTGACGCCCGTCAGGACCTTGCCGACGCGCCGCGCCCGGCCGGTCCGCGGCAGCGGCCGAAGGACGCCGCGACCCTGATCCTGGTCCGCTCCGGCACCCGCCCCCAGGTGCTGATGGGGCGTCGCGCGCCGGGGCATGTGTTCATGGCCTCCAAATGGGTGTTTCCCGGCGGCCGGATCGACCGGTCGGACTTCGCCGCCGCCTCGGCCACCGAGCCCTCGGCCGCCACCCGCGCCCGTCTGGAGACCGAACTGGCCCCGCACCGCGCCCGCGCCCTGTGCCTGACCGCCGTGCGCGAGACGTTCGAGGAGACCGGCCTGATCCTCGGCCGCCCGGCCCCGTCCGCCTCCGTCGCGGGACCGTGGCGCGCGTTCCGGGCCGTCGGGGCCCTGCCCGACCTCGCCGCCCTGAACTATGTCGCGCGCGCCATCACCCCGCCGGGTCGCACGCGCCGGTTCGACGCCCGGTTCTTCATGGCGGACGCCTCGGCCCTTCTGGCCCCCGAACCAACGGCCGGCTCCGGCGAGCTGGACGAGATCGCCTGGCTCCCGCTGGAAGAAGCCCGCGCCCTCGACCTGCCCGCCATCACCCGCTTCGTCCTGGCCGAGGTGGCCGGGCGGTTCATCATCCCGGACGGCGCAGAACGACGAGCCGGGAAGGACCGCCCCATCCCGTTCGTGCGAATGGTGCGCGGCAGCCATCTGGTGACCCATGACTGAGACCCTGACCCTGCGCCTGACGATCGCCGATCCCTTGCCCGGTCTGCATTACTGGCGACAGGATGCGAAGAACGCGCCCCACGACATCCGTCTGTCGACCGAGGCCCCCCTGACCTTCGACATGCCGGTCGATCTGCGCCCCGACGGCCGGCTGGGCGGAACCTTCGTGCGACGCGAGGGCAAGGACCGCCGCTTCGTCTACATCGCCATCGGCGGCGCCATGCCCGGCCTGCCCGTCGTCAGCCGCCGCGCCAAGATCGATGTCCACGATATTCCCGCCGACCTGCTGAAACCCGGCGCGGTGATCGGGACCACCCTGCCCGGACGCGCCAGGGACGGCACGCCTGCCTGCGCCACCGTGCGGCCGCTGACGCCCTGGCGGGTGGTCGGCTGACCCTGCCCTGATCCCGCCACGGTCGCCCTTCAGCCTCGGGGCGATCGGCAGGGAGGATGCGTGGTCGACGCCAGTCTGAGCTTCGCCCGACGGCGACCGACCTTCGGGCCCGTGATGCGCCGCCGAATAGGGGCGCTCGCGGCGTCGGTCCTGTTCCACATCGCGATCCTGACGCCCCTGGCGCTGCGGCTCTTCGAGACGCCCCTGGCTCCGCCCGACCTCGCCGACGACATCCCGATCTTCCTCGAGATGGAACCGCGCCCGCTCCTGCCGGGTGAGGTGGCCCGTGTTCCCGCCCCGGGGTCGGCGCGAACGGAGCCCACACCGACCCTGGGCGACATCATGGCCGAGCGGTCGACCGCACCGGCCGCCCCCGGCCCGTCCGAGGCACGGCCCTCGCCCCTCTCGCCCCGGATCGCCGCACAGGCCCCGGCCGACGCCCCCGCAACCGTGGACCCCTGGCAGGTGACGCCCGAGACCATGCGGGCGGCTGTCGCCCGCTCGCTGCGTCTCGGCGCAGCGGGCTGTCGCACCATGGACGGACGGCTGAGCCCGGCGGAACAGCAGCTCTGCGACGAGCGCTTCAACGCGGCCGCCGGTCGGGCCGGGCCGCTCGGGCCACGCACACTGACGGCTTCCGAAGCCCGCCGCGAGGCCCAATTCGCCCGCGACGGGGCGGCCGCCCTGGCCCAGTACGAGGCGCGGCGGGGAGGCCGGCCGGGCGTGGGCATCGTCGGTGCCTCGCCCGAGTGCGTCGGCGGCAACCTGCGCGGGACCTGTGCCGGAGCCTTGCTGCGCCCCGAGTTCCAGCATGAGGAGGAGGCACCATTCGGCGGCACCGCCGGGCCGAAATAGCCCTGGGCTGATCGTCGCCGAGCGACCCCGGCTCACACCGCCCAGCCGTGCTCCGGGCAGAAGGCGTCGTGGGCCGCGGCTCCCAGCTCGATCATCGCAGTCGCGGCCATAAAGTAGATCATCACACACAGGGCAAGGATGGTGACGATCCAGAGGACCGTATCGATGCTGCCGGGCGTTGCTTTGGCTCTGGTCATCTTCGCCTCCTGACGGGGCAAGGATGCCGACAGTATCCGACGACGTCAACGATCGCCTGCAACCTCAAAGTGCAGACCCTGACAGTCGCGGGCCGAAGAAAAGGGGCGGCCCCGTCGCCGGAACCGCCCTTAATCATCTCTGCCTTGTCATCCCGGGCTCGACCCGGGACGGAGAGCGATCACTCGCTCTCGGCCAGCTCCAGTTGCAGTTCGGCCGGCAGGGGCTCGATCGCGGCTTCGCGGGTCGAGGTCAGCTCGGCGTCGCGGGCATTGGCGACCTTCTGCAAGGACCGGAGATAGGCCCCGGTGCCCGCCGGGATCAGGCGGCCGACGATGACGTTCTCCTTCAGCCCTTCCAGCGTGTCCTTCTTGCCGTTGACCGAGGCGTCGGTGAGGACGCGGGTGGTCTCCTGGAAGGACGCCGCCGAGATGAAGCTGCGGGTCTGCAGGCTGGCCTTGGTGATGCCGAGCAGGACGGGCTGGGTGGTGGCGATCCGGCCCCCACGCTTCTCGACCTTCTCGTTCTCCAGCACGGCTTCCGCCACCTCGACCGTGTCGCCACGGATCAGGGTGGTTTCACCCGAGTCGATGATCTCGACCTTCTGCAGCATCTGGCGAACGATCACCTCGATGTGCTTGTCGTTGATCGGCACGCCCTGCAGGCGATAGACCTCCTGCACCTCGTTCACCAGATACTCGGCCAGCGCCTCGACGCCCTGGATGCGCAGCAGATCGTGCGGATCGGGGTTGCCGTCGATGATGTAGTCGCCCTTCTGGATCAGATCGCCGTCGTGGACGGAGATGTGCTTGCCCTTGGGGATCAGGAACTCGACCGCTTCGGGCTGTTCGCCGTCCGCGTTCAGCTCCGGCGTGATCTTGATCCGGCGCTTGTTCTTGTAGTCGCGCCCGAACTCGACCCGGCCGTCCATCTCGGCGATGACCGCGCAATCCTTGGGACGACGGGCCTCGAACAGCTCGGCCACCCGCGGCAGACCGCCGGTGATGTCGCGCGTCTTGGCACCCTCGGTCGGGATACGGGCCAGGATTTCGCCGGGCTTGACCTCGTCGCCATTGGCGACCGACAGGATGGCCCCCACCGGCAGCAGGTACCGGGCGTCGGAGCCCGAGGCCAGTTTGGTGTAGGAGTCGCCCGCCGTGATGCCCATGGCCGGACGCAGGTCCGAACCCCTCGGGCTGGCACGCCAGTCGATGACGACGCGCTGGGCGATGCCCGTCGCCTCGTCGGTCTCCTCGCGGAACGACAGACCCTCGGTCAGATCCTCGAAGCGGACGGTGCCGCCCACTTCGGTGATGATCGGGGTGGTGTAGGGGTCCCACTCGGCCAGACGCTGGTTCTTCTTGACCTCGGTGCCTTCCTTGACGCGCAGACGGCCGCCGTAGGGGATCTTGTAGCTTTCGCGATCCTTGCCATCGACCATGACGGTGACGACGACGTTGCGGCTCATCGACACCAGGTCGCCCTGGGTGCCGGTGACGGTCGGGCCGACGATCTTGATCGTCCCGGCATTGGTCGCCTCGTAGAAGGAGGTTTCCGCCACCTGGGCCGTGCCGCCGATGTGGAAGGTCCGCATCGTCAGCTGCGTGCCCGGCTCGCCGATCGACTGCGCCGCGATGACGCCGACCGCCTCGCCGATGTTGACATTGGTGCCGCGCGCCAGGTCACGGCCGTAGCACATGCCGCAGATGCCGGCTTCGGCCTCGCAGGTCAGGGCCGAACGGACCTTGACCGACTGGACGCCCTCGCGATCGATGACCTCGACCACGTCCTCCACCAGATAGGTGTCGGCCGGGAACAGCACGGTGTCGGTGCCGGGGGCCTTGATGTCCTCGGCGTTGTAGCGGCCCAGGACGCGCTGCCCCAGCGAGACCAGCACGTCGCCGCCCTCGACCACGGCGCGCAGGGTGATGCCCCGCGTGGACCCGCAGTCTTCCTCGGTGACGATCGAATCCTGCGCCACGTCCACCAGACGGCGGGTCAGGTAACCCGAGTTGGCGGTCTTCAGCGCGGTGTCGGCCAGACCCTTGCGGGCGCCGTGGGTCGAGTTGAAGTATTCGAGGACGGTCAGGCCTTCCTTGAAGTTCGACACGATCGGGGTCTCGATGATCTCGCCCGAAGGCTTGGCCATCAGGCCGCGCATCCCGCCGAGCTGCTTCATCTGGGCCTGCGAACCGCGGGCACCGGAGTTGGCCATCATATAGACCGAGTTGATCTCGGCCGTACGACCCGAGGCCAGCACGCGCGGTTGCGCGATCTCACCCATCATCTCGTCGGCGACCCGGTCCGTGGCCTTGGCCCAGGCGTCGACGACCTTGTTGTACTTCTCGCCCTTGGTGATCAGGCCGTCGGCATACTGCTGCTCGTATTCCTCGACCAGGGTGCGGGTGGCGGCGACGATCTCGCCCTTCCTGGCCGGGATCACGATGTCGTCCTTGCCGAACGAGATGCCGGCGCGCGCGGCGGAAGCCCAGGCCCATCATCTGGTCGGCGAAGATCACCGTCGCCTTCTGACCGCAGTGGCGATAGACCACGTCGATCAGATTGCCGATTTCCTTCTTGGTCAGGTTCTTCTCGAGCAGGCGGTAACCGACGTTCGGGTTCTTGGGTAGCAGCGCGCCCAGCTTCATCCGGCCCGGCGTCGTGTCGATCACGCGCGTGATCGCATTGCCGTCCTTGTCTTCCTCGGTCCAGCGCGCCTTGATGCGGGTGTGCAGGGTCACGACACCGGCGTCCAGCGCCGCGTCGATCTCGCCGATGTTGGCGAACAGCTTGCCCTCACCCGGCTCACCGTCCTTGACCAGCGACAGATAGTACAGGCCGAGGACGATATCCTGCGACGGCACGATGATCGGCTTGCCGTTGGCGGGCGACAGGATGTTGTTGGTCGACATCATCAGGACGCGCGCTTCCAGCTGGGCCTCGAGGCTCAGCGGGACGTGCACGGCCATCTGGTCGCCGTCGAAGTCGGCGTTGAACGCGGCGCAGACCAGCGGGTGCAGCTGGATGGCCTTGCCCTCGATCAGCTTGGGCTCGAACGCCTGGATGCCCAGACGGTGCAGCGTCGGCGCGCGGTTCAGCATGACCGGGTGCTCGCGGATCACCTCTTCGAGGATGTCCCACACCTGGGGCTGTTCGCGCTCGACCATGCGCTTGGACTGTTTGACGGTGCCCGACAGGCCCTTGGCGTCCAGGCGCGCATAGATGAACGGCTTGAACAGCTCGAGCGCCATCTTCTTGGGCAGGCCGCACTCGTGCAGCTTCAGATCGGGACCGACCACGATGACCGAACGGCCCGAATAGTCGACGCGCTTGCCCAGAAGGTTCTGGCGGAAGCGGCCCTGCTTGCCCTTCAGCATGTCGGCCAGCGACTTCAGCGGACGCTTGTTGGCCCCCGTGATGACGCGACCGCGACGGCCGTTGTCGAACAGGGCGTCGACGGATTCCTGCAGCATCCGCTTTTCGTTGCGGATGATGATGTCGGGCGCGCGCAGTTCCATCAGCCGCTTCAGGCGGTTGTTGCGGTTGATCACGCGGCGGTACAGGTCGTTCAGGTCGGAGGTCGCGAAACGACCGCCGTCCAGCGGCACCAGCGGACGCAGTTCCGGCGGAATGACCGGCACGACCGTCAGGATCATCCATTCCGGCTTGTTGCCGGATTCCAGGAAGGCCTCGATCAGCTTCAGGCGCTTGGACGCCTTCTTGGCCTTCACTTCCGACGGGCTGTCGGCCAGTTCGCCACGGTGGCGCTCGGCCTCCGCGTGCAGGTCGATGCCCATCAGCAGGTTGCGCACGGCCTCGGCGCCGATCTCGGCGGTGAAGCCGTCATCGCCGAACTCGTCCTGGTAGCGATAGAATTCGTCTTCCGTCAGCAGCTGGTTCTGCTTGAGCGGGGTCAGGCCCGGCTCGGTGACGATGTAGTTCTCGAAATAGAGCACCCGCTCCACGTCCTTAAGCGCCATGTCCAGCATCAGCGAGATGCGCGACGGCAGGGACTTCAGGAACCAGATGTGGGCGACGGGGGACGCCAGTTCGATATGGCCCATCCGCTCGCGCCGGACGCGGGCCAGGGTGACCTCCACGCCGCATTTCTCGCAGATGATGCCCTTGTATTTCATGCGCTTGTACTTGCCGCACAGGCATTCGTAATCCTTGGTCGGGCCAAAGATGCGCGCGCAGAACAGGCCGTCACGCTCGGGCTTGAACGTGCGGTAGTTGATGGTCTCGGGCTTCTTGATCTCGCCGAACGACCACGAGCGGATCTTTTCGGGAGACGCGAGAGCGATCTTGATCTGGTCGAAGGTCGGGGTGACCGGGACCGCGTTGAAGATGTTCAGGACTTCCTGGTTCATCTTGGATTCCTTGCTGCGGACAGAGCCGCGATAAATCTAGTGGCGAGTGGCGAGTGGCTGGTGGCGAGAAGGTCGGCGGTGGCGAGTGACGCGGCGAAATCTCGCCACTCGTCACTCGCCACTCGCCACTCGCGTCAGCTGTTCTCCAGCTCCACATTCAGACCCAGCGAGCGCATTTCCTTGATGAGAACGTTGAAGCTCTCGGGAATGCCCGCCTCGAAGCTGTCGTCGCCCCTGACGATGGCCTCGTAGACCTTCGTCCGTCCGGCCACGTCGTCGGACTTCACCGTCAGCATCTCCTGCAGGGTGTAGGCGGCGCCGTAGGCTTCCAGAGCCCAGACCTCCATCTCCCCGAAGCGCTGACCGCCGAACTGCGCCTTGCCGCCCAGCGGTTGCTGGGTGACGAGCGAATACGGTCCGATCGAACGGGCGTGGATCTTGTCGTCGACCAGGTGGTGCAGCTTCAGCATGTAGATGTAGCCGACCGTGACCGGACGCTTGAACTGCTCGCCGGTCGTGCCGTCATAGACGATCGACTGACCCGAACGCTCAAGCCCGGCCTTCTCCAGCAGATCCTCGATGTCCGAGATATGGGCGCCGTCGAACACCGGGGTGGCGAACGGAACGCCCTTGGACAGGTTCTGCGCCAGCTCGACCAGCTCGTGCTCCTCCTGCGGCAGGGGGGTGTCCTCGCCGTAGATGCCGGTCAGGTGATCGATCAGCGCCTGCTTTTGGCCACCGCCCTGCCAGGCTTCCAGCAGACCCTGGATCTGCTTGCCCAGACCGGCCGAGGCCCAGCCCAGATGGGTTTCGAAGATCTGGCCGATGTTCATGCGCGAGGGCACGCCCAGCGGGTTCAGAACGACGTCGACCGAGGTCCCGTCTTCCAGGTGCGGCATGTCCTCGATCGGCAGGATCTTGGAGATGACGCCCTTGTTGCCGTGGCGACCGGCCATCTTGTCCCCGGGCTGAAGCTTGCGCTTCACGGCCACGAACACCTTGACCATCTTCATCACGCCGGGGGGCAGTTCGTCGCCGCGCTGCAGCTTCTCGACCTTGTCCTCGAAGCGACGGTCGAGCGCCTTGCGGGCGTCCTCGAACGACTTCTTCATCGCCTCCAGCTCGCCCATCGCCTTTTCGTCGTCGAGGGCGATCTGCCACCACAGGCCGCGCGACAGCTCGCCCAGCTTGACATCCGTCACCTCGCCGCGGCCCAGGCCCTTGGGACCCGAGACGGCGATCTTGCCGAGCAGCAGGGGCTTCAGACGGCCATAGGTGTTGCGCTCCAGGATCGCCAGTTCGTCGTCGCGGTCCTTGCCCAGGCGTTCGATCTCGTCGCGCTCGATCGACATGGCGCGTTCGTCCTTGTCGACGCCGTGGCGGTTGAACACGCGCACGTCGACGATCGTGCCGGCCACGCCGGGCGGCAGGCGCAGCGAGGTGTCGCGGACGTCCGAGGCCTTCTCGCCGAAGATGGCGCGCAGCAGCTTCTCTTCCGGGGTCATCGGGCTCTCGCCCTTGGGCGTGACCTTGCCGCACAGGATGTCGCCCGGCTGGACCTCGGCGCCGATGGCCACGATGCCCGCCTCGTCGAGGTTGCGCAGGGCCTCCTCGCCGACATTGGGGATGTCGCGGGTGATTTCCTCGGGGCCCAGCTTCGTATCGCGGGCCATGACCTCGAACTCCTCGAGGTGGATCGAGGTGAAGACGTCGTCGCGCACGATGCGCTCGGAGATCAGGATCGAGTCCTCGAAATTATAGCCGTTCCACGGCATGAAGGCGACCAACGCGTTCCGGCCCAGGGCCAGTTCGCCCAGGTCCGTCGACGGGCCGTCGGCGATCACGTCGCCGGCCTCGATCACGTCGCCCACCTTCACCAGCGGACGCTGGTTGATGCAGGTGTTCTGGTTCGAACGCTGGAACTTCTGGAGCGTATAGATGTCGACGCCCGACGGCCGGGTTCGAGGTCGCCGGTCGCGCGGATCACGATGCGCGTCGCGTCGACCTGGTCGACGACGCCGCCGCGGGCGCCGCGACGGCGCCCGAGTCGCGCGCCACGGTTTCTTCCATGCCCGTGCCGACCAGAGGCGCATCGGACTGGACCAGAGGCACGGCCTGACGCTGCATGTTCGCGCCCATCAGGGCCCGGTTGGCGTCGTCGTTTTCAAGGAAGGGGATCAGGGCCGCGGCGACCGAGACGACCTGTTTCGGCGACACGTCCATCAGCGTGATATGCTCGGCGCGGCCATCAGCAGTTGGAATCGCCGTTGACGGCCGAGACCAGTTCTTCCACGAACGAGCCATCGGCGTTCAGCGCGGCCGTTCGCCTGGGCGATCGTGTATTTCGACTCCTCCATGGCCGAGATGTAGACCACCTCGTCCAGGGCCTTGCCGTCCTTCACGCGCCGGTACGGGCTCTCGATGAAGCCGTATTTGTTGACCCGGGCGTGGGTCGCCAGCGAGTTGATCAGGCCGATGTTCGGGCCTTCCGGCGTCTCGATCGGGCAGATGCGGCCATAGTGGGTCGGGTGCACGTCGCGGACCTCGAAGCCCGCACGCTCGCGCGTCAGACCGCCCGGTCCCAGGGCCGACAGGCGACGCTTGTGGGTGATTTCCGACAGCGGGTTCGTCTGGTCCATGAACTGCGACAGCTGCGACGAGCCGAAGAACTCCCGCACCGAGGCGGCGGCCGGCTTGGCGTTGATCAGGTCGTGCGGCATCACCGTGTCGATATCGACCGACGACATGCGCTCCTTGATCGCGCGCTCCATGCGCAGCAGGCCGACGCGGTACTGGTTTTCCAGCAGTTCGCCGACCGAACGGACCCGGCGGTTGCCCAGGTTGTCGATGTCGTCGATCTCGCCGCGGCCGTCCTTCAGCCCGACCAGGATCTGCAGCACCTTCAGCACATCGTCCTTCTGCAGGACGCGGATTTCGTCGGACACTTCCGGCGTTTCCAGACGCATGTTCATCTTGACCCGGCCGACGGCCGACAGGTCGTAGCGTTCGCCGTCGAAGAACAGCGAGTTGAACATGGCCTCGGCGGCTTCCGGGGTCGGGGGCTCGCCGGGGCGCATCACGCGATAGATGTCGAACAGCGCGTCCTCGCGGCCCGTCGACTTGTCGACCCGCAGGGTGTTGCGCATATAGGCGCCGACCGTGACGTGGTCGATGTCCAGCACGTCGATGGTGGTGAAGCCCTTGCCTTCCAGCAGTTCGATCGTGGGAGCGTCCAGCTCGTCACCGGCCTCGGCATAGATCTCGCCGGTCTCGTAGTTGACGGCGTCGGCGGCCAGGTAGCGGGTCACCAGGGCGTCGGCGGCCAGCGACAGCGACTTGGTCGTGTCCCCCAGCTTCTTGGCGGCGCGGGCGCTGATCTTCTGACCGGCCTGGGCGACGATCTCGCCGGTGTCGGCGTCGACCAGGTCGAACTCGGGCTTCACGCCCCTCCAGCGTTCGGCCTTGTAGGGCGTGACCCAGCCATCGCCGCGCTTCTCATAGGGCACGGTCTCGTAGAAGGTGCGCAGGATCTCCTCGCCGTCCATGCCCAGCGCCATCAGGAAGGTGGTGGCGGGCAGCTTGCGGCGACGGTCGATGCGGACGAACACGATGTCCTTGGCGTCGAACTCGAAGTCCAGCCACGACCCGCGGTACGGGATCACCCGCGCGGCGAACAGCAGCTTGCCCGAAGAATGGGTCTTGCCCTTGTCGTGGTCGAAGAAGACGCCCGGCGAACGGTGCATCTGCGAGACGATCACCCGCTCGGTGCCGTTGACGATGAAGGTGCCGTTCTCGGTCATGAGCGGCATGTCGCCCATGTAGACGTCCTGCTCCTTGATATCGAGGACCGAGCGGGTTTCGGTTTCGCTGTCCACCTCGAACACGATCAGGCGCAGCGTGACCTTCATCGGCGCCGCATAGGTGATGCCGCGCTGACGGCATTCCTCGACGTCGAACTTGGGCATCTTCGAACTCGTAGGACACGAAATCGAGCTCGGCGGTGCCGGCGAAGTCGCGGATCGGGAAGACCGACTTGAACACGGCCTCGATGCCCTGTTCCTTGCGCGCGCCGGGGCGGACCTCGCGCTGCAGGAACTGCTCGTAGGATTCGCGCTGAACCTCGATCAGGTTCGGCATCTGCACCGCCTCGGGGATGCGGCCGAACGATTTGCGGATGCGCTTCTTGCCGGTGAAGGTCGTGGCCGATGCGATCTGACCGTTGATGGTGAGACCGTTCAGGACGTCAGTCATTCTGTTTTCCCATATCGCGCGCCCGGGGGAGACACGCGTGAAATGCAGCAGCCCCGGCAGCGCGATCGCGTGCCGTGACAATCGGTTTCGGCCTCCACCCTCGACACGTTTTCACGGTCAGGAGGCCTGAAATCTGGTAAGCTCCCTGGGGAAGGAGCCACGCCTTCGCTCGGTCGGAGGGCGACGGACCGGGCCTCGGCGCTTTCGCGCGGAATCATGGAGTGATTGCGGAACGCGCACATATACGCGCTTCGCGGGCGAAATAAAGGCCCGTCGCGCGATTTCGTCAGTCCCCGGCGTGTCGACGCCGAAGCCGCCCTCGGATCAGGCGGGCAAGGCCCCTGCCCCGTCGGCGGCGGCGGCGTCCGGGGTGAAGTCCCGCTCGAAATGCTCGATCCGGCTCTTCAGTCCGCCGACGCGGCGCAGCACCAGCGAGGCCGCCCAGCGCGCGGCCAGTTCCGGCGTCGACATGGCGTCGGTGAAACGCGGACGCCCGCCCCGGCTGCGGATCACGGCATTGGTATAGATCGCCCCGTTCCGGAACCGCGTCGGCCAGGTCTGGAAGTCCATCGACAGGCTGACGCAGAATCTGTCCAGGTTCTCGACCCGGTGCGGCGCATAGAGCGGCCAGGTCAGGGCCTCGCCCGGCTCCAGGTCCATGACCTGGGCATCGGCCTCGAAGGCCAGGGTATAGGGCAGGTCCTCGGCCGTCTGGCGGGCCACGACCTGCTCCATCGCCTGCTCCGGCAGATGCGCCTCGTCGCCCGGATAGATGAACAGCCGCTTGCGACCGCGCAGGTGGAACAGCACCACCCCCGACGCGTCGAAATGATAGGGCACCCGGGTGACCGGCGACGAGATGATCAGCTGACCGGCGTTGGTCACCGCCTTCATGCCGGGATAGGTCGCCTGGATTTTCGCGAACTCGCCCATCGCCGCCTGCCACAGGTCGGGACAGCCGGCTTGCGCCTGCCGCAGATTGACCCACAGCCGCCCGGCCTGGATCGCCGCCAGCATCTGGTCGCCCGACAGATGGCCCCGCGTGCCGGTGCGCAGGCTGGCCTGACCTTCATCGTCGTAGTCGTACAGATTGATGTCGAACAGATGCGCCGGATAGCGGTGCAGGATCTCCGCCAGCGCCTCGTCGGTAGCGAACCCCTGCCCGACCAGGGCGTGCGGATGCTTCCTGGCCTCGGCGATCGGTCCGGGATAGCGGGTGCGGCGGGCGGCGCTGGCCACCTGGGTCTGCGTCATCGTCATGTCTTTCAGGCTGTGGCCTGCCGTCCGGTCGCCTTGCGCACCGCGACCCCGGCTGCGGCCACGGCGCCCATGAAGCGGTTGGCGGGCGTGGTCTCGCAGGCCTCGATGGCGGCCCAGCGCCGCCGCACGCTCGTCCTCAGCCGCTCTCCATGCCCGCCCGAGGCGCTGTCCAGCAGGCCCACGGCGACATCCGACAGGCTGGCCCCCAGGCCGGGCTTCAGCACCACGGCCTCGCGTACGCTCTGCGTCGCATTGCAGAAATACTTCTTGTAGCCCTCGCCCCCGAACCCGAAGTCGAACACCCGGAAGCCCCCCGCGCAGGCCAGCTGCATCGTGTCCATGGTCAGCAGGATGCCCGGCGAACACCGCGCCAGGGCGGGCTCATAGGCCGGGAACCAGAAATGATACCGGTCGCCCGCATGCAGCGAGTATTCGACGGCCGTCAGCCGGTCTCCCGCCCACAGCGCCGCCATCGAGGCCCCGAAGTCGGTCCGCGTCTCCGCCATCAGGGCGTGCAGCAGCTCGACCGTCCAGCCGCAGGCGAAGATGTCGTGCCGCCCGGTGCGCGCATACTGGTCCCGCTTCAACCCGATCAGCCGATCCAGCAATGCGGCATTGCGCAGCCCATACTCGACCCGGATCGGACCCAGCTCGGTCTCCAGGCTGCGGCGGGCCCGCTCCTTGTCCTTGAAATACTTGCCCCAGGTCTGGCGCCGCTCGGCGTACCAGCCGTCGTAGGAGGCCTCATCCGCCTCGGGCACGACGGTCATCAGGGTCTCGCGCAGACTTCCGACGCCCGACGGCCCCACCCAGGCCGAGACGTTCAGGCGCGCCGCGCCCAGCAGTTCGGCCACCGCCGCCAGGGTCGGGGCCTCGCCCGGCATGGCGATCACGCCGTGATAGTCGTTCATCGGCGCGCCCAGGGGCTGGATCGCCGATCCGCGCCGCTGGTGCGGGAAATAGCCGACGGTCCGTCCGTCGCGGGTCAGGATCGCCACCGCCGCATCGGGGCTGATCCGCGCGGCGATCTCGGTGAACTCCCAGCGGAAATAGGGGCTGGCCAGGTCGGGATTGGCGTCGGTCATCTGACGCCACAGGGCCACGTCGGCGACGGTCAGCTGGTCCGTCCTGACCACCTCGATCTGTAGCGTTCCGGCCATGCGCGTCTCCTGGACGCCCGCTGCCGCAAGCGCCGTTCCAGCGCAAACCCTAGCGGTTGCGCCGTTTCGGGACGGTTGAGCGGCATGGTGAACGAACCCTTCGCGCCCGGAATGACGATAACAGAAAAAGGCCCCCGGCTTTCGCCGGAGGCCTCTTCAGTTCAGTCGCTCACGCGCTCAAGCAGCGAGCCGCCGCGCGGCGAGCGATAGCGCCACCAACCGGCTCAGGCGATGATCTTGGCCACGACGCCTGCTCCAACCGTGCGGCCGCCTTCGCGGATGGCGAAGCGGAGCTTCTCTTCCATCGCGATCGGGGTGATCAGTTCGACGTTCAGCTCGGCATTGTCGCCGGGCATGATCATCTCCACGCCTTCCTTCAGCTGCACGATGCCGGTCACGTCGGTCGTGCGGAAGTAGAACTGCGGGCGGTAGTTGGTGAAGAACGGCGTGTGACGGCCACCCTCTTCCTTGGTCAGGATATAGGCCTCGGCCAGGAATTTGGTGTGCGGGGTGATCGAGCCCGGCTTGCACAGGACCTGACCGCGCTCGACGTCCTCGCGCTTGGTGCCGCGCAGCAGCACGCCGACGTTGTCGCCCGCCTGACCCTGGTCCAGCAGCTTGCGGAACATTTCCACGCCCGTGCAGGTCGTCTTCTGGACCGGGCGGATGCCGACGATCTCGACTTCCTCACCGACCTTGACGATGCCGCGCTCGACGCGACCCGTGACCACGGTGCCGCGGCCCGAGATCGAGAACACGTCTTCCACCGGCATCAGGAACGGCAGGTCCACCGGACGCTCCGGCTGCGGGATATAGTCGTCGACCGTCTGCATCAGGGCCAGAACCTGCTGCTCGCCGATCTCCGGGTTCACGCCGTCGGTCGCGGCCTTGGCCGAGCCCATGGTGATCGGAATGTCGTCGCCCGGGAACTGGTAGGACGAAAGCAGCTCGCGCACTTCCATCTCGACGAGCTCCAGCAGCTCCTTGTCGTCGACCAGATCGACCTTGTTCATGAACACCACCAGGGCCGGCACGCCGACCTGACGGGCCAGCAGGATGTGCTCGCGGGTCTGCGGCATCGGGCCGTCGGCCGCCGACACCACCAGGATCGCGCCGTCCATCTGGGCGGCACCGGTGATCATGTTCTTCACATAGTCGGCGTGGCCGGGGCAGTCGACGTGGGCATAGTGACGGTTGGCCGTCTCATATTCCACGTGCGCCGTGTTGATCGTGATGCCGCGCGCCTTCTCTTCCGGCGCCGCGTCAATGTCGGCATAGGCCATCGCCTTGGCCCCACCGGCCTTGGCCAGCGTCATCGTGATCGCCGCCGTCAGCGTCGTCTTGCCGTGGTCCACGTGACCGATCGTGCCGATGTTGCAATGCGGCTTGTTACGTTCGAACTTTTCCTTGGCCATGGCCAAACTCCTGATGGCCCTGGCCCGGATGCGGGAATTGGGGCGCTGTGTGCGATCAAAAACCTGGAGCGGGTAGACGGAATCGAACCGACATATTCAGCTTGGAAGGCTGCTGTATTACCATTATACTATACCCGCACGGAAACCACGGCACGTCCTTGTTTTTGCAAGGAAATGTCCGCAGTCGATCCTCCCTGTCGCGCTCGTTCGCCGCCTCGAAACCGCGTGGTGGGGGAAGCAGGACTCGAACCTGCGAAGCTTACGCAGGGGATTTACAGTCCCCCCCCTTTGCCGCTCGGGACATTCCCCCGCGCGCGTTTCGAACCGTCGAACCCTGACCCGAAACCCGTCTTTCGACCGGTGTCGGAACAAAAGGCTTCAAGGTCGCGACACGCCTAGGATAGAGGGAGCGCCAGACCCGAAAGCCCTAGGGCTCCAAATCGGAGGGCGTCTTATAGTGTCGAGAAATCCAGAACGCAACGACCGGAAATCGGGCAAGAAAGGGCCGGTGAAACCGGTCTTCGGTCCCCGCTCCGGCGACGCTTCAGCGGGTCCGAAGCCCGGCGGCTGGAACCCCAACCCGCCCGCCAAAGCCTTCTCGACGGCCGCTCCCCGCACCGGTCGGGGCAAGGTCGACGCCGACGGCTTCCTGTGGGGTCGCCACCCCGTGCTGGCCGCCCTGGCCAACCCGGCGCGCAAGGGCATGGGCCGTCTGCTGGCCACCCCCGACCGCGCCGCCGAGATCGAGCGCGAGGGCACCGCCAACGGCCACAGGATCGAGGTCATGGACGCCCAGACCCTCGAACGCCTGCTGCCCCCCGGCGCGGTGCACCAGGGCATGGCCTTCAAGGTCCAGCCGCTGGACGGCGTCGCCCTGGAAGACCTCGCCGAGCCCGCAGAGGGGATCATCGTCATGCTGGACCAGCTGACCGATCCCCAGAACGTCGGGGCCATCTTCCGCTCGGCCCTCGCGTTCGGCGCGCGCGGCATCGTGGTCCAGGACCGCCACTCGCCCGTGCTGGCGGGTGCGCTCGCCAAGGCCGCCGCCGGCGCCACAGAGCGCCTGCCCTGCGCGCGCGTCACCAACCTGTCCCGCGCCCTCGAACGCCTCGCCGAC
Organism: Brevundimonas sp. AJA228-03; assembly: GCF_017795885.1. Classification (NCBI taxonomy): domain Bacteria; kingdom Pseudomonadati; phylum Pseudomonadota; class Alphaproteobacteria; order Caulobacterales; family Caulobacteraceae; genus Brevundimonas; species Brevundimonas sp. AJA228-03. The sequence goes on along the minus strand of NZ_CP059297.1, from coordinate 1,393,161 downwards.
CTGGGCTGGCGTGCCGTCGGTCTGGACGGCACCTCCGACGAACGGCTCGAGAACGCCCTGGACCACCGCCCGACCGTCCTCGTCATGGGGTCCGAAGGCGACGGCATCCGCCGTCTGGTCGCCGAACACTGCGATGTGCTGGCCCGGATCCCCATGCCCGGCGGGTTCGAGAGCCTGAACGTCTCCAATGCGGCGGCCATCGCGCTTTACGAGGCCACGCGCAAGCAACGCCCGCTTGATTAAGGCCCACGCCCTGCCCTAACAGCGCCCCATGGAATTCCTCAGCTCCCCCGAACTCGCCAGCCAGCTTTCCGCCCTGGGCAAGGTCCTGGCCATCGACCTGGTGCTCGCGGGCGACAATGCCGTGGCCGTCGGTCTGGCCGCCGCCGCCCTGCCGCAGGAGCTGCGTCGCAAGGCGATCCTGATCGGTCTGGCCGCCGCCGTCGTGCTGCGGATCGTCTTCGCCCTGGTCACCGTCCAGCTTCTGGCCATCGTCGGCCTGCTGATCGCGGGCGGCGTGCTGCTGCTGTGGGTCTGCTGGAAGATGTGGCGCGAGCTGCAGGAGGCCGCCACCCACGACCAGGCCGAGGCCCAGGCCGAACTGGAACTCGCCCTCGCCATCGAGCACGGCAAGGGCCCCAGCCCCGAGGAAATGGGCCTGAAGCGCAAGAGCTTCGGCGCCGCCCTGGTCCAGATCCTGATCGCCGACGTCACCATGTCGCTGGACAATGTGCTGGCCGTCGCCGGCGCCGCCCACGACCATCCCTGGATCATGGTCTTCGGCCTGGTGCTGTCGATCGGCCTGATGGGCGTGGCTGCGACCTGGATCGCCAAGCTGCTGAGCAAATACCGCTGGATCGGCTATGTCGGCCTGGTCATCGTGCTCTATGTCGCCATCCACATGATCTGGGACGGCTATCGCTCGACCGTGGTGCGGGCCCTGGCCGTGGAACAGCACAATGCCTCGGCCCCGGCCTTCCTCGATGTCACGGCCGAAGAGGTGCAGAAGTCCTGCCGTCCGGAGAAGGGCGAGAAGCTGACGATCTGTCTGGCCCAGAAGGCGATCGCCAAACCCTGACGCACCCTGACGTCGGGGACTGCCACTTACCCGACGATCCATCCGCGGAGTGACCGATGAGCCTGATGCTGCTGCCCCTCCTGATCGCCGGCCCGATGGCGACCCCGGCCGGGCCGGCTCCCTCGGCCGTTGTCCAGTCGGCCGTTCGCGACATAGGCGTCGGCGATCCGTTGCGCCGTCCGCTCCTCGACACCCTGCGCCCCGCCATCCAGCGCGACCTGGGGGGTCAGGCCGTGCAGTTCATGGTGGACCGGCTGCGGGTCCAGGGCGACTGGGCCTTCTATGCCGGATCGATCCGGCAGCCGAACGGCCGCCCGATCGACTTCGGCAAGACCCGTTATGCCAGCGAGATCGAGGACGGCATCTTCGACGGTCCGGGCACCTATGCCCTGCTGCGCCGCCAGGGCGGCCGCTGGCGCGTCGTGACCTTCGTCATCGGTCCCACCGACGTGGCCTATCTGGCCTGGCCGGACGAGTACCGCGCCCCGGCGGCCTTGTTCGAATAGGTCAGTCCGCCCCGCCGAACCGTTCGCTCCATTCGACGACCTGGACGTCCTCGATCTTGCGGAACAGTACCTCGGCCGAGGCCACCGCCTGACCGCGCGGCAGGCGGTCCAGCAGCCCCTCGCCCACGCCCGGCCACGACAGGTCGGTCTCCCCGACCGTGGCGGCGATCGTCGGGGCGGTGAACGGCATGACCGGCGCGGCCAGACGCGCGAACAGCGCCACCAGATTCAGACCGGTGCGAACCCCGACGGCCGAGCGTTCGACATCCGTCTTGTACGCGGTCCAGGGGGCGGCCTCCTGCAGATATTCGTTGCCCAGCACCCAGACGGCGCGCAGGGCCTGACAGGCCTTTCTGAACTCCATCGCCTCGAAGGCCGCCGTCGCCTCGGCGATGCCCGCCGCCACATCGGCCTCCAGCTTCGCCTCCAGCGGCCCCGGCTCACCGCCGTCCGGCACCACGCCGCCGAACTTCGACTCGGCGAATTTGACGATCCGGTTGACGAAATTGCCCAGCACATCGGCCAGATCCTTGTTCGTCGTCGACTGGAACTGCTCCCAGGTGAAGGCCGCATCCGACCCTTCCGGCCCATAGGCGGTCAGGTGCCAGCGCCAGTAGTCGGCCGGCAGGATCTCCAGCGCCTGGTCCATGAAGACGCCGCGCTTCTGCGAGGTCGAGAACTTGCCGCCGTACCAGTTCAGCCAGTTGAAGGCCTTCAACGTATCGACCGTCTTCCACGGCTCGCCCGATCCCAGGATGGTCGCGGGGAAGGACACCGTGTGGAAGGCGACATTGTCCTTGCCCATGAACTGGACGTAGCGGACGTCGTCCGCCCCCTCGTCCAGCCGCCACCAGTCTCGCCAGGTCCGGCCATTGGCCTGCGCCCACTCCTCGGTCGCGCCGATGTATTCGATGGGCGCGTCGAACCAGACATAGAAGACCTTGCCCTCCATGCCGGGACGCGGCCCCCCGTCGGGCCCCACCACCGGCACGCCCCACTTCAGGTCCCGGGTGATGCCCCGGTCGATCAGCCCTTCGTCCAGATGCTTCAGCGCGATGGATTTCGCCAGGGTCTGCCAGTCGGTCCTCGACTCGATCCAGCCCCGGATCCGGTCCTCGATCTTCGTCTGCAGCAGATACAGGTGGCGGGTGTCGCGCACTTCGAGATTCGTCGAACCCGACACCGCCGAATAGGGCGCGATCAGGTCGGTCGGGTCCAGCAGCCGCCCGCAGTTGTCGCATTGGTCGCCACGCGCCCCGACATGGCCGCAGTGGGGGCAGGTGCCCTCGACATAGCGGTCCGGCAGAAAGCGGGCGTCGTCGATCGAATAGACCATCCGGTCCACCCGCTCCTCGATCAGGCCGTTCGCCTCCAGCACCTGGGCGAAATGCTGCGTCAGCCGCCGGTTGGGTTCGCGCGACGACCGGCCGAACCAGTCGTAGCTCAGGCCGAACGCCTGACCCGCCGCCTTCTGGATCTCGTGCTGTTCGTCGCAATAGGTCTGGACGTCCTGGCCGGCGGCCGCAGCGGCCAGTTCGGCCGGCGTCCCGTGCTCGTCGGTCGCGCAGATGTAGAGGACTTCATGCCCCTGCCCCCGCTTGAACCGCGCGAACACATCGGCCGGCAGCATCGACCCCGCCAGATTCCCCAGGTGCTTGATGCCGTTGATATAGGGCAGCGCCGAGGTGATCAGGATACGGGGCATGGGATTCCGGTCGTTCGAGGAAGCTGCGGGATATAGAGTGACCACGGGGCGGCGTCACCCCGCCGCCACGCCCCCTGAACGGAGGACCATCATGCCGATCATCCCCGTGGTCCGATGCAGCGCCATCCAGCGCTCCCTCGCCTTCTATACCGGCGTGCTGGACTTCCATTGCGTCGGCGTCTGGCCCGGGCCGGCCGACCCGGCCTTTTCCATCCTGACGCGCGACGGGGCCGAGCTGCATCTGTCGAGCCATGCGGGCGACGGCGTCTGTGGCCAGTCGATCACCGTGCTGGTCGAGGATGTGGACACCCTGTTCGCCACCTTCAGGACACGCGGCCTCGACCCCTCGGCCAGGCCGGACTCGCCGATCCATCAGGGGCCGACCGACCAGACCTGGGGCACGCGCGAGTTCTGCGCCGACGATCCCGACGGCAACAGGATCTGCTTCACCCGTCGATAGCGCTGTCCAGGACGCGCTACATTTCGCGACTCCTGATGTACAGGGTGCTTTACACCTTGAACCCCCGCCCAGAGGATCGGGATGCGGGGCAGGGTTCCGAGGGGTCAGGGATTAGGGATTAGTCAGGGTTGGCGGCGAGTGGTGACGCACAGCGCAACCCCACTCCCTAATCCCTGATCCCTGATCCCTGATCCCTAATCCCTAATCCCTAATCCCTAATCTCTAATCCCCAGCCGCCCCGCCACCCGCGCGAACCGCCCGGTCAGCAGGCTGGCCGACACCAGGCTGGCGATGATGACCGCCCAGACCAGGCCGTCGACCCCGATCCGGTGCGCCAGCAACCAGCCCAGCGGCATCATCACGGCCCCGTACGAGAAGAAATGCATAATCGTCGGCCACCAGACGTCGCCCGCCGCGCGATTGGCCTGCGACGCCACCACCTGGATACCGTCGGCGACGAAGAACAGGCTGGCCAGCACCAGAGCCGGCACGGCGATCGCTGCCAGCACCGGATCGCGGTTGTAGGCGGCGATCAGCAGGGGCGCGGTCGGCCACGCCACCAGCGCCACGACCAGGGTCAGCACGGCGATCGTCCCGATCCCCACAAGCCCGTTCCGCAGCACGCCCGGCGCGTCCTTCGCCCCATAGGCCCGCCCGACCAGGACCGCCGTGGCCGCCGACAGCCCCATCGGCACCATGAAGACGATGGCCGAGATGTTCAGCACGATGGCCCAGGCCGCCGTCTCTTCGGTGCCCAGTTGCCCGGCGATGAAGGTCATCAACGCAAAGGCCCCGACCTCGATGAAATAGGACGCGCCCGACCCGGCCCCGATCCTGACCTGTTCGCGCTCGGCCGGCGGGTCCTTCGGGGGCCTGTTGAACACCCCCAGCGCCCGCGCCTCGGGCAGGCGCGCGATATAGATCAGGAGGAACACGGCCAGGGACCCTCGCGCGAAGAACGTCGCCCACGCCGAGGCCTCGGCCCCGAACAGGCCGATCCCGAGCAGGTCGGGCACCAGCAGCAGGTTCAGCGCCAGATTGACGCCATTGGCCACCCACATGGCGATCATCCCGGGCTTGGGCTTGCCCAGGGCCTCCAGAAAGAACTGCGCCGCCACCGAGATCAGATAGGCGGGCATCGACAGGGCGAAGACGATCAGCGCCGGTCGCGCCCCCTCCCCCAGCCCGTCTTCCAGATTGAGCTGGGTCAGCGCCCAGGGACCGAACACGATCAGGGCCAGCATGGAGGCGACGCCGATCTGGGTCGCATAGACCATGCCCCGCCGCAGCACCGCCCCGACCTCATCTCGCCGCCCCTCGCCGAGCAGCCGGGCCGTCATGACCTGGACGCCCAGCAACAGGCCCACGGCCGTCGTGACGATCACCGATGTGGGGGCCCAGGCGAGGGAGTGGTGGGCGAGCTCCGTCGCCGAATACCGGCCGACCACGATCGCATCGGTCAGCCCCATGGTCATGATGCCGATCCGCGCCAGCACCACCGGCCAGGCCAGCGTCAGCAGCTCGCGCGTGGCGGCCCGGGTGGAGGGGGAGAGCATGAGATTAGGGTTTAGGGAGTAGGGAGTAGGGATTAGGGAGTAGGGATTAGGGAGTAGGGATTAGGGAGTAGGGATTAGGGAGTAGGGATTAGGGAGTAGGGATTAGGGAGTAGGGATTAGGGATTAGGGATTAGGGATTAGGGATTAGGGAGTAGGGATTGGGGATTGGGGATTGGGGCGTGCAACCCCGGCCGGAGGGGAGCGCCTCATCTCACATTAGGCCCCGTTCGCTAACCCCAGTCCTCCTAATCCCTAATCCCTAATCCCTACTCCCTAATCCCTAATCCCTAATCCCTACTCCCTAATCCCTACTCCCTAATCCCTACTCCCTATTCCCCTACCACGCCCCCATCTCCCGCAACTGCTTCGCCAAAGCCTCCGGCATATCCCCCGCGTCCAGCGACGACAGGTCCGGCGGTGCGTCCTTCGGTTCCAGATAGCGCCAGCCCTGGAACGGCCGCCGCGCCTGCGGGGCCGTGCGGACCACCTCGGGCGCCAGTCTGATCAGGCACATCGACGCCTTGCCCTCGCCGCGCGTCGAGATGTCCACGATCGGCATCCGGCACGTCACCGAGCCCTTCATCACCCAGTAGATCGACCCCCCGTCCTCGATCTCGGCCGCCCGCTTGGGCGTCATCCGCGTATTGACCGTCAGCCAGTCGCCCTTGCTCGCCCGCCGTTCCAGCGTCTCCACCTTGGCGACACCGACGCAGAGCTTGATCATATGAAGAGGCATGGGTGCGCACTATCATCTCCCTCCCCCGCGGGGGAGGGTGGTCGATGCGAAGCAGCGACCGGGTGGGGCGGGCAAGGTGACGCGGACACCACCTCTCCCTCCCCCTCGGGGGAGGGTGGCTGAGCGGAGCGAAGCCGGGTGGGAAGGGCCAGGCGAAGCGAAGAGCCTCCCTTGTCATCCCGGCCGGAGCGAAGCGATGAGCCTCCCTTGTCATCCCGGCCGGAGCGAAGCGAAGAGCCTCCCTTGTCATCCCGGCCGGAGCGAAGCGAAGAGCCTCCCTTGTCATCCCGGCCGGAGCGGAGCGAAGAGCCTCCCTTGTCATCCCGGCCGGAGCGGAGCGAAGAGCCTCCCTTGTCATCCCGGCCGGAGCGGAGCGAAGAGCCTCCCTTGTCATCCCGGCCGGAGCGGAGCGAAGAGCCTCCCTTGTCATCCCGGCCGGAGCGAAGCGATGAGCCTCCCTTGTCATCCCGGCCGGAGCGAAGCGAAGAGCCTCCCTTGTCATCCCGGCCGGAGCGGAGCGAAGAGCCTCCCTTGTCATCCCGGCCGGAGCGAAGCGATGAGCCTCCCTTGTCATCCCGGCCGGAGCGAAGCGAAGAGCCGGGACGCCAGACCCCGCCACCATCCCTCCCGGAAATCGCGCCAGCGATTGTCCGGGAGACAGTCTGACCGCCCTCCACCGTCTCCCGGACAGCCGCTGCGCGCCTTCCGGGAGGTCGAAGGAGGGCATCTTCCGTCCCGGATAATCGCTGGCGCGATTTCCGGGATGACAAGGTTGAGCGTTGGCTGAATCTAGCGCGCGCCCCCCAAATCTATCGGACTCCATGAGTCCAAAAAAGTGCAAATCAAAACCCGAAAAATCAGTGACTTGCACCCGTTGGACTCGGTTTTTTCGAGTCCAATCGCCTCAGCCTCTGCTCATCACAACGTCCGACAAACATCGCCTTCAAACCACTGTATTTAAACGTTTTCCTTCCTAGGCGCCAGCCTCCACCACCGCCAGCACCGCATCCGCCCCCACCTGGTCCCCGACGGCGAAGGCCACCTCGCCCACCACCCCGTCGAACGGGGCGTTCAGCGCATGCTCCATCTTCATGGCCTCCAGCACGATCACCGGCTGCCCCTTGGTCACCACATCCCCCGCCTTCGCCGGCGTCGCCACGATCTTGCCCGGCATGGGCGCGCGCAGGGACCCGTCGGAGGCGGTGCCGCCTGCTGCGCCCAGCTTTGCAAAACTCGACACTTCGAAGGGCCAGCCATCCTCGAAATAGACAGTCACGCCATGAGCTGGTTCGAGGTGACCGTAGTGCGCAGACACCGCGTCATCGATCTCAAGAACCGTGCGTTCGCCATCGACGAAGACGGTCTGGCGCAAGACGGGCTCTGCGTTCATGCGCAACCCGATTGGCATCTGCCAGCCATCCCAGGGGCTGAAGGAATCGTCGCCGCCCACGTTCTCAAATCGGAGAACACGAGCCGCGCCTTGCAGCGCCTTCTCCGACATTCGCCGGGCCGTCAGCGCCCCCTCCTCCGCCCCGATGAACCCCGTATCCACATCCCCCGCCACGAAGCGCGGATGCTCCAGGCACCGCACCAGGAATCCGGCATTGGTCTTCACCGGCCAGACCTCCACATCGGCGCAAGCATCGGCAAGGGCCTCGGCCGCTTCTTCCCGCGTCTCCGCATGGACGATCAGCTTGGCGATCATGGGGTCGTAGAACTGGCTGACCTCGCCGCCCTGCTCCACGCCCGTGTCGATCCGCACCCCGTCCGGCAGGACGAAATGCTCCAGCTTCCCGATGCTGGGCAGGAAGCCGTTCGCCGGGTCCTCGGCATACAGCCGCGCCTCCATGGCCCAGCCGTGGATCGACAGCTGGTCCTGCCTCAGCGGTACGGGCTCGCCCGCCGCCGCGCGGAACTGCCATTCCACCAGGTCGACGCCGGTGATGGCCTCGGTGACCGGGTGTTCGACCTGCAGCCGGGTGTTCATCTCCATGAACCAGATGCGGTCGGCCCGCAGACCCTCGGTCCCGTCGGCGATGAACTCGATGGTGCCCGCTCCGACATAGTTCACGGCCTTCGCCGCCTTGACCGCCGCCGCCGTCACCGCCGCCCGCGTCGCCGCGTCCATGCCGGGGGCCGGAGCCTCCTCGATCACCTTCTGGTGGCGGCGCTGCAGCGAGCAGTCGCGTTCGAACAGGTGCACGACCTCGCCGTGGCTGTCGCCGAACACCTGAACCTCGATATGCCGCGGCGACAGGATGTATTTCTCGATCAGGACCCGGTCGTCGCCAAAGCTGGAGGCCGCCTCGCGCCGGCACGACCCCAGGGCGTCGAGGAAGGCCTCGCCCGCATCGACCCGCCGCATCCCCTTGCCGCCGCCGCCCGCGACCGCCTTGATCAGCACCGGATAGCCGATGGCGTCGGCCTCGGCCTTCAGCCGCTCGGGCGACTGGTCCTCGCCCATATAGCCGGGCGTCACGGGCACCCCCGCCTCGACCATCAGCGTCTTGGCCGCGTCCTTCAGCCCCATGGCCCGTATGGCCGCCGGTGGCGCCCCGATCCAGACGATCCCCGCCGCCATCACCGCCTCGGCGAAGGCAGCGTTCTCGCTCAGGAAGCCGTAACCGGGATGGATCGCCTCCGCCCCCGTCGCCTTCGCCGCCGCCAGCACCCTGTCGGCATCCAGATAGCTCTCGCGCGCCGCCGCCGGGCCGATCAGCACCGCCTCATCGGCCTCGCGCACATGCAGGGCCTTCGCATCGGCCTCGGAATAGACGGCGATGGTGCGGATCCCCATCCGCTTGGCGGTGCGGAAGACGCGACAGGCGATCTCGCCACGATTGGCGACCAGGACGGAGGTGAACATGGCTCCGGTTTAGAGCGACCCGGGGCAAGGGTCGAGGTCAGAGATCGACGAGGCGCTGCATCAGTTTGCGAGTTCCGATCTCTCCGTCCCAGTATGCGATCAGCGCATCCCGGTTCTTGCTGATCCATTCTGTGACCAGACGCTCGTCGCTGGCGATCAATGCGCCATGGACAAGCCTGGGCTCCGGGCGAATCGCCACGACTGCGAGTTGATCGAGCGTCATCCGGTTGCCGTGGACCGTGCTGACCTTCACCCGCGCGTCGTGCCGCGCATTGCCCTTGGGGCTGACCCAGATGGTCATGGGCAGCCCCGTGTCTTCCGGATACAGGTTCGCTATCTCGAAAAGTTCGTTCTCCTCTTCGAGGGTCCATTCCGGTTCGACGGGCTGGTGCACGTTCATGGCCGCAGCCTAGCGCAAATCCGACCCGAGGTCACTCCGCCCAGCTCGGGCTGCGCTTCTCGAGGAAGGCCCGCACGCCCTCCTGGCCCTCTTTGGACACTCGCGCCCGGGCGATGCGGCGGGCGGTGTCCTCCATCAGGCCGCGATCGACCCTGTGGCCGACCAGGTCGTTGACCAGTCGCTTGGCCTCGCCCATGGCACCCGGCGCATTCTGGCTCAGGCTGTCGGTCAGCATGGACACGAACTCGTCCATCGACCCTTCAGGCAGGACCATGTCGATGATCCCGGCATGGGCCGCATAGTCGGCGTCGAAGATGTTGGCCGTCAGGAACAGCTGCCTCGCCCGTCGCGCCCCGACCGCCTCGATCACATAGGGGGCGATGGTCGCCGGGATCAGGCCCAGCTTGACCTCGGAAAAGGCGAACCGCGTCCCCTCGACCGCCACGGCCATGTCGCAGGCGCAGACGATCCCCGCCCCGCCCCCCATGGCCGCGCCCTCGACCAGGGCGACCGTCAGGGCCGGAATGTCGTGCAGCGCCTTCAGCATCTTCGCCAGCATCAGGGCGTCGTCGCGGTTGTCGCTCTCGGACCAGCCGACAGCGTCCCGCATCCAGCCCAGGTCCGCGCCCGCGCTGAACGTCCCGCCCGCGCCCCGGATGAACACCGCCCGCACCCTGTCGGCCCCGTGCAGGGTCTCGAACGCCTCGTGCAGGGCGGCGATGGTGGCGGCGTCAAAGGCGTTCTTCTTCGCCGGGCGATTGATGGTGATGAAGACCACCCCGTCGGTCGTGGAATCGATCTGCACCAGGTCGTCGTTCGCATCCGGCGCCGGATCGGGCACCAGCGGCTGGGCGATGGCGTTGATCTCCGCCGCCTCGGCATCGGTGATGTCCAGGGCGTTCAGGTCGGATTCGGTGGGGTCGGTCATGCTTGCTTTCCGGGGCTCGGCGGGCGTGATAGCCAAAGCGCCAATGGAGGATCTGGTCGCACGCGTCGAACGGTTGAAACGGGCGCTGGATGCCCTGCGTCCGGTCCCCCTGCCATCTTTGTGGCGCTTGCGTCGCTGGTTCGACGTCGATCTGACCTACACCTCAAACGCCATCGAGGGAAACACGCTGACGGCGGTCGAGACCGAACTGGTCATCGACAAGGGCATCACCATCGCGGGCAAGCCTCTGAAAGACCATCTAGAAGCGTTGGATCACTACGATGCCATAGGCCTCGCCCGGGATCTGGCGCGCGCGGGGCGGTCGCCGATCGAAGCCGACATCCGGGCGCTGCACGCCCTGGTCCTGAGGCGATCACGGCCCGCGGCGGCGGGTCGATATGCCGACCAGGGACGCTTCGTGCGCACCGATGAGCGGCGGCACGCCTTCCCGTCCCCGGCCGAGGTGCCGGCCTTGATGCAGCCCTTCGGTCTCTGGCTCTCCGAAAGCGCCGACAGCCACGACACCGCATTCGAGGCTCATCGGCGGCTGGTTGCGATCCATCCGTTCAACGACGGCAACGGTCGCACGGCGCGTCTGTTGATGAACCTGCTTCTGATCCGCGCGGGTTATCCGCCGATCTCCATCCGACCGGAGGATCGGCTGGCCTACATCGGCTCGCTCGCGGAGGATCAGGCGGGCCGGGGCGACGCCGCCTTCCGCCGCCTCATGCTTGAACGGCTGGAAGCGACGCTGGAAGAGTATCTCGAACTGTTCCGAGAGGCTGCGGATCAGGCCACGGGCGGCGTCACGGAGGATGGCGGGCGGTGGAGCGACGCCTGATCGCCATCACATCCTGAACACGCCGAACGTCGTCTCCTCGATCGGCGCGTTCAGACTGGCCGAGATCGCCAGCCCCAGCACATCCCGCGTCTGGGCCGGATCGATGATGCCGTCGTCCCACAGGCGGGCGGTGGCATGGTACGGATTGCCCTCGTCTTCGTACTTCTGACGCACCGGGGCCTTGAAGGCCTCGGCCTGTTCGGGGGTCCAGGTGTCGGCGTCGCGGTGCACGGTGGCCAGCACGGCGGCCGCCTGCTCGCCGCCCATGACGCTGATCCGGCTGTTGGGCCAGGTGAACAGGAAGCGCGGCGAATAGGCCCGGCCGCACATGCCGTAGTTCCCGGCTCCGAAACTGCCGCCGATCAGGACCGTGAACTTGGGCACATTGGCCGAGGCGACGGCGGTCACCAGCTTGGCCCCGTCCTTGGCGATGCCGCCCGCCTCGTATTTGCCGCCGACCATGAAGCCACTGATGTTCTGCAGGAAGACCAGCGGGATCTTCCGCTTGCAGGCCAGTTCGATGAAGTGGGCCCCCTTCAGCGCGCTCTCACTGAACAGCACGCCGTTGTTGGCCAGGATGGCGACCGGATAGCCCCAGATGCGGGCGAAGCCGCAGACCAGGGTGGAGCCGTACAGGGCCTTGAACTCCTCGAACTCCGAGCCGTCGACCACCCGCGCGATCACCTCACGCACGTCGTAGGGCGCGCGGACGTCGTCGGGGATCAGGCCGTACAGCTCCCCGGCATCGAAGGCCGGGGCGCGCGGCTCGCGCACATCCAGATCGACGCGTTTGACGCTGTTCAGATGGCCGACGATGCCGCGGACGATCTCCAGCGCGTGTTCGTCGTTCTCGGCGACATAGTCGACGACGCCGGACCTGCGCCCATGGGTCTCGGCCCCGCCCAGTTCCTCGGCCGAGATGACCTCGCCGGTCGCGGCCTTCACCAGCGGCGGGCCGGCCAGGAAGATGGTGCCCTGGTTCCGGACGATCACCGTCTCGTCCGACATGGCGGGCACATAGGCCCCGCCCGCCGTGCACGACCCCATCACGCAGGCGATCTGGGGGATGCCCTGCGCGCTCATCCGCGCCTGGTTGAAGAAGATGCGGCCGAAATGGTCGCGGTCCGGAAACACCTCGGCCTGGTGCGGCAGGTTCGCCCCGCCCGAGTCGACCAGATAGACGCAAGGCAGCATGTTCTGCTCGGCGATCTCCTGGGCCCGCAGGTGCTTCTTCACCGTCATGGGGAAATAGGCGCCGCCCTTCACCGTCGGGTCGTTGGCGACGATCATCACCTCGCGGCCCGAGACCCGGCCGATGCCGCAGATCATCCCCGCGCCCGGCGCCTCGTCGCCGTACATGCCGTTGGCGGCCAGCTGGCCGACCTCCAGAAAGGGCGAACCGGGGTCCAGCAGCCGCTCGACCCGGTCCCGCGGCAACAGCTTGCCCCGCGCCACATGCCGCTCGCGACTGGCCTCCGACCCGCCCCGCGCCGCGAGCGCCACCCGCTCGCGCAGCTCGGCGTTCAGGGCCGTGTTATGGGCGTGCAGCGCCTTGAACGACGCGCTGTTCGGATCGATGGCGGAGGTCAGCTTCGGCATGGAGGTGGTTTAGGGGGGAAAGGCGCAGGCGTGAACCCTCTCCCTCCCCCTCGGGGGAGGGTGGTCGGAGCGGAGCGGAGACCGGGTGGGGACGGCAAGGCAATACAAGGCAAATCGGATTCTGGCTCGCCTGCCGCTCCCACCCGGCCGCTTCGCGGCCCCCCTCCCCCGAGGGGGAGGGAGAGGGCTATTTCCGCAACAGCCGATCCCGCGCGGCGTTCAGCTTCGCCGCCAGCCCTTCCGTCCCGCCCTGATCGGGATGCGCCCGCCCCATCAGGCGACGCCAGGCGGCATGGATGACCTCGGGCTCGGCGCCGATGGGTACGCCGAGGATCGCCCGGGCCTCGGCATCGCCGATCGCCTCGGGCCTCGCCGCCACCGTCCGCATCCGGGAGGCGACCACCAGCCACAGCGCCGCTCCGACCAGCCCTGCGCCGCTGACCCACGCCCCCCTGGACAGCGCCAGAGCCCCGCCGAGCAGCAGGGCGGCCGAGACCAGGGTCGCCGCCACCCGCCAGTGCCCTCGCCGCGGGCCCTCGGTCTGGCGACCCAGTCGCACCAGCGCCCACACCACGATGCCCGCCAGCACGAGCCAGATCAGGCCCATGCGAACGATCCGGTGATCAAGCGGCCACGAGCGCCGGCAGTCGGACGTCGTCCAGACCCAGGGCCTGCATCAGGTTGCGCATCTCCTGCCTTGCCGCGACATGGGCCAGCGACACCGCCACCGGCCGCACGGAATTGGACAGGTCGGCCACCGTCAGGCCGAAGGGGAACAGTTCGCGATAGATGACCCGGTCGCGCAGCCCCGGCCCGACCCGGAAACCCACGCGCTTGGACAGTTTCAGCATCCGCTCTTCCAGACGGCGGCGATTGCGCGCCTCGGCCACGGCCATGCGGTTGACGACCACGATCCAGTCGATGGCGACGTGGCGGCCTTCCTGGATCGCGCGATACTTCCGGGCCTCCCACACGCTTTCGGAATAGGTCGAGGGCTTCAGCAGCTCCAGCGTCACCGGATCGACCGTGCCCAGCATGTCGAAGTCGACGAAGCTGTCGTTCATCGGCGTCACGATCTGGTCGGCCCGGGCATGGGCCGCGCGCGACAGGACGGTATCGCCCCCCGGCGTGTCGATCAGGATGACCTCGGCCCCCGAGGCCACCGCCTCGTCGAACACGGTCTCGAATCGGGCCATCTGCTCCGCCTCATCCGCCCTGGCCAGGGCCTTGCCGTCGCCCAGATCCGGCTCGACCGGCATGGGCAGGGTGACGCCGTTGGCGGCCGTCCAGGCCGTGCGGTGAGAAAAGAAATGGGACATCGACCGCTGGCGCAGATCCAGGTCCAGGATCGCCACCTTGCGACCCGCGTGCATCAGGCCGCAGACGATGTGGATGGCCAGGGTGGACTTGCCCGCCCCGCCCTTTTCATTGCCGACCACGATGACCTGAGCCCGAGCTGTCTGCGTCATGACCTGATGATCCGGATACTGGCGACCACCGACTCACAGAGCCGGTCGTCATGGCGCGCCAGAGTCGGGTGCGCGGCCGCATCCGTCAACGAAAGGTTGGCCGACAGCTGTGGGAAGATCGCGCGGGCGGTGGCTCAGCCCCGGCGCAGGCACCCCAGATCGGCAGCATCCGCAGCGCGACAGACGGCGCGAACCGTGTTGCCCGCAGCCGTCACCTTCAGCCGCGTCAGGGTGCGTCCATCGACCTCGACAGCCTCGAACGCGGGCGTCAGGTCCGCCAGGCCATGGCCCGCCGCACGAATGCGCGACCAGGCCGCCCGCGCTGCCGCGGGGCTGGAGAAGGCCCCGAGCTGCAAGGTCTCGCGCGGACCGGTCGCACCGGCCGCGCGAACGGGCTCGACGACGACGGCCCGAGTCGGTCGGATCGTCGGCGCGGGATCGGAGACCTGCTGCCGGACCGCCCGGGTCACGACCGGCGCGGCCGCCTCGATCATCGCCGGAGCCGCCTGTTCGACAGCGCCCCGAAGACCGGCATCGCGCGCATCCCACAGGGCATAGGGGTCCATGACCTCGACCCTCAGCGCGCCGGGGTTCGCGACGGCGGCAGCGTCGACCCTGGCGGGACGAAGCCCCAGCTCCGACGCTGTCCGCAAGGGTTGGTCCGACCCGTCGAGGGGCACGCTGGCCACGGCCTGGGCCATGGACTCGAAACGGTGCGGGTCACTCTCGACCATGCCGCACGACGTGGTCGAGAGGCTTGCGAGACCGAGGAGCACTGGACGAAGCATTCTGCCGGGCGTCATAAGCCGACCCTAGCCCGGCACCTTTTGCCGTCCGGTGCACGATCACGCTTAAGTCAAGGGGTTAATCTGGTAAGCATGAGCGACAACCCTACTCCCCTGCCGATCGCGCGAACGGTCGAAGCGTTGCGCGCCGTGGTCCGCGACTGGCGTCGTCAGGGGTTCACCGTGGCCTTCGTGCCGACCATGGGGGCCCTGCACGAGGGCCACCTGACCCTGGTGCGGGCGGCGGGCCAACACGCCGACAGGGTCGTCGCCAGCATCTTCGTCAACCCGGCCCAGTTCGCCGCGCACGAGGACCTGGGCACCTATCCGCGCCGCGAGGCCGGGGACGCGGCCCTGCTCGCCGGCGTCGGATGCGACCTGCTGTTCGCACCGACGGTGGCCGAAATGTACCCGGACGGCTTCGTCACCGCCGTCTCCGTCGGCGGGCCGTCGCAAGGGCTGGAGACCGACTTCCGGCCCCACTTCTTCGGCGGCGTGGCCGTGGTCGTCGCCAAGCTGCTGAACCAGGTCCAGGCCGATGTCGCCGTGTTCGGAGAGAAGGACTACCAGCAGCTGATGGTCGTCCGCCGCATGGCCCGGGACCTCGACATCCCGACCCGGATCATCGGCGCGCAGACGATGCGGGACAGCCATGGCCTCGCCCTGTCATCCCGGAACGCCTATCTGTCGGAGGCCGAACTCGACATCGCCCGCCGTCTCAACGGCGTCCTGGCCGAAGCCGCGCTCAAGGCCGCCGACCGGCGTCCGCTGGCCGCCGTCGAGCGCGACGCCTATTCCGATCTGCTGAAGGCCGGGTTCGAGCGGGTCGACTATGTCGCCGTGCGCCGCGCCGACGATCTGGCCCCGTTCCCGAACGGCGTCGTCGATGCCCCTGCCCGCATCCTCGCCGCCGCCTGGCTCGGCAAGACCCGCCTGATCGACAACCTGGCCGTCTGATCCGGAGCCTGATCGGCTGAGGTGGAATCGCTTCGCGATTCCGCCGATGCCGTGAATCAGGCTCCAGATATGAGCGAGGGCATGATTCACGCTTTCGGCTGGACCCACGACGTGGGTCCACCTCAAACGATCATGCCCTAGCCGATCGCGCCCACACAGCCCTCGGCGTCTCCCGGCGTCAGGGCGGCGTCGGTCAGGGCCAGGGTCCAGCCGTGATGGGTGTTCAGACCCCAGCGGCGCGCCCCGCCGCCGTCGCCGGCGTCGCCTCCCGCCGTGACGATCACGCTGCGGCCCCGGGGCAGGGCGGCAGGATCAATCTTGCCGACCGCCAGCGACGTCGGCTGCCCGCCCGTCTGGCCGAACCCGTCGAACACGCTCAACGACGACCAGTCGCGGCGCAGCCCCAGCCACCAGGGATCGTCGGTGTTGATCGCCAGCACGGCCACCCCCCGGCCCTCCGCCGCGAAGGCCAGGGCCGCCTGCGGGTCCCGCACCATGCGGATCGCCGCCGCCGCTCCGAAGCGATGACGGGCCCCGTCGAAGGCCCGCGTCGGATCGGTCGGGGCCCAGACCTGGACCTGCAGCTGGCCCTGGCGCGCCAGGCCCCAGCCGACGATCTCGCGCCACAGCCCCTCGACCGCATCGGCATAGCCGGGCTCGGCCTTTGCCAGCATCCGGCTCAGGACCGTCTGTTCGCGGTCGGGCCGCAGCTTGGTGTGGGGGCCGTGCGGCGCATCCTTGGCCAGACCCACCCTGGCGGCGATGTCCAGACGGCGCTGGAACAGGGCCAGAAGCTGGTCGTCGACGCTGTCGATCTCGGCGCGCAGGGCGGCCAGGGCCATCTGCTCGGGAGACAGGTCTTGCGGGTTCATGTCGGGCCAGACGGTCTTGAGGTTGGATTTCGGCATGGGATCAGGGCTTTCACGGTGTGCATTTCGATGAGGGGTGCGTGGGTGCGCCGCCGCCCCGGGTCAGGGCGGTCGCCGGCGAGGCTGTCAGGAGCGGGTGCCGCTCGAGGCCTCAGCCGGCGTATCGAAAGCCGTAAAAGCGATAGCCAAAATAGAGATCCGCCGCGCGCGAACGGAGGACGAGGGACTGGGTCGAGGCGCGCAGCGAGGACATGGGTCGGTCCGGTGTTCCGGATCGTCAGCGATCCGTGGTCCCTAAAGACACGCAAGGATCGTGCGCCGTCAACCCGCCTCGCGACACAGGAGAACAAAGCGCGTGCTGTTCGTGTCTGAATCCTGAAGATCGTTGCGCAGAATCGACAGGCCATAGACCTCTGCCGCCGCGACCGGGGCCAGGGCCGCCCGGGTCGGGTCATTGCCTTCGGACACCGATCGCGCGGCCCCGGCGGTGTCGAAGGCCTCGACGGTCTCGAGCCCCATCGCGGCCAGGTTGCCTGCGCACTGGCGCAGCGCGATGGGGTGGCTGGAGACCGTGCGGATCTGGTCGATCTCGACGCCGTCCAGCGCCATCAGGGCGATATGGATCGGCCGCCAGACGTCGGCGACCTGTTTCAGCCCGGCCGATGCCACCAGGGTTGCGGCCGGTTCCACCGGGCCGATCGTGGAGTTCTCGACGGGGATCAGGGCGCAGTCGCAATCGCCGGTCTTTACCGCCTCGATCGCCTCGGCAAAGGTCTCGAACGGCACATGGACGTCCCAGGGGCGCAGCTCGACGCAGGCCTCGTGGCTGAAGGCACCGGGCGCGCCCTGGAAGGCGGTGCGCCCGCCCCGGTCGTCGCCCGCCGGTCGCCCGATCCCAGACCCGGTCACGCCGCGCGCGACTGGTTCAGTCGTCCGCTCTTGAGCCGCTCGGCCACCAGGAAGGCCAGTTCCAGCGCCTGGTCGGCGTTCAGGCGAGGGTCGCAGTGGGTGTGATAGCGGCTGGACAGGTCGTCCTCGGACACCGCCTGCGCCCCGCCGATGCATTCGGTGACATTCTGGCCGGTCATCTCCAGATGGACGCCGCCGGGGTGGACCCCCTCGGATTCGGCCACATCGATGAAGCCCTTCACCTCGCCCAGGATCCGGTCGAACGGCCGGGTCTTGTAGCCGCTCGTGGCCATCAGGGTGTTGCCGTGCATCGGGTCGATCGACCAGATCACCTTCTTGCCCGCCGCCTTCACCGCCTGCATCAGGGCGGGCAGGCGCTTGCCGACCTTGTCGTGACCGAAGCGGCCGATCAGGGTCAGGCGGCCCGAGATATTGTCCGGGTTCAGCGCGTCGATCAGGGGCAGCAGGTCGTCCGGCTCCATCGTCGGGCCGCATTTCACCCCGATCGGATTCCGGATGCCGCGCATGAACTCGACATGGGCCCCGTCCAGCTGACGCGTACGCTCGCCGATCCACAGCATATGGGCCGAGGTGTCGAACCATTCGCCCGTTCCGCCATCCAGCCGGGTCAGGGCGCTTTCGACGTTCAGCAGCAGGGCTTCGTGCGAGGTGAAGACCTCGACGCGGCTGAGATCCGGATGGGTCTCGGGCGTGACGCCGACGGCCTCCATGAAGGCCAGGGCCTCGGCGATCTTGTCGGCCAGCTCGCGGTACTGGGCCCCTATGCCGTGATCGGCGAACCCCTGGGTCCAGCGATGGATGTTGTACAGATCCGCATAGCCGCCGCCGGCGAAGGCGCGCAGCAGGTTCAGCGTCGAGGCCGACTGGTTGTAGGCCTTCAGCAAGCGCTGCGGATCGGGGGCGCGTTCCTCGGCGGTGAAGGCCGAGCCGTTGATGTTGTCGCCGCGATAGGACGGCAGGGTCACGCCGTCGATCGTTTCGACCGCAGAGCTGCGCGGCTTGGCGAACTGGCCGGCGATCCGGCCGACCTTCACCACCGGCTTGCGACCCGCAAACGTCAGCACCACCGCCATCTGCAGCAGCAGGCGGAAGGTGTCGCGGATGTTGTCGGTCGAGAATTCCTTGAAGCTCTCGGCGCAGTCCCCGCCTTGCAGCAGGAAGGCCTTGCCCGCCTCGACCTCCGCCAGCTTGGCGGTCAGCGTCCGCGCCTCGCCTGCGAACACCAGAGGCGGCATGGCGCGCAGTTCGTCCTCGACCCGCTGAAGCTCCCGCGCGTCCGGATAATCCGTCGGCATGTGCACCGCGGGTTTGTTTCTCCAGGAGTCAGGGGTCCAGCGCTGGGTCATGGCCGTAGAATAGGCCTCTCGCGGTTGCGAAACAACAAACTAGCCCGCCGAAGTTTCCTGGCTCTGCTTGACCTTCAGCGTGACCAGCTCTTCGGCCATGGTCGGGTGGACGGCGCAGGTGGCGTCCCACTGGGCCTTGGTCAGGCCCGCCTTCACGGCGATGGCGGCCAGCTGGATCATCTCGGGGGCGTCCGGTCCGACGATGTGGACGCCGACCACGCGGTCGTTCGACGCATCCACCACCAGCTTCATCAGCACCCGCTCGTCCGAACCGGTGAAGGCGTATTTCATCGGCCGGAACCGGGTCGAATAGACATCCACCGCGCCCGAACACGTCCGCCGGGCCTCGGCTTCCGACAGGCCCACCGTCCCCACCGGCGGCTGGCTGAACACCGCCGTGGCGACGGCCTCGTAGTCGAAATGCTGCGGATTGTCCTTGTAGACGGTCTCGTGGAAGGCGACCGCCTCGCGGATCGCGACGGGGGTCAGGTTCATCCGGTCGGTCACGTCGCCGATGGCCCAGATGCTTTCAGAGGTTGTTCTCGACAGGGCATCGACCCGGATCGCGCCCTTGTCGTTCAGCGCCACGCCCGCCGTCTCCAGCCCCAGCGACTTGACGTGCGGCACCCGGCCGGTGGCGAACATGACGACGTCGGTCTCCAGCTCCATGCCGTTCTCCAGCACATTCACCAGACCGCTGCCGGTCTTGCGGATCTCCCTGTGCTGGCAGCCCAGGATGACCTTGATGCCGCGCTTCTCGATCTCTCCGGCCAGATGCGCGCGCACGTCGTCGTCGAAGCCGCGCAGGATGTTCGGCCCGCGATAGATCAGGGTCGTCTCGACCCCAAGCCCGGCGAAAATCCCCGCGAACTCCACGGCGATATAGCCGCCGCCCGCGATCAGGATGCGTTTGGGCAGCTCCGGCAGATGGAAGGCCCCTTCCGACGTGATCGCATGCTCGATGCCGGGCAGACCCTCGGGCATCCAGGGACGCCCGCCCGTGGCGATCAGGATGCGCTCGGCCGTGACGGTCAGGTCGCCGCCGCCCTCGCCCTTGCCGGCGATCACCACCGTGTGGGCGTCGGTCAGCACCGCGCGGCCGTGGATCAACTCGACCCCCGCCTTGCCCAGGTTGGCGGCATAGATGCCCGACAGCCGGGCGATCTCGACGTCCTTGGTCTCGATGAATTTCGGCCAGTCGAAACTGGCCTCCACCGTCCAGCCATAGCCTTCGGCGGTATGGAACTGGTGGGCGAAGTCACTGGCCATGACCATGAATTTCTTGGGCACGCAGCCCCGGATCACGCAGGTCCCGCCGACGCGGTGTTCCTCCGCGATCGCCACCGTCTTGCCGCCCAGGGCCGTCAGCCGCGCCGCCCGGACGCCCCCGGACCCGGCACCGATGACGAAGAGGTCGTAGTCGTAGGTCATTCTGTATCCCGCTCATCCCGGCGAAAGCCGGGATCCAGTCCTTTGGGCGCTCCGACGGTAGTCGGTTTCGCAGTTGATGATCCCGCGCACCGTGCCCTGCGAAAGCACTGGGTCCCGGCTTTCGCCGGGATGAGCGGATTGGGTGTCAGGGAAGTAGGATGTCCACCCCGTCATCGCCACCGATGATCGCCTCGTCCGCCAGATCCAGGAACAGGCCGTGCTCGACCACCCCGGTGATCAGCTTCAGATCGTCGGCCAGGCGCACAGGGTCATGGATCGCCACGCATTTCGCATCATAGATGACATTGCCGCCATCCGTGCGGACGACGCCCCGGTCGGCCTGGCGCAAACGGGCGGGCATGGCGATGTCGTGGTCGGTCAGCACGTCCATGATCCGGTTCGCCGTCGCCTTGTGGCCAAAGGCGACGACCTCGATCGGCAAAGGGAAGGCCCCCAGCACCGGCACCACCTTGGCCGCGTCGGCGATGACGATGCAGCGGCTTGACGCCTCCCACACCAGCTTTTCCCTCAGCAGCGCCGCACCGCCGCCCTTGATCAGGGCCAGCCCCGGCCCGACCTCGTCGGCCCCGTCGACGGTCAGGTCGATGCGCGACACGTCCTCCAGCGTCGTCAGCGGCAATCCCAGCTCGCGCGCCAGGTCGGCGGTCCTTTCCGAGGTCGGCACGCAGCGCAGGCCGCCCAGCCCCCGCGCCGCCAGCGCCTTCACGAACCAGGCCGCGGTCGACCCGGTGCCCAGCCCCACGACCATCCCCGCCTCGACCCGCAGGGCCGCCGCCTCTCCGGCACGTTGTTTCTGGAGGTCGCTCACTGGCTCCCTCTCCCGTCGGGAGAGGGCTTGAGGCTCGCAGAGCGAAGCGATGCGCTCAGCCGAAAGGGTGAGGGGCTACGGTGCCAACCGGCGAGGGCATAAGCCCTCACCCTTTCGCGCCAGGCCGATCGCTGGCGCTCCCGGGCGCTCAAGCCCTCTCCCTCCGGGAGAGGGATCACGACCCGCGCTCCTTTTTCGCCTTCGCCCGTTCGCGGAAAGCAGCCCCCGCCCCGTCCTTGTTCACCTGACGCCCGCGCCCCAGGGCCATGGCATCCGCAGGCACATCCTCGGTGATCACCGAACCCGACCCCACGATGGCCCCCGCGCCAATGCTCACCGGCGCCACCAGCGCCGAGTTGGACCCCACGAAGGCCCCCTCGCCCACCACGGTCCGGGCCTTGTTGAAGCCGTCGTAGTTGCAGAAGATCGTGCCCGCGCCGATGTTCGCGCCCGCCCCGACCGCGCCGTCGCCCAGATAGGACAGGTGGTTGGCCTTGGCCCCCGCCTCCATCCGCACATTCTTGACCTCGACGAAATTGCCGACCTTCGTCCCCTCGCCGAGGTCCGCGCCGGGCCGCAGCCGCGCATAGGGACCGACCTCGGCCCCCGTCGCCACCGTGGCCCCCTCGATATGCGAAAAGCTGCGGATGCGGGCGCGTTCGGCGACCGTCACGCCCGGGCCGAAGACCACGAACGGCTCGATCACCGTGCCCGCGCCCACCCGGGTGTCCCAGGCGAAATGCACCGTCTCCGGCGCGCTCATCGTCACCCCGGCCGCCAGGAAGGTCTCGCGCCGGACCTTCTGGAACAGGGCCTCGGCGGTCGCCAGTTCGCCCTGCGCATTCACCCCCATGACGGCCTCCTCGGACGCCATCACCGCCCGCGTCGGCGCCCCGCGCTTGCGGGCCAGTTCGACCACGTCGGTCAGATAGAATTCGCCTTTGGCGTTCTCGTTCGTCACCTCGGCCAGCAGGTCGAACAGCAGCCCGACCGGTGCGGCCATCACGCCCGAGTTGCAGGTGGTCAGGGCCAGAACCTGTTCGGACGCCTCCTTCGCCTCGGTGATGGCGGTCAGGGTGTCGCCGTCCATGACCAGTCGGCCATAGGCCCCCGGATCGGCCGCCTCGAAGCCGATCACCGTCACCCCGTCATGCGCCTCGAACACCGCCTCGATGTCGGAGGCCCGCAGCAGGGGCACGTCGCCATAGGTGACGACCACCTGGCCGACGAAGTCGCCGAGCACGGCCTCGGCGGCGCGGACCGCATGGCCGGTGCCCAGCGGCGGGTCCTGGACCGCGATGGCATCCTCGCCCAGCCGTTTCATCACATGGGCCCGCACCTCGGGTGAATGGGCCCCCACCACGACCACGATCCGCTCGCAGCCCAAAGCCTCGGCCGCGTCGATGGCGTGGTCCAGCATGGCGCGGTGTCCGACCGGATGCAGCACCTTGGGCACCGGCGACTTCATCCGCGTGCCCTGACCGGCGGCGAGGATGATGGCGGCGCGTGGATGGGGAGTGGTCATGAATCGGTCCGGCGGCTAGTCAACGCGCGAGGTCTAGCCCATCCCGGGGTCGGACGGGAGGCTCCGGGCCGGAGATGTGGGCATGATCGAACGCGACCTGGAAGGCTGGACCCTGGCCTTCGACCTGGACGGCACCCTGGTCGAGACGCACCAGGACCTGGTGGGCACCCTGAACCGCATGCTGGTGCTCAAGGGTCTGCCGCCCGTGCCGATGGAGGGCGCGCGGGCGCTGATCGGCGGCGGGGCGCGGGCCTTGCTGGAACACGGCTTCACCCTGGCCGGCGCGCCGCTGGACCAGGCCCGCGACCCGGACCTGTTCGACGCCTTCATCGCCGACTACATCGCCCACATCGCCGACGAGTCCACGCCGTTCGAGGGCGTGGTCGAGACGCTGGAGACCCTGTCGGCGCGCGGGGCGACCCTCGTCGTCGTCACCAACAAGCGCAGCGACCTGTCCGAATTGCTTCTGGGCAAGATCGACCTGACCCGCCACTTCGCCGCCATCGTCGGACCCGACCGCGTCAGCGAAAGAAAGCCCTCGGGCGCCCACCTGATCGAGGCGGTCACCTCGGTCGGCGGCGACCCGGCCCGCGCCATCATGGTCGGCGACGCCGCCCCCGACGCCGGCACGGCGAAGGACGCCGGCATCCCCTGCGTGCTCGTCAGCTTCGGCTACACGCCCATTCCGGTCGAGGATCTGGGCGGCGACATCATCGTCGATGCCTTCGAGGACGTGGAAGAGGCCGTCGATATGATCGTGGTCGACCACTATGTGGTACGGGCAATGACGGGGGTCTGAGGGGCCAGACCAGGCCACAGCGCAAGCTGGGCATCGGACAGGGCTTACTCCAGCCAGCCCATGTGTCGCGCCAGCATAAGAACCAGGAGGGCGATCGACGCCGCCGACGCAATGAGGCTGCCCAGGCGATTTAGCGCCGACCTCGGCGCTTGATCTTCAGAGGACTCAGTCATGCGCAGGCCTGACCTAGCGGTTAATCCAAGGGAAATGTGACCGGGGGAATGCCTCCGATCAAGTGCGACGCGTCGCCGCCCTCGCCGCGTCGAAGTCCGACCGCGCCGTCTCGATCCGCGGGTGACCGAGGATGGCGGGATGGGCGGCGACGGGCGGGGCCGCGACAAGGGATGATGATGTCCCTTTCCTCTCGGTGCGTATCGAACCTTCCGCCTGCCTGAACCCCGGCGCGAGATTTTCTAAACCTTGGCGTTTGAAACCCTCGTCACCGAGGCCGTTGCGGTTTGGGTCGTGGACGCCGATGCTGCGGTGCCCCTCCGGAAAGACCGCCTCATGCTCGCACGCTTCTTCGCCATTCCCCTGTGGCAGCGCACCGCTTTCGGATTCGCGCTCGGCATCGTCGCCGGGCTGATCCTGCGCGAGCGGGCGGAGGTCTGGCTCCAGCCGATCGGCGACGTCTATCTGAACCTGATCCGGATGGTGGTCGCGCCCCTGGTGCTGTTCACCATCGCCTCCTCGATCGCGAAACTGGGTGCGGGGGCGGGCGCGATCCGGCTGGGGGCGCGGACCATCCTGTGGTTCGCCATCACCTCCCTGCTGGCCGTGCTGGTCGGCTTCGCCTTCGGCCACCTGATCAATCCCGGCCTCGGCCTGTCGAACCTGCCGCTGGGCGAGGTGCGCGAGCGCGACATCCCCACCCCGCTGGAGGTGCTGATCGGCATCGTCCCGACCAATCCCTTCGCCGCCCTGGCCGAGGGCAAGGTGCTGCAGATCATCTTCTTCTCGGCCCTGGTCGGGGCGGCCCTGGTGGCGCTCGGCGACCGGGCCCAGACGGCGCGGCGGCTGGTCGACGAGGGCGCCGCCATCGTCTTCCGCATCACCCGCTGGGTGATCCAGCTGACCCCGTTCGGCGTCTTCGGCCTGATCGGCTCGGTCGTCGGCGGCTATGGCTGGGAGGCGCTGCTGCCGCTGGGCAAGTTCATCCTGGCCATCTATGCGGCCTGCCTGTTCCACATCCTGATCGTCTATTCCGGCCTGCTGAAGCTGCACGGGCTGAAGGCCGCCAGCTTCTTCCGGGGGGCCTTCGCCGCGCAACAGACGGCCTTCGCCACCTCCTCCTCGCTCGGCACCCTGCCGATCACCCTGCGCCAGACGGTCGAGCGGCTCGGCGTGCCCCAGGCCTATGCCGCCTTCGCCGCGCCCCTGGGCGCCAATGTGAAGATGGACGGCTGCGGAGCCATCTATCCGGCCATCGCCTCCATCTTCATCGCCCAGTACTTCAGCATCGACCTGACGATCACCCAGTATGTCCTGATCGGCCTGACCGCGATCCTGGGCTCGCTGGGGACGGCGGGGGTGCCGGGCACCTCCATCGTCATGTTGACCCTGACCCTGTCCACGGCCGGCCTGCCGCTGGAGGGCATCGGCTATATCGTCGCCATCGACCGGATCATCGATATGATGCGCACGGCCACCAACGTCACCGGCCAGATGCTGGTCCCCGTTCTGGTGGCGAAGGAAGAGAGCATCCTGAACCAGGGCATCTATGACGGCCACGTCGCCTGGCTGCCCGGCGACCCGGACGCCGCGACGCCCGACACGGTGGTCGCAGCGGGGATCTGATCCCCTTGCCACCTGTCGGGGAGCGGGCTATGTCCCCGCCTCCCCGGTGATCCGGGCCCGAGATGGATGCGTAGCTCAGCGGGAGAGCACCTCGTTCACACCGAGGGGGTCACAGGTTCAATCCCTGTCGCATCCACCATTCATTCCCTCCTGGACGGATGAAGCGCGCGTCACACCGACCCGTCAGGTTCGGAATGCTTGACCAGCGAAACCGCCTCGATAACACTGTTCACTGCCCGGTGCGCGATGTCGTGCGCCGTTCAGAAAACCGGATGATCGAAATCAGGGGGTAGATATGTTCGACGTGCTTCTGGCTGTCGTGGCCATCTCGGGTTCACAGTACAACTGGGGTTCACAGAGCCCATGGCTTGATCCGAACTATGGAAACGCTGTCACTTGCTTAGCCATTTTGCAAGATGCACAGCAGATGAATGATGTTCCGGAGGCCAGACGTAGGTTGTTGAGGGGAGCGCGCGTGTTCGCCGCTCAAAGCGGACTTAACAAGAGCGAATCCGACGTTGTTAATGACGTGGAAGCGCGAAGACGAGAGATAAATGCAAACGGAGATCACCGCGTTGTAGAAATTCCAAGTTGCGTGTACCTTGCCCTTTACTTTACATGAGAAGGATTTTTGTGTAATATACGCAATTGAGTTGATCTGACTATTGTGAGTCAAGCTTCTGAGGAGGCTTGGATCATGGCGGATCATTTCTGGTTGTCGGACGCGCAGTGGGCTGTGATCGAGCCGCACATCCCCAAGGTCTATACGGGCAAGCGGCGGGTGGATGATCGCCGGGTGATCTCGGGTATCGTTCATCGGCTGCGCGAGGGGTGTCGCTGGCGCGCTCTTCCGGACGTCTATGGGCCCTATACGACGGTGTTCAACCGTTACAATCGCTGGAGCAAGCGAGGTCTGTGGCAGCGGATCCTGGCGTCGCTCGGCGAGGCGGCCGACCCGCCGGTGACGGCCATGATCGACTCGACCTCGGTCAAGGCGCACCGCTCGGCGGCGGGCGCAAAAGGGGGGCCTCAGCTCACGCCATAGGCCGGTCGCGCGGCGGTCGGACGACCAAGGTCCACATGCGGGCAGGCGCGCGGTCGGCCACCGCTTGATCTGGCGCACGTCGCACCGACCCGTCAGGTTCGGACTGCTTGACCGGCAAACCCGTCTCGATGACATTATTGACTGCTCGGTGCGCGATGTCGTGCGCTGTTCGAAAAACCGGATGATCGAAATCAGGATGTAGATATGTTGGACGTGCTTCTGGCTGTCGTGGCCATCTCGGGTTCACCGAGCGATGAGCTTGAACCGACCTACGAAAACGCTGTCAATTGCGCAGCCGTTCTCTATTTGAGGAGTAGGTATGATGCCCTTGATGGTTACGTTGATTTGTTTACTGTTCACATAAATCGATTGAAGTACGCAGCGCGCTTGCTCGCACCCGAAATAGACTGGAGATCTGCCGCTAGCTCTGCCGCTGTTGATGAGGCAGTTGCAGCACGACAACTTGCCATGCGTGAACCCGTTGAACGCGCGATGAAGCCAGCCGTTGACTCTGCTCTCTCTAATCCAGAAATTGTGCCTTCTAATCCAGAAATTGTGACAAGGTGCCTGGAACTTTCCGATCATCTTTATGAATTTACACACGAATTGGGACTTCGATAAACTAGAGGGTTTGATATGTTGGACGTGCTTCTGGCTGTCGTGGCCATCTCGGGTTCACCGAGCAATGACCTTGAGCCGACCTACGAAAACGCTGTCAATTGCGCAGCCGTTCTCAGTGAGGCCATGAATCGGCCTGGCAATGCGTATCGGCAAGACACTTTATATAGCTTCTACAACATCCTGGCAACGTCAGCGATTAGTCTACCCCATGGCGTCCCAGTCACCGGGGGAGTTTTTGACGCAATTCACGCACGAAGAGATGCCCTGCGTGAAGCCGACCAACGCCTCGTAAGCCAAGGCATACAATCCGAAGTCTTTGGTTCAGAAAATGTGCAAACCTGCATGAGACTTGGCCGGGCTGTTCAACCTTATTGAAGAACGCGGCATGCGATACATCGATGGTCTGGACGAAATCGTTCGCCGCCGGGACGCAGAAGAGCGGACCAGCGGGTTCTCTCCTTTTCCGAGGCCGTATTGGGAGCAGTGCCTGAGATTGCCGGGCGTACGCGTGGACCGCCCCCGGTAACGCATGGCGGTCCGGCGGGCCGGCGCGCGGTCGGCCACCGCTTGATCGGACGCACGCCCCACGGACCCGTCAGGTTCGGACGGTTTGACCGGCGAACCCGTCTGGATACCCTTGGTCCTTAGATCAACTGCGGCCAGATGCCGATCGGGACAGGCGCTGAAATCGCCTCGTCCGGGGGTCGGGCCGTCCGTCATGAGGGAACAGGATGCCATCTCGACGCGTGCTTTTCGCCCTGTCCGCCATGCTGGCCCTGGCCGCACCGGCTGCGCCATCCATAGCCAGGGTTCAGGACCCGGGTCAGGACAGTATTCCCATCGACTGGAACGCAGTCTGCCGTCGCTGGTATGGTGACGCTGCCCAAGCAGAACAGATCGGCGATAACATGTATTGTCGGATCGATCGGGGATACCCTACATTTGAAAAACAAAGGCTCGAGATCCCGCGTTATGCGCTCGATGACGAATGCAGTCTCCAGAAAGGGCCGCGCTACACCGGCCAGCCTAATCCTGTCGATTTTCCCCACGCGCTCTGTGTCCTGAGACGATAGTCGGGCGCAGACGCACGTGGCCCGGGGGGGCCGTATGTCTTCAGTTCGATAAGCCCGGAGACACAATGCACCGCTTCCGCTGCGCGATGTCGCATGGAAGTCAGGAAACACGTGTCCACACTCAGGAGTTAGATATGCTTGACGTTCTTCTGGCCGTTATTGCCATTTCGGGTTCACAGTGGGACCGTCCTTCCCCACATCCCGACCTTGAAATGAACCTTGACCATGCCACGGACTGCGCAGCGGTGCTCAGTCTGGCTCACGAAGCCTTTGACGCGACGACTCTGGATGATCAAGGATTTCGTGGATCAGGTGAGGCGGCAGCATCTGATTTCAAGCGTAAGGCGATCGAAATTGGTCGAGAACTCGGCTATAGTGACCGCCAGGTGGAGGATTTATACCAAACGCTTCGAGGTCAAATACTTGATATAATCAACACTGGACAACACGTGGCTGAACCTGCTTTGTCGCAGTGCATGCCGCAAAGCCAGTGAGCTCAAGAACAGCGCATCTGAGCAATAACGTCCGAATAAACAAGGGACGCGGGCATGTTCGACGTTCTTCCGGCCATCGCTGCCATCGCGAATTCAACGGGAATGATGTCGGCGACTATGGAACATTCCATGGCGCACTGATGACCTGGCAACGCAAGGCGGGTGAACCGGGCGCGGAAATCGGGATTGCAGGGATCGCTTTCCACCGGCCCGGGCACCGTTCGATCCCCGGGCGCGACGCTGCAGCTGGCCGGCCTACAGACCGCCCGCCGATGAGCCGTACGACGCCAGGCGCAGCACGATGTCGTCGATCTGCACCCCGCCCCGGTCGATGACCAGGTTCTGGTAGTTGCGCTGGCCCTCCATGGTCTCGGACTCCACGCCCCGGACCTCGGCCACGAACTGGGCCCGCAGATAGGTGGCCAGCTCGCCCGCCGTCACCGCCCCGTCCCCGTCGCCGTCGCCGTCGCCGGCCAGACCCGCCCGCAGGAAGTGGGACAGATAGCCCCCCGCCTCGAACTTGTCCGCCACCGCGCTGGTCAGATCCTCTTCGGAGCTGAACAGCCCCATGACGCCCGGCCGGTCCACGACATTGCGCGCGAAGCCGCCCGAGAAACAGCTGTCCAGCACCAGCAGCGACAGCCGCGTGTCCAGGCTGTTGAACAGCCGGGCCATTTCCTGATCGGTGATCTCTCCGTCCCTCAGGACGATGGTTTCAGTGCGGCCGTCCGGCTCCTGGGCGCTGGTGACGGAGTCTTCCTGGCTGCCATGGCCCGAGAAGAAGAACAGGAACATGTCGTCCGGCCCGGCCTCGCGCGCCACGGCGGTAAAGGCGCGACGCACGCCGGCCACGGTGGCCTCGGCATTGGTCAGGACCACGCTGGAGGCGTTCAGCACGCCCTCGCGGTCCAGCGTCTCGGCCAGCTTCTCGGCGTCCTCGTCGGTATAGGGCAGGTTGTTGGCCTCATCGCCGTAGTCGGAAATGCCGACCATGATGGCGAACACGCGCGGACCGCCCGGCACGGCGGCCTGACGCTGCGACCCCTGGCTGGGCAGTACGCTGAAGCGATACGATCCGGTCTCGCCGGGCTGATAGCTGGTCACCGCGACCGTGTATTCGCCGTCTTCCGTCAGGACGGTGTCCAGGCGGCTGTCGGTGCTGTCCTCGCCGTCGTCGTTCTCCAGCTGCTCGCCCGAGGGCGTGGTCATCAGCACATAGGCGTCGAACGCCGAGGAGGTCAGCTCCGCCGCCACCCGCTGGCCGCGCTGGCCGCGGAAGGTGAAGGTGTCGACGTATTCGCCCGACTCCAGCTGGTCGTCGCCGGACTGGAGCGTGCCCCCCACGGTGTCGCCGATGCGGATCGTGCCGCCGGCCACCTCGCGGCGCCCGCGGTCGTTCTCGACATAGCTGTCCTGCTGCGGCCGACCGGCCTGCCCGCGCCCCGTGGCGGGAACGACGCTCAGCCGATAGTCCCCGGCCTCCCCGGCCTCATAGCTGGTGGCCGTGACGCGGTACTCGCCGTCGGCCGGCAGGGTCACGAACAGGCGGCTGTCCAGACCCCCGCCTTCGGAGTCGTCGTCGTTGAATTCCGACAACCCGCCCGGGCCCTGAATGGCCAGGTACGGATCGAAACCGTCGCCCGTCAGGCGCAGGTCGAGCTGCTGACCCCGGCGTCCCCGCACGGTGTAGGTGTCGATGTATTCGCCCGAATCCAGCTGGCGATCGCCGCGCCCCAGCGATCCGCTGACGGTCTGGCCGACGGTGATCGCGCCCTGCACGGGCCGCTCGGGCGGCTGATAGGCCCCCTGCTGGGACCGCCCCGGCCCACCCGAACCGCGACCGCCCTCCTCCAGCGCGATCTGATAACGCCCCGTCTCGCCGCTCGCGAAACTGGTGGCCGACACGCTCGCCGTCCCGTCGGC
This sequence comes from Brevundimonas sp. AJA228-03, assembly GCF_017795885.1. Classification (NCBI taxonomy): domain Bacteria; kingdom Pseudomonadati; phylum Pseudomonadota; class Alphaproteobacteria; order Caulobacterales; family Caulobacteraceae; genus Brevundimonas; species Brevundimonas sp. AJA228-03. The sequence continues at coordinate 1,362,593 of NZ_CP059297.1, read as the reverse complement.
CGGGGCGGTGAAGCGGATACGGCTGTTGCGGGTACCGCGCTGGCCGGTGTCGTCGTCATTGTCCTCGGACAGGCCGCCCGGTCCGCGCAGGATCAGATAGGGGTCGAAGTCGCTGGCGTTCAGGCTGACGGAATAGGTCTGGCCGCGCCGCACCGGGAAGCTCCAGATATCGGCGAACTCTCCGGTCGACAGGGTCCGGTCGCCGGACGCCAGAACGCCGCTGGCCGGGCGATCGGGCGACAGGCCCCCCCCGCCTGCGTCTCCGCCCATATTGCCGCCGCGCGGACCATTGCCGCCTGCCCCCAGGCTGAGCGAATACCGTCCGCTTTCGCCGGGCTCGAAGCTGGTCGCCGTGATCCGGTAGGTTCCGTCGACCGGCAGCCGCACGTCCAGCATGGAGTTGGTGCCGTCGTCGCCGCCGTCGTCGTTGTCCTGCTCGAAATCGCCCGGCCCCCGCACCATCAGATAGGTGTCGAAGTCGTCCGAACGCATCGTCACCGACAGCGGCTGACCCGCCCGGCCCTGCACCTCATAGATGTCGACGTACTCGCCGGAATCCAGCTGGTCGTCCCCGCGTCCCAGCTCGCCCTGGGTCTGCCCGCCCGGCCGCAACTGTGTCTGGGCCCAGACCGGCCCGGTCAGCAAAGACCCGCCCGCCAGGGTGACCGAAAGGACCGTCGAAAACAGCAGTTTGCGCATTGAGATTCCCCCCCGAATAACGGCGGCACACTGCCCGTCCCGGGCTGCGCTGTCATCCCGTCGCGTAGCCGGGATCAGATTTCGACATCATTCGGCCACCACCACCATTCGGCCTTGATCGGGGAGCATAGGCCCCGCCCTCCCAAAACGACCTGCAGCCTCGCCAATCCGGGCGAAGCGCCCTACGGAAATCCCATGCCCTTCCCCGCCAGTCATCCCGCGCTCGACCGCGCTCTCTCCGAACGCGGCTATGCCGAGCCGACGCCGGTCCAGGCCGCCGTGCTGGAAGCCGCCCTGTCGGACGACGGCGGCGTCGAGGCCGGGGCTGGCCGCGACCTGCTCGTCTCCGCCCAGACGGGATCGGGCAAGACCGTCGCCTTCGGCCTGGCGCTGGCCCCCACCCTGCTGGGCGAGGCCGAGCGGTTCACCGACTTCGGCACCCCCCTGGCCCTGGTCATCGCCCCCACCCGCGAACTGGCGCAGCAGGTCGCCAGCGAACTGACCTGGCTCTATGCCCAGACCGGGGCCCGGATCGTCGCCTGCGTCGGCGGCATGGACCCCAAGGTCGAGCGTCGCGCGCTGGAGCGGGGGGCCCACATCGTCGTCGGCACGCCCGGCCGCCTGCGCGACCATCTGGAACGCGGCGCGCTCGACCTGTCCGAAGCCCGCGCCGTCGTGCTGGACGAGGCCGACGAGATGCTCGACATGGGCTTCCAGGAAGACCTGACCTTCATCCTCGAGGCGGCACCCGCCACCCGCCGCACCCTGATGTTCAGCGCCACCCTGGCCCGCGACATCGTCCAGCTGGCCCGGACCTATCAGCGCGACGCCGTCCGCATCGACACCGTGTCGGGCACCAAGTCCCACGCCGACATCGAGTACAAGGCCATCCGCTGCGCGCCCAACGAGATCGAACTCGCGGTCGTCAATGTGCTGCGCTATTTCGAGGCCCCCGGTGCCCTGGTGTTCGCCAACACCCGCGAGCGGGTGAAGCACCTGACGGCCAGCCTTCGCGAACGCGGCTTCTCCGTCGTCGGCCTGTCCGGCGAACTGACCCAGAGCGCGCGGTCCGAGGCGCTTCAGGCCCTGCGCGACGGCCACGCCCGCGTCTGCGTCGCCACCGACGTCGCCGCGCGCGGTCTGGACCTGCCCGACCTGGGTCTGGTCATCCATGCCGAAATCCCGGTCAACAAGGCGGGCCTGCTGCACCGCTCGGGCCGGACGGGTCGCGCCGGCAAGAAGGGCGTCTCCGTCCTGCTGGTCAGCTACACCCGCCGCCGCAAGGTCGAGCTGATGCTGCAGTCGGCGGCCATCGTCGCCGAATGGTCGGGTCCGCCGTCGGCCGAGATGATCCTGGAGAAGGACCGCGAACGCCTGCTCGCCGACCCCGCCCTGACCGCCCCGGTCGAGGATGCCGAGGCGCTGGAACTGGGCCGCCTGCTGCTGGAGCGCACCACGCCCGAACAGGTCGCCGCCTCCCTGATCCGCCTGTACCGCCAGAAGCTGCCCGCGCCCGAGGACGTCTATGACGACGACCGCATGAAGCGTCAGCAGGAGACCGGCAAGAACGAGCGCGGCCAGACCGATGCGCCGTTCCAGGACTTCGCCCGGAGCGGCGAGATGACCTGGTTCCGCATCAACATCGGCCGCGACAAGAACGCCGATCCGAAATGGCTGCTGCCGACCCTCTGCCGCATTGGCCATGTCACCAAGCGCGACATCGGCTCGATCAAGATCTTCGACCGCGAGACCAAGTTCGAGATCACCAGGGAGGCCGAGGCCCGGTTCAGGGCCGCCGTCGCCGCCTCGACCGAGGACGGCGTGACCGTTCAGGACGCCGTCGCGCCGGGACCGAAGGAACGCCCCGCCAGCCGCTGGGACAAGACGCCGGTCGGCGGCGACCGCCCCGAACGTCCCGAGCGCAAGCCCTGGGCCAGCAAGACCGGGGATGATCGCGCGCCCCGAGACAGCGCCCCGCGTGCTGACAAGCCGCCCTTCGAGAAGAAGCCGTGGGTCAAGCGCGACAAGCCCGAGGCCGTCGAACGCACGCCCTGGGCCGGAAAGGTCGAGACCGGCGACGCCCCGGCGAAGAAACCCTGGGTGAAACGCACGGCCGACGCCCCGACGCCCGAAGGCAAGAAGCCCTGGGTCAACCGCGACGCCGCACCCTCGGCACCCGGCGAAAAACCGTGGAAGGGCAAACCCAAGGGCGGCGACCGCCCCTGGGCCACCCGGGACGCACGCGGCAAGCCCGCCGCAAAGCCCGCTGGCGACAAGAAACCGTTCAGGAACAAGAAGAAGCCGAACGGCTAGGGGTTAGAGCGCCCGGAACCACCGGTCCAGCAACGCCGCCTCCGCACGGCGGGTCTCGGTGCGTTCGGCATTGTCAGCGTCGACGCCCCACTGGCGTTCCTGAAACGCCTCGTCCAGGCGGCTCAGCTCGAACGCTGCCGCGCCGTCCAGCGCGCCGCGCTGCACCGCCAGCCCCAGGATCGCACTGCCGAACAGCGGCACGGCCGTGGCCAGCCCGGTCAGGGCGAAGTCGTCCAGCGCCAGCGCCAGCGCATGCACGCGGTCGAGGCTTTCCGGCGGCTGCGGCCGATGGATGATCCCCTGCGTCGCCTCGACATGGACGCCCAGGTCTGCCGCCGCCCAGTCGCGCCACGGGGCCCACCGTTGCGTCTGCTCGACGACCAGAGAAGTCGGGTGTTCGGCCAGGTAGCAGAGCAGGTCCGACCCCACATAGGACGCGATCTCGTCGGCCACCGGCTCGCGCGTCTGGCTGACCCGGTCGATGGCGGTGGCCGCCAGTCGGGTCGCGGGCATGGTGCCCGGTTCGATGAACTCGCCCTGGGCGGCCCATTCGTCGGCGACCAGCCACGCCGCCGCCTCGGTCGGCAGAACGAAGCGGGCGTGCGCGGGCGTCTTTGGCGCGCGGCCGTCCAGCAGCACGACATGGCCGCCCTCGTCCGGCTCGACCGAGGCATTCGTCCAGAACCGCTTCAGCCGTTCCTCGGATTCGCGAAACCCCTTCCTGGCGGCGACGCGGGGGTCCAGCGGCGGGATGTGGCTCATGCGAAGGCTCTCGAGGCGAAACGGTCCAGCGCGACCTCCAGGTCGGCGAAGTCGGTGGCGACGTGCGGCGCACCCGCCGCGATCTGTTCCTCCGGCGTGTGAAAGCCCCAGCCCACGCCCTGCGGCCGGACCCCGGCATTCAGCGCCATGGCGATATCGTGGGCCGTGTCGCCGATCATGATCGTCGAGGCCGCATCCGCCCCCGCCGCCGCCATCGCCGCCCGCAGCATCGCCGGGTCCGGCTTGCCCGGCCCGTCCTCGGCACAGTGCGACGACACGAACAGCTCGCCCCAGCCTTCCCGCATGAGGTTCCGTGCCACGCCCCGCCGGTTCTGGCCCGTCGCCAGCGACAGGCGCCAGACGTCGCGATGCAGGCAACGCAGGGTCTCCATCGCCCCCGGATACAGCGGCTCCTCATGGCCGGCGTCGAACATCCGCCCGAAACTGGCCCGGAAGGCCTCGGTGAACCGCTCCAGCTCGGCAGGGCCCAGGTCCGGCTCCAGCACCGCCAGCGCATGCGGCAGGCTCAGTCCCACGATCTGGCGCACGCGGTCATAGTGAGGATCGGGCAGGCCCAGGTGCCGCGCCGCCTCCGTCGCCGCCTGCAGGATCGACGCCCGGCTGTCGACCAGCGTCCCGTCGATGTCGAACACGGCGAGGGGTCGCTTCATCGAAATCCTCCCCCGTCGGGGGAGGTGGCGCGGCGCGCCTTCGCGCCGCGACGGAGGGGGCCTGATCCGAAGCCGGTGTCCGAGGCTGTCCCCCTCCACCGCTCCGCGGTCCCCCTCCCCCTACGGGTGAGGATCACGCTCATCGCTGCCGCCTCACCCCCGCGAACGGATCGTGGTCCGCCTCGCCCTCGTCGAAGCCGAAATGCTGGAAACCGGCCCGCAGCTCGGCGCTGATCGGGGCCTCGACCACCAGGGTGCCGCCCGACGGATGATCCAGCTCGATCCGTCGCGCATGCAGCTGCAGCTTCAGCGGCCCGCTCAGCTGACCCGAGGCCTCGTCCCCATATTTCGGATCACCCAGAATGGGATGGCCGATCGCCTTCATGTGGGCTCTCAACTGATGCGTCCGCCCGGTGAAGGGCCGCAGCGCCATCCACGAGGCCCGCTGCGCCGCGTGGCTGATGACGGCATAGGCGGTCTCGGCCGGCTCGGCCCCGTTCTCCTTGGGATCGGCCGGCCGCATGATCTCATAGTCGTTGATGCCCGACTTCTTCAGATGCACGCTGATCTGGCCGTCGGCGGGCTTCGGCAGGCCCATGACGATGGCCCAGTAGGTCTTCTTGGCCTGACGCCGCGCGAAGGCCCCCGCCAGCCGCTTGGCCGCCTCCGGTCCCTTGCCCAGCAGCAGGACGCCCGAGGTGTCCCGGTCCAGCCGGTGCACCAGCCGGGGCCGCTCCATCCCCTCGCCCCAGGCCGACAGCAGCCGGTCGACGTGGCGGGTCGTCTTGGTCCCCCCCTGCACGGCCAGGCCCCACGGCTTGTTCAGGGCGATGACCAGATCGTCCTCATAGAGGACCATGGACTTGGCAAAGGCGATGTCGGCGGGCGTCAGGGCCATGTGCTCGCCGGGCGCGCGGACGATCGGCTCGGGGATCGGCGGCACCCGCACGGCCGCCCCGGCGGTCAGCCGCCCCTCGGGCTTGATGCGGGCGCCGTCGACCCGGATCTGGCCGCCGCGCGCCATCTTCTGCACCTGGATATTCGACAGATGCGGCCAGCGCCTGCGGAACCAGCGGTCCAGACGGATGCCGTCCTCGGCCTCGGCGACATACAGGATCTGCGGCTCGCGCGCCCCGACCGGCCCCTTGGGCTGCGGCACCTCGGGCGCGGTCTCCTTGGGGTCGTAGCTCACGCCGCCACCCCGAAGGCCCGACGCGCCACCATCAGCCCGGCGAACACCGCCGCGATCGCCAGCACCACCGACAGGCCGACATAGGCCGCCGCCAGTCCATAGTCCCGCCGCTCGATCATCAGCACCGTCTCCAGCGAAAAGGCGCTGAAGGTCGTGAACCCGCCCAGAATGCCGACGGCGGCGAACACCCGGACCGTCTCCTGCGCCGCTCCGGCCCTCAGACCCATCCATCCGACCAGCAGCCCCATCGCCAGACCGCCGACGACATTCACCGCCAGCGTCCCCCACGGCCAGCCGCTGGCAGGGACCATCCGCCCGGCCAGAAGCCCCACGCCATAGCGCGCCATGGAGCCGACGGCCCCGCCGATGGCGACCAGCAGAAATCGTGTCATGATCCGGGGCTTATAACGCGCAATCGCCGAAAGCACAGGGAGGCTTGCATGCTCGATCTGGTCCTGGCCATCGTCCACCATCTGCTGGTGTTCGGACTGGCGATCATGCTGGCGATGGAGCTGGCATATCTGCGGGCCGATCCGGTCCCGATCGCCCGCCTGTCGCGGATCGACGCCGGCTATGGCGGGGTGGCCGCCCTGATCGTCGTCATCGGCGTCGCCCGCGTGATCTGGGGGGCCAAGGGCTGGGTCGCCTATCAGGACAATCCCTTCTTCTGGGCCAAGATCGCGACTTTCGTCGTCATCGGCCTGCTGTCCATCGCCCCCACGATCCAGTTCGTCAGATGGAGCCGCGCGCTCAGGGCCGAACCCGGCTTCCGCCCGCCGGCGACCGAGGTGTCCCGCGCCGCCCTGTGGGTCCGCATCGAGGTGCTGCTCCTGTTCCCGCTCGTCGCCTTCGCCGCGGCCATGGCACGCTACTGATCCTCCCCCTCCGGGGGAGGGGGACCTGACCAAAACGTCACTTGCCGCCCGGTACGGTTAACGGCGATACCGGCTTCGCGTGCCGAGAGAACGTCGTCCGCCCGGCGGCGACGTCTGTCATAGTGCCGGGTCAGAGTTCGCAAGGGTTTACGGCCTTCCCCATGTCACACGACGATCCCCACGCGCCGCAGCCATCGGTGGAACCGATCCCGCACACGCCGGAGGCTCCCGTCGCGCCGCCTGCCGACGCCATCCCGCGCACGCCGCCGCCCGCGACCCCGCCGCCCCGGCCGACCCCGGCGGTCTCGGACGAAGGCATTCTGCGCCCGATCCAGGAGAGCGACTATTTCACCATGGACCCGGAAGCGATCCGGGTGATCTCCGCCAATATCGATCAGTACTTCAACCAGGCGCTGGATATCTTTCCGTTCTGGGAGACCGAGAACAAGCCGGACCGTTTCCACGTCCTGTTCAGCCGCCAGATCGAGGATCGTTTCCCGGTCGAGGCGGACATTCGCGGCCGGATCTACGGCTATGGCCGTCGCGTCTTCAACGCCCTGCGCATTCACGTCCTCACCAAGCGGCTGACCCAGGGACTGGCCCTGGTCGCCTTCGCCGCCATGGCGATCCTTGGCCCCGGCCTGTTCGCCGAATGGACGGGGGGTCAGCCCCAGGGGCTGGGCCTCGCCATCCTGGGCATGCTGGTCGCCCTCGGTCTCTTCTTCGGCGTCTCGTCGATCCTGTTCGTTCAGTACCGCTTCCGGCTGGAGAACGATTCCTACGAGCTCTCGCGCGAGATCGTCCAGCGCACACGCGAGCTGCAGAACCTGTTCACCAACGCCCGCGCCCTGTCCGACCAGGCCGAGACCCAGTTCGCCACCGACGGCAAGGGCTGGGGTCAGCGGGCCCTGTTCCTGACCCGGCTGGTGCTGTGGATCGCCGCGCGCATGGAATATCTCGAGAAATACGCCCAGATGGAGCTGTGGCGCGTGCGCCGCGAACGCTACTGGATGCGCTGGGTCGGCCGGATCTCGACCCCGCTCGTCCTGCTGGTCTGGGCCGCCGTCTTTGCCTTCTGGCCCGCGCCGCCCGCCAACGAGGCCGGCTTCCGCGTGCTGCAGGTCGTGGCCCTCGTCATGGCGCTGATCGTCTCATGGCTGTCCTACTACCGCTGGCGGACACCGACGGCGGCGGTGAAGGACAAGCTGGGGGTCGATGGCTGGGTCCGCTACGCCTCGCTCGACGTCGACAACACGGTCGGCGACCAGGTCCGGCGCGACAAGGAACGTCTGGTCGAATACCGCGCCCTTACCCGCGGCCGCTGAGCGAGGACCGGCCGTCGCGCGCCTCCGCGACGGCCCCGGGGCGGTCCCCCTCCCCCTACGGGTGAGGATTGAGCCCCATCGCCTCCGCCAGCGCCCTGAAATCTTCCGGCGGTTCCGCCGTCACCGTCCGCTCGCCGCCCTCCGGATGCGGAAACCTCAGCGACGTCGCGTGCAGCATCAGCCGGGGTGCGCCCCGTCCCGCCGCCGTCAGCGCCCCGCCATAGCGGACGTCCCCGATCAGCGGCCGGCCGATATGCGCCATATGCACCCGCAACTGATGCATCCGCCCGGTGAAGGGCTGCAGCTCGACCAGAGCCCCCTCCGCGCTGGCCGCCAGCGTCCGGTACCGGCTCCGCGATCCTTGCGCCCCCTTCGTGTCGAAGGCCGCCACCCGCATATAGCTCTCGCGCCCGATCTCCTCGCGCACCAGCGGCACATTGATGTCGCCCTGGGCCGGCTCCGGCGCGGCCGGGACCAGGGCCAGATAGGTCTTGGTCAGCCGGTGGGCCTGAATCGCCTTGCCCAGAAAGCTCGCCGCCGGCTTGGTCCTGGCCGCCAGGATGACACCCGAAGTGTCGCGGTCCAGCCGGTGCACCAGCTCCGGACGCTTGCCGTTCGACCGCGCGAAGGCCCACAGCAGGTCGTCCAGCGTATGCGCCTGGATCCGCCCGCCCTGGCTGGACAGTCCGGCCGGCTTGGCGAAGGCGATGACCGCGGCGTCCTCGTGGATCACCCACGACCGGACGGCGGCGATCTCGTCCTCGGTCAGGGCTACGGGGGTTCTGGGCGTCACCCCCGCCGGTTAGCGGAGAAAGCCGCGCTTCGCCATCATCCGCGAATACCAGACGAGGAAGACGCAGCCCGCCAGGATCACCGCGTTCATGATCCACGCCGTGTCGCCCATCACCGCTGCGCCGTTCGACAGGCCGTACTGATAGATCAGGCTGACCAGAAATGCCGCCAGCGACGCCACGAAGACCGGAAACGCCAGCCGCTTGCGCGCCAGAAGCAGGATCGAGCCGAGCAGGGCCCCCCAGACGCCGACGGCCCACACGCCCGTCATCCAGACCGGCATGGCATGCAAATAGGCGATCTGCGGGTCGGTCATGCCGACGCCGCGGAGATAGGCGTCCCCGCCCGTCTGGGTCATCGTATAGTCGAACGGCCCATAGCTGTTCCACAGCAGCCCGACCAGGCCGACCACCCAGTAATGCCGGGGCACGCGCCCCGACCGCGTGTCGCTCATGATGCTGACCATCGTTCCCTCCCAAGGCTGTTCGGGGACTGACGATACGCCTGCCATCGAGGACGGCAAGGTCAGTGATGGAACTCAGGCCGCGATCCGGTCCACCCGGATGTCGTCGGCATGCGCGCGCGCACCGGCCAGATCATGCGCCGCCTGCATCCGCATCAGCGTGTCGGCACTCAGACCGAACGCCTTCTCGAACCGGATGGCCATTTCGGCCGAGACACCGCCGCGTCCATTCAACACCTGGCTCATGGCCTGCCGCGTCACGCCCAGCGCCTGGGCCAGGGCGGTTACGCTCAGCCCGTGCGGCTCCACGACCTCGGTGCGCAGCCACAGGCCCGGATGCACCGCGAAACTGGAATGAAGCTTGATCGCCATCAGTGATAATCCTCCAGATCGATCGCCGACTCTCTACATACTACCTTGCGACTTTGCCGCCCGCATCGCCGCCCACCGCTCCAGTCGTGCCTTGACCTTCTCCTCGTGGCCCTCGCCCTTCGGCCTGTAGAAGACCCGCCGCTCCATCTCGTCGGGAAAGAAGTTGGCGCCCGAGAAGCCCTCCTCGGTGTCCGGATCGTACTGGTAGCCCTTGCCGTAGCCCAGCGACTTCATCAGCTTGGTCGCGGCGTTGCGGATATGGGCGGGCGGCATCAGCGAGCCCGTCTCCGCCGCCGCCCGCTTCGCCGCCTTGAAGGCCTCGTAGACCCCGACCGACTTGGGCGCAGTCGCCAGATGCACCACCGCCTGGGCCAGGGCCAGCTCACCCTCCGGCGACCCCAGAAAGTCGTAGGTGTCCCTGGCCGCATTGGCGACCAGCAGCGACAGCGGGTCGGCCTCGCCGATGTCCTCGACCGCCATCCGCACGATCCGGCGCGCCAGATACAGCGGATCCTCGCCCCCGTTCAGCATCCGCGCCAGCCAGTACAGCGCCGCGTCCGGGTCCGATCCTCGCACCGATTTATGCAATGCAGATATGAGGTTATAGTGTTCTTCTCTACTTTTGTCGTAAGCCGGAGCGCGCCGCTGAAGCGTCGCGGCCAGCGCCGGCACATCCAGCGGCTCCGGCGGCATGGCGAACAGGGTCTCGGCCATGGTCAGCAGGTATCGCCCGTCCCCGTCGGCCAGGGCCAGCAGCGCCTGACGCGCTTCGGCCGTCAGCGGCAGGGCCGCCGCCTCCTCCGCCTCGGCTCGAATCAACAGTTGATCCAGCGCCGCATCGTCCAGCCGCTTCAGCACGAACACCTGGCTGCGCGACAGCAGGGCCCCGTTCAGTTCGAACGACGGATTCTCCGTCGTCGCCCCGACCAGGGTCACCACCCCCTCCTCCACGAAGGGCAGGAACCCGTCCTGCTGGGCCCGGTTGAAGCGATGGATCTCGTCCACGAACAGCAGGGTCGACTGCCCCGCCGCGCGTCGCACCCGCGCCTGTTCGAACGCCTTCTTCAGGTCCGCGACGCCCGAGAAGACGGCCGAGATCTGCTGGTACTGATAGCCTGCCGCCCTGGCCAGCAGCCGCGCGATCGTCGTCTTGCCCGTCCCCGGCGGCCCCCACAGGATCATGGAGCCCAGCCGCCCGGCCTCGATCATCCGCCGGATCGGGCCACCCTCGCCCAGCAGATGATCCTGCCCCACCACCTCGTCCAGCGAGGCGGGCCGCAGCCGGTCGGCCAGCGGCGCGTCGGGGGGATGGATGCCGGAGGCTTCGAACAGGTCGGTCATGCGGCTTGACAGATAGGCGCTGCCCGTCCCCATTTCACCTCCGGAATTCGACCCGAAAGAGGCGCGTCATGGAACAGGTGGAGGCCCCCCGGCCGCTGACCGGCATCACCCCCTACCTCAGCATCGCCTCGCGCGGGGCTGATGCGGCCGCCGAATTCTATCGCGCCGCCCTCGGAGCGGTGGAGGTCCGTCGCATGGTCGCCGACGACGGCGAACGCCTGCTGCACGTCCACCTGCACATCAATGGCGGCAGCGTCATGCTGTCCGACGAGTTTCCCGAATACGGCGGCGAGGTCGATGTGGAGCCGAAGTCGGTCACCCTGCACCTCTATGTCGACGATGTCGACGAATGGTGGAACCGCGCCATCACCGCCGGGGCGGTTCCCGTCCACCCCCTGGCCGACCAGTTCTGGGGCGACCGCTACGGCGTGCTCAAGGACCCCTTCGGCCACAGCTGGTCGATCGGATCGCCGATCCGGAACACCTGACGTGTCGGAGCCCTACGTCCCGCCTGATCCTCCGGTGGTGCCCTATCTGGTCGTCCATGACGGCCCGACAGCCCTCGATTGGTATGTCCGTGCCTTCGCCGCGACGATCATCCTGCGTCACGATGAACCGGATGGCCGCCTGGGCCACGGTGCCCTCTCGATCAACGGCGGCACGATCTATCTGGCCGACGAGTTCCCGGAGCTCGAGGACCGGATCGGAACCCGGGCGCCGCACCATCTGAACGGCAGCACCTGCAACATCGCTCTGGCCGTCGACGACGTGGATGCCTGGATGGCCCGCGCAAAGGCGGAAGGCGCCGTAACGATCCGCCCGGCCACAGACGATTTCTATGGCCGCCATGGCAAGATGACCGACCCTTTCGGGCACATATGGTCCTTCCTGGGGCCGAAGACGGGCCTTTAGCGCACCCGCCCCGACATCTCCCGGCCCTGCCGCAACAGGGACACTTCCGACCCCCGCGTCGCGCCCTGGATCGCCGCAAGGTTGCGCACGGGCCGCCCGTCGATCCGGGTCACCACATCGCCCGGCAGGAAGCCGTTGGCGCGATAGGCATAGCTGTTGCGGGCCACATCGGTGACGATCGCTCCGCTGGCGAAGGGATCCCCCCCCAGCCGGTCGGCCAGCGCCGGGTTCAGCGCCGCCACCTGGGCCCCGGCGAACGGGCCCTGTTCGATCGTCTGGCCATTGCCCTTGGCATCGCCCGGCAGGGTCTGGACCCGCGCGTTCAACGTCTGGGGCCGCCCCTCGCGCAGGACCGTCACGGCCACGCTGTCGTTGGGGGTCTTCGTCCCGATGCGGAAGTTCAGCCCGCCCTGGTCGTTGATCTCGGCCCCGTCGATGGCGGTGATGACGTCGCCTTCGCGCAGGCCCGCCCGCGCCCCCGGCCCGTTGGCATAGACGTCCGTGACGATCAGCCCCTGCGGCCGGGCCAGGCCCAGCGAGCGGGCGATGTCCGCCGTCACGCTGTCGCCCTTCACCCCCAGCCAGGGCCGGACCACCGCCGTCGCGCCGCCCAGCGCGGAGTCCACCACCCGCCGCACCATCGAGGCCGGCACCGCGAACCCGACGCCCGAGGACGACCCCGACCGCGAGAAGATCGCCGTATTGATGCCGATCACATCGCCGTCCATGTCCACCAGCGGCCCGCCGGAGTTGCCGGGATTGATCGCCGCATCCGTCTGGATGAACGACCCCGAATCCGAAATGCCGGTCTCGGTCCGGTTCAGGGCCGAGATGATGCCATTGGTCACCGTCTGGCCCACCCCGAACGGATTGCCGATGGCCAGAACCAGGTCGCCGACCTGCTGTTCCTCGCGGTCGTCGATGGCCAGGACCGGCAGCTGCTCGGTCACCCCCGTCAGCCTCAGCACCGCGATGTCGGACCGTTCGTCGGCCAGGATCACCTCGGCCGGAAACTCGCGCCGGTCGTTCAGGACGACGCGGATCTGCTGGGCCCCCTCGATGACATGGTTGTTGGTCACCACAATGCCGTCCGAGCGCACGATGACGCCCGAGCCCGCCGATTCCGCCACCCGCTCGCGCGGCATTCCGCCGCCGAACATCTGGAAGAAGGGGTCGGCCTGCACCCGCTGCACCGACCGCGCCGAAATGTTCACCACCGCCGGGGCCGCCTCGCGCACGACGGGCGAGAAGCTCTGCTTCATGGTCGAGACGTCGGTCGGCGGCGTCCGGTTGGTCGGCTCGGCGAAGACGCCGTCCTGGGCCTTGGTCGAGTTGGCGTTGCCGCAGGCGGCCAGCGCCAGCGCCGCGGTGAGGGCGAGGGTCGAGATCTTCATGGCATTCCAGAGTTCAGTCATCCCGGATACGCATATCTGTACCGATTTCGGGCGGCTTCAAGGCGGTGTGTTACCGTCTCATGGCCGGCAGCGTATCGGCCGCCCGGCCGTCGCCCGCCGGCACGGCGATCCCCAGCAGACGCCCCAGCAGGGGCTGCACATCGACACTGTCCAGGTCTCTCAGCACCACGCCCTGCGCGATGCCCGGCCCATGGGCGATGAACAGGGCCTGCATCTCGGGCGCGGCGTTGTCATAGCCGTGCGCCCCGCCGGTGGCCGTCACCGGGCGCGCCCGGACCGCGAACAGCCAGCCGATGTCGGCGGAACAGACGATGGACGCCACGCGCGGGTTGGAGCCCAGCACGAACCGCGCCGGGATCGTCCGGCGCGTCCAGCATTCGCCGTGCGGATGGCGCTTGACCAGGGCCGCCTCGACCTCCGCCTCGTGGCCCGCCACCGGCTCGATCGAGGCCAGGGCGCCGGCATACAGCACCGTCACCCTGGCCGGATCGATCAGGTCGTCCAGATAGATCACCCGCTCCAGCGACGTCGCCGCCATCCCGTGGTCGGCCACCACGACCAGAGTGGTCGTCTCCCACAGACCCCGGTCCTTCAGCCCGCTGATCAGGCGCGCGATGGACATGTCCACGTCCGCCACCGCTCGGTCGGTTTCCGGGGCGGCGGGGCCGAAGGTGTGGCCGGCCGTGTCCACCGTGTCGAAATACAGGGTCGCGAAGTCCGGACGCGGCGTCTCGTCGATCCAGGCCAGCAGCCGATCCACCCGGGCATCGCCGCTCACCGCCTGGTCGAACGGCAGCCACCAGCTCGGCCGCACCCCCCGGATTTCCGTCTCCGACCCCGGCCAGAACATCGTCGCAGCCTTCAGGCCCGCCTTCTCCGCCGTCACCCAGATCGGCTCGGCCTGGTCCCAGAATCCCGTCTCCTTGCTCGCCATCGTGAACCCGCCCAGCACAGGATCGACGAACCTGTTGCCGACGATGCCGTGGTGGTCAGGGTGCAGACCCGTCACCAGGGTGTAGTGGTTGGGAAAGGTCACGCTGGGAAACGACGGCCGCATCGAACCCGTCGCCCCCTCCGCCGCCAGCCGCGACAGCTGTGGCGTCACGCCCCGCGTCAGGTAGTCCGACCGGAACCCGTCGATGGACACCAGGATCGTCAGGGGGCGAGGTTGCCCCGGGTCGCGCGTCGCAGGGGCGGTGGCACAGGCGGCCAGCAGCAAGGCCAGAAGGACGATCATAAAACGCAGCACGATTTTGCTCCCGGGGACGCAGCGCATGAGTCACGGCATCGGTGGAATCGCGACGCGATTCCACATCAGCCGATCAGGCTCTGCTTTCTGCATAGACGCGCTCGACGACAGGCCTGCAACGCATGGCCCGACGCCCCACGACCGATCCTGACGCAGGCCCCCTCTACCCTGCGCCCATGACCGCCCCCTACCGCATCCGATCCGAAGACACCTGGGACCAGGCCCGCGAGGCCTATCTGGCGGGTGAACCGGCCGAGAGTGTCTGCGCCCGGCTCGACCTGGGCGTTCGCACGTTTCGCGCCCGCGCCGCCGAAAAGCACTGGCGGCGCGCCGACCAGCCCGATCCCGAACCGTTCGAATACGACGATGAGCCCGACACCGAGGTCGACGAGGCCGAGCTGCGTCGCATGGCCCGCTCCCGCATGGCCCAGGCCGCCCGGCGCGGGCTGGTCGCCGAGGCCCTGCGCTGGGCCCGTTTCGCCGATGCGGTCGCCCGTCAGGCCGAGGCCGACGACCGCCGCGCCCGCCAAGAAGCCCGCGAACAGAGCCGCGATGCCCTCGACCAGAACCGTCGCGCCAACGACCTGCTCCGCAAGGCGACCGCCAGCGCCCGCACCCTGGAGCATGAGGCGCGCGCCCTGATGGCGACCGACCGCGCGCTGACGGCCCGGCGGGAACTGCACGATCTGCACGATGTGCACGCGAATTCCGCCGACCTGTCGCCCGCCGACGCCGAACCGGTCCCCCTGAACCGCGCCGACCGCCGCCGACAGATCAAACACGGCCGAAAGCGACGATGACGGCGCCCCTGTACCTGTCCGAAGCTTAATCTCTGACCGCTTGCCGACCGCCCCTGACCGGGCGAAGGTCCGGGCATGACCGCCGTGATCGAGACCCGCGCCCTGACCAAGACCTACGGGACCGTGCGCGCCCTGGACGGGCTCAGCCTGACCATCCCGCGCGGCGGCGTCTATGGCGTGCTGGGCCCCAATGGGGCGGGCAAGTCGACCCTGTTCCGCATCCTGCTGGGCCTGATCCGCCCGACCGAGGGCGAGGCCATGGTCATGGGCGCCAGAGTCGGGGCCGGCGTCGGCGACGTCGCCGCCAGCCGCCGCATGGGCTCGATGATCGAGACGCCGCGGTTCCCGCCCTTCATGACCGCCCGCCAGGTGCTGGACTGGCTGTCCCTCGCCCACGGCCTGACCCCCGACGCCGCCCTTGTCTCCGGCTGGCTGGAGCGGGTCGGCCTGACCGAGGCGGCGGACCGCAAGGTGCGCGGCTTTTCCGTCGGCATGCTGCAACGCCTGGGCGTCGCCGCCGCCCTGATCACCGAGCCGGAACTGGTCATCCTCGATGAGCCCACCAGCGGCATGGATCCCCCCGGCATCCAGGAGATGCGCGCCCTGATCCGCTCCCTGTCGGAAAAGGACGGCATTACGGTCGTCCTGGCCAGCCACCAGCTGCTGGAGGTCCAGCGCGTCTGCGACCGCGTCGCCATCCTGAACCGGGGCACCCTGGTCCGCGAGGGCTCCGTCACCGACCTGACCTCGGCCGGCGAACGCCTGCGCCTGTCCCTGACCCCGATGGCGCCGGCCATGGCCATCCTCGGCGACCGGGCCACGGTCGAGGGCGACGCCCTGCTTGCCACCCTGCCCCGCGCCGAGGCCCCCGCCCTGATCCGCGCCCTGGTCGAGGCCGGTGTCGACATCGAGGAGGCCCGCTGGATCGGGGCCGATCTGGAAAGCGTCTTCATGACCGAAACCGGTTCCGTCCAGCATGTGGAGGCGATCCGATGAGCGTGACCCTGTTGCCCGATGCCCTGCGCTCCGAGGCCTACCGGCTCGTCCGCAATCGCATGGCCGTGTTATGGAGCGTCTTCTTCGTCCCGCTGCTGTTCGTGCTCGGCGGCCTGATCTATCACTGGGTCAACAAGAGCAAGGCCGCCGATCTCGCCGCCGCGGCCCGTCTGCCTGCGGACCTGCTGGCCGCTGCCCCCGTGAACCTGATGGACGGCCTGGGGGTCGGTGTCAGTGCCATGGCCAATGGCGCGGTCCTCGTCTTCATGCTGATCGGCGCCGCCACCCTCTATGCCGGCGACTATCGCTGGGAGACCTGGCGACTGACCAGTGCCCGCAACAGCCGGGTCAATCTGATCCTCGGCAAGGTCGCGGTGTTCAAGCTGGCGGCGCTGGCGACCATGGCGACCTTTCTGGTCGCCGGCCTGATCTACAGCCTCAGCGAGGCCCTGATCTATGGCAAGGCGCTCACCATCGACCCGGAGGGGTTCGAGGCCGGTCAGTTCGTGCTTCTGGTCCTGCTGGCCTGGGTGCGGATCGTCCAGTACGCCATGATCGCCCTGCTGACCGCCGTGGTCACCCGTTCGCTGCTGGCCAGCCTCTTCGTGCCGGTCGTCATCGGCTTCGCCCAGTCGTTTCTGGGCGGCCCGGGCCTGCCCCTGCTGGGCTGGGAGCCGACCCAGTGGAAGGCCCAGCTGCTGCTCCCCGGCCTCGCCTATGACACCCTGAAGGTCACGATCGGCGGCGCGCCCGGACAGCCCGACGGCCTGGCGCTGAAGGCCATCGTCAGCCTGACCCTCTGGACCCTCGCCCCCCTCACCGCCGCCATCGCCTGGTTCAGCCGTCAGGACCTGTCGAAGGAGTAGGCGGCCAATCCTCGTCCGGCGCGCCCAGCGGGAAATAGCCCCGGTACGGCCGGGCCTCGTCCAGGGCCCGGGCATAGCTGGGCCGGGCCAGCAGGCGGCGGCGATAGGCCCACAGGTGGGGCAGATCCTTGGGGATCGGGTGGGTCCAATGGGCGTAAAGCAGCCCCGGTGCCGCCCCGCAGTCGGCCAAGGTGAAGGCCTCGCCCGCCGCCCAGGTCCGGCCCGACATCACCCCGTCCAGCCAGGCATAGGCCGTCTCCAGCTTTGCCTTCGCCTCCGTCACGATGAGGGGGTCGCGATCCGCCTCGGGGCGCAGGGCATTGTAGATGATCCGCTGCTGGTTCGACTGGACGTGATTGTCGAACACCCGGTCCATGAACCGCGTCTCCAGCGCCAGGTCCGGATCGGTCGGGATCATCGGCGTCGAGGGGTCGATCTGGTCCAGCCGCTCGATGATGATCGACGCCTCGGCGAAGTGGCGCGCCCCCTCCTTCAGCACCGGAAACTGCCCGAACGGCCAGGCCGCCTTCAGCTCCGCCATCGCCCCCTCGTCCTCCAGCATCCGCTGGGTGAACGGCAGGTCCTTCTCGTAAAAGGCCACGATCGCCTTCTGGCAGTAGGACGAGAACGGGTGACTGTAGAGGATCAGGTCGGTCACAGCCGCTTCTCCATCCAGACATTGCAACGGGCATAGGGACTGGGTTGCGGCGGCAGGTCGACGAAGCCGAAGCGGCGATACAGGGCGATGGCGTGGGTCTGGGAGGTATTTGTTTCCAGATACAGACGGGGTGACCCGACGGCCCGGGCGTGGGCCTCGCAGGCCTCCAGCAGCTTTTGTCCCAGACCCAACCCCTGCGCGTCCGGCGCCACCGCCATCTTGCCGACCTCGCAGCCGCCGTCCGGCATGACCATCAACGAACAGCATCCGACCGCCTCCCGTTCACCCCGGCGAAGGCCGGGGTCCCGCTCCGCCATGAAGATGGCCCCGCCCTTCGACAGGACCGCCCCCTCCGGATCGTCCAGCACCAGCCGGTCCTTGGCCTCGAGCGCATAGCCCCCGTCGAGGATCCAGTGTTCGTTCAGAGCGACCCAGGCGGCGGCATGGTCGGGGCGATAGGGGACGATGTCGATCTGCATGGCACCACCCTGCCCCACGCCCGGGCAAAGAAAAAGGGCGACCCGGTCATGCGGATCGCCCTCAAATCCTGACGCTGTCGCCGACAGCCTATTCGTCGTCGCCCTCGTAATCCGCGACCGGACCGGAATCCAGACCCTTGGCCGAGGTGTCGCGGTCGACGAACTCGATCACTGCCATCGGGGCGTTGTCGCCATGGCGATAGCCAGCCTTCATGATGCGGATGTAGCCGCCCTGACGGTCGGCATAGCGCGGGCCGATCGTCTCGAACAGCTTGCCGACCTGGGTCACGTCGCGAACGTGGCTGATGGCCTGACGACGGGCGTGCAGGTCGCCCTTCTTGCCGAGCGTGACCAGCTTTTCAACGAAGGGACGCAGTTCCTTGGCCTTGGGCAGGGTCGTGGTGATCTGCTCGTGCTTGATCAGCGACGCGGCCATGTTCGCGAACATGGCGGTGCGATGGCTGGCCGTGCGGCCGAGTTTGCGGTGGGCGGCGCCGTGGCGCATCGGGGTCTCTCCTAGTGGCGAGTGCCGAGTGACGAGTGGCGAGAAAAGCGCAGGATCCCCTCGCCACTCGCCCCTAACCACTCACCACTTAACTAAATTTGGTCGTCGAACTTCTTGGCCAGGTCTTCGATGTTTTCCGGGGGCCAGTTCGGCACGTCCATGCCGAGCGACAGACCCATGGAGGTCAGCACTTCCTTGATCTCGTTCAGCGACTTGCGGCCGAAGTTCGGGGTGCGAAGCATCTCGCCCTCGGTCTTCTGGATCAGGTCGCCGATGTAGACGATGTTGTCGTTCTTCAGGCAGTTGGCCGAACGGACCGACAGCTCCAGCTCGTCGACCTTCTTCAGCAGGGCCGGGTTGAACGGCAGGTCGGGCTTGCCTTCGGAGGCCTCGACGGCCTTCTTCGGTTCGTCGAAGGTGATGAAGATCTGCAGCTGGTCCTGCAGGATGCGCGAGGCATAGGCCACGGCGTCCACAGGCGAGACGGCACCGTTGGTTTCGACTTCCAGCACCAGCTTGTCATAGTCCAGCGACTGGCCCTGACGGGTCGGCTCGACGCGATAGGCCACGCGCTTGACCGGCGAATACAGGGCATCGACGGCGATCAGGCCGATCGGGGCGTCTTCGGGACGGTTGAACTCGGACGCGACATAGCCCTTGCCGTTCTGGACGGTCAGTTCCATGCGGATCGAGGCACCGTCATCCAGGGTGCAGATGACGTGGTTGGGGTTCAGCACCTCGATGTCCGACGGGACGTCGATCTGGCCGGCGGTCACGGGCCCGGGGCCGGTGGCGCGCAGGGTCATGCGCTTGGGCCCCTCGGCGTGCATGCGCAGCGCCAGCTGCTTGATGTTCAGGACGATGTCGACGACGTCTTCCCGCACGCCTTCCAGCGACGAGAATTCGTGCACGACGCCATCGATCTGGATGGCCGTCACGGCCGCGCCTTGCAGCGATGACAGCAGCACGCGGCGCAGGGCGTTGCCGAGCGTCACACCGAAACCGCGTTCGAGGGGCTCGGCCACCAGGCGGGCCTTGCGCTGGGCGTCGGAGCCCAGCTCGATCTGCGGCTTCTCGGGACGGATCAGCTCTTGCCAGTTACGTTCGATCATGGGTGTCCCTTGGATACGGAGGTCGCCCGTCCCTCGCTCCTCGTCAGGGCGGCAGGACGGGCGTTGAATAGGGTCGGCGGCGGGTGGGTCTAGACGCGGCGGCGCTTGGGGGGACGGCAGCCGTTATGCGGCATCGGCGTGACGTCGCGGATGGTCGTGATGGTCAGGCCGACCGACTGCAGCGCGCGCAGGGCCGACTCCCGGCCGGAGCCAGGACCCGAGACATTGACTTCCAGCGTCTTGACGCCGTGTTCCTGGGCCTTCTTGCCGGCGTCTTCGGCGGCCATCTGGGCGGCATAGGGCGTCGACTTGCGCGACCCCTTGAAGCCCATGTGACCCGCCGACGACCACGAGATCGCATTGCCCTGGGCATCGGTGATCGTGATCATGGTGTTGTTGAAAGACGCATTCACATGGGCGACGCCCGAGGTGATGTTCTTGCGCTCGCGTTTCTTTACGCGACCCGGTTCCTTGGCCATGTGTCTGCCTTACTTCTTCTTGCCGGCGATCGGCTTGGCGGGACCCTTGCGGGTGCGGGCGTTGGTGTGGGTGCGCTGGCCGCGGACCGGCAGGCCCTTGCGGTGACGCAGGCCGCGGTAGCAGGCCAGGTCCATCAGACGCTTGATGTTCATCGACGTCTCGCGGCGCAGGTCGCCCTCGACGGTGTGATCCTTGTCGATTGTCTCGCGGATCTGCAGGACTTCGGCGTCCGTCAGCTGGTTCACGCGGCGCGAGGCCTCGATGCCCACCTTGCCGGTAATGTCCCTGGCCGCGGCCGGGCCGATGCCGTGAATGTACTGAAGCGCGATTTCGACGCGCTTGTTGGTCGGAATGTTGACGCCAGCGATACGGGCCACGAAGATCTCCAGGTACGCGCAAACCGGACGCAATAAACGCTCCGGTCAACAGACCAGGAGCGTGGCGCCCTTCGCGGGAAGCGCGCCTTATACAGGCGATTCAGATTGCGTCAACGCCTGAGGGGGACGGGCGGGATATTCACGCCTGCTGACGACCGAACAGGACCACAACCGTCGCCCGGAATCCCTCGACCGGTCGCCCCCCAGCCGTCGTCGGCGGGCGAAAGCGGAAATGGGTTTCCGCCACACGGATCGCCGCCTCGCCAAAGCCCAGCCCTTGCGGACTTTCGGACACGACGCGGCAGCCCTCCAGCCGCGTATCGGACCGGATCACGCAGGTGACCGACGCCCGACCCGGCACCCGCCGACGGCGCGCCTCCGGTGGCACGAGGGCCAGGATTTCTCCGCTGGACGCTCCGCGCAGGATGAGGGGGCCAGAGCCCGCTCCCGGCCCATCGCCCTGCCCCTCCCCGTCACCCGTTCCGTTGCCCTGGCCACCCTGGCCCGGTCCCGGCAAGATGTCCGGCGGGTCGGACACCCCGACAATGACAGACGGCGCGGGCGCGGGACTGGGGGGCGCTGTAAGTTCGGGACGCGGCACGGGTCGGGGCGAGACATGCACGACGGAGGGTGCCGCCGGTGCGCCGCCCCCGGCCGCCGGGGCGGGTCGCTCGGGCGGAGGGGGTGGTGGAGGACTTGGGATCGGTTCGACCAGCTGCACCTCGATCGGCCTCCGGACCACGACCGGTGGCGGCGCATGCCCCAGGCCGATGAGCGCGAACAGACCCGCATGCAGCGACGCGACGGCCAGCAGGATGCCGCCCTGACGCCAGCGTCTCGCGGATTTGGTCGTGGCGGGAATGGTCGTGGCTCCGGTCGCGGCGCTTGCCGCCAGGCTCGGCCGACCAAACGCTGCGGCCGGCCGAAACCATCCATAGCAGAGCGGCGACGACGGCGCCTGACCGCGGGGCTCATCTCCCGTTCAGGTTCAGCCGGCTCAGGCCCGGGCGAGGGCCCCGGAAATCGCGGCAGCGACCGTCTCGATCGAGCCCATGCCGTCCACCTCGGTCAGCAGACCCCGGTCGCCATAGTAGGGCAGCAGCGGCGCGGTGTTGCGGTTGTAGGCCTCCAGCCGGACCTTGAAGCTCTCGGGATTGTCGTCCGGGCGGCCCTGCTCGGCGAACCGTTTCGAGACCCGCGCCAGCAGGGCATCGTCGTCGACCTTCAGCCGCACCACGGCGTCGATCTTCTTGCCCAGCTTGACCAGCATGGCGTCCAGCGCCTCGGCCTGGGCGATGGTGCGGGGGAAGCCGTCGAAGATGGCCCCACCGGCCTCCTCGGCTTCCTTCAGACGGGCGGCGATCAGGGCGATGACGATGTCGTCGGCGATCAGGCCGCCCCTCGACATGATCTCCTGGCACTGCTTGCCCAGCTCGGAGCCGGAAGCGATCGCCTCGCGCAGCATGTCGCCGGTGGACAGCTGGACCATGCCGCGCTGTTCGACCAGCCGCTTGGCCTGGGTGCCCTTGCCGGCCGCGGGGGGCCCGAACAGGATCAGGTTCATGCTCGGCGCCCCTCCCCGGGCCCAGGGCTCACGTGGCGCGAAGCGCGATGGCCCATCAAAGTCCTAGCGTCTCGAGGGCGCGGGCGCGCCGCGACCGCCACGGCCACGCAGCTTGGCCTTCTTGATGAGGCCTTCGTACTGGTGTGCCAGCAACTGGGACTGGATCTGCGCCACCGTGTCCATCGTCACCGAAACCACGATCAGCACCGAGGTGCCCCCGAAATACAGACCCTGTCCGAAGTTGGCGGACACGATCTCGGGCAGCAGGCAGACTGCGGTGATATAGGCAGCGCCGATCACGGTCAGGCGGGTCAGGACATAGTCCAGATATTCCGCCGTCCGCTTGCCCGGACGGATCCCCGGCAGGAAGCCCCCGTATTTGCGCAGGTTCTCGGCCGTGTCCTCGGGGTTGAAGGTGATCGACGTATAGAAGAAACAGAAGAAGACGATCAGCACGCCGTACAGCACCATGAACAGCGGCTGGCCATGTGTCAGCTGGGCGGCCACGGTCGGCAGCCATTCCAGCCAGGCCGGCAGGTTGGCGGTCGCAGCGAAATTCGCCACGGTCGATGGCAGCAGCAGCAGGGAGGAGGCGAAGATCGGCGGGATGACCCCGGCGGTGTTGACCTTCAGCGGCAGGAACGAGCGCTCGCCCCCCGCCATCCGGTTGCCTTCCTGGCGCTTGGGATACTGGATCAGCAGGCGACGCTGGGCGCGTTCCATGAAGACGATGAAGACCACCACGGCCACGACCATCACCAGGATGAACAGCAGGGCGAAGGCCGACAGCTGACCCTGCTGGGCCAGACCCAGAAGACGGCCGATCGTGCCCGGCAGGACCGCGACGATGCCGGCGAAGATGATCAGGGAGATGCCGTTGCCGACCCCGCGCGCCGTCACCTGCTCGCCCAGCCACATCAGGAACATGGTTCCGCCGGTCAGCGAAACGACCGTCGTGGCGATGAAGAACAGTCCGGGATTGTCGACCAACTGCGGTTGAGCGTTCAGTCCGGCGGCGATGCCGAACGACTGCGCCAGGGCCAGGACCACGGTCAGATAGCGGGTGTACTGGTTCAGCTGCTTGCGGCCGCTTTCGCCGCCTTCCTTCTTCAGCTTTTCCCACGGCGGATACACGCTGCCCATCAGCTGGACGATGATCGAGGCCGAGATGTAGGGCGTCACATTCAGGGCGAAGACGGCCATCCGCTCGACCGCGCCGCCCGAGAACATGTTGAACATGTCCAGGATGCCGCGCTGGCCGTCCGGATTGTTGAAGAACTGCAGAAAGGCTTCGGAGTTGATCCCCGGGATCGGCACATAGGTGCCGATGCGATAGACCAGCAGGGCGCCCAGCGTGAAAAGCAGACGCTTGTGCAGCTCGGTCGCTTTCGCGAACGAGCCCATGTTCATGTTGGCGGCGAGTTGTTCGGCGGCCGAAGCCATGTGTCGTTACCCCGACTGATCAGTACGCGGCCGATCGAACGAATCCGGGGCCAACGTCCAGATAGGTGAAGGGCGGCCTCATAGCGAGACCGCCCCCCGAGCTTTATTGCTACGCCTTGGACGCGGTGCGCGTCGTGCGGGCGGAAATCTTGTTGGCATCGCCACGCGGAGCCTTGGGCGCGGGCGCCTTGCCCTTGGCGGCATTGCGCTTCTCGACGCGCGCGGCGGCCTTGGCCTCGGCCTCGATCCGCTGCTCGACGACCGAGCCGCCGGCGGCCTCGATGGCCTTCTTCGCACCGGCCGTGGCCGACCAGACGACCAGCTTCAGGGCCGACTTCAGCTCACCGGTGCCCAGAAGACGCACGCCGTCCTTGGTGCGACGGATCACGCCGGCGGCCACCAGGGCCTCGCCGTTCAGTTCGGATTTGGCGTCCAGCTTGCCCGCATCCACGGCGTCCTGCAGGCGCCACAGGTTCACCTCGGCCAGCTTCAGGGCGTTCGGATTGTTGAAGCCGCGCTTGGGCATCCGCATGTACAGCGGCATCTGCCCGCCTTCGAAGCCGCCGATGGCGACGCCCGAACGCGACTTCTGGCCCTTGACGCCGCGACCGGCGGTCTTGCCCTTGCCCGAACCCGGGCCACGGCCGACCCGCATGCGCTTCTTGTGCGCGCCTTCGTTGTCGCGGATTTCGTTCAGTTTCATGTGCCTGATCCTTTCGGGTGCTAGCGCTCGCTGGTTGGGCGAACTCGGCTGTTTCACGAAAGTGGCGAGTGGCGAGTTACGAGTGACGAGTAGAGCAGCGGCCTTGAACCCGGATGCTTTTCACTCGTCACTCGCCACTCGGCACTCGCCACTCCCGAAGGCTTACTTCTCGACGATCTCGGTCAGGTGGGCGACCTTGGCGATCATCCCGCGGACCGAGGGGGTGTCTTCCAGCGTGGACTCGCGGCCCATGCGGTTCAGACCCAGGCCCACCAGGGTGGCGCGCTGGTCGTTCTTGCGGCGGATCGGCGAGCCGGTCTGCCTGACGGTAACCGTCTTGGCGTCAGTCTTGGCCATTCTCAGGACTCCACGGCTTCGGGCGCGGCTTCCACAGACGAAGCGCCATCGTTGCGGCGGCCCATCAGGTCGGCGACCTTCTTGCCACGCTTGGAGGCGACCTGACGCGGCGAGGACTGGACCTTCAGCGCCTCGAACGTCGCGCGGATCATGTTGTAGGGGTTGGACGACCCCGTCGACTTGGCCACCACATCGGCGACGCCGAGGGTTTCCAGGACGGCGCGCATCGGACCACCCGCGATCACGCCGGTGCCGGGAGGGGCAGCGCGCATCATGATCTTGCCGGCGCCCCAACGGCCGTTGCCGTCGTGGTGCAGGGTGCGGTTTTCGCGCAGCGGCACGCGGATCATCGTCTTCTTGGCTTCTTCGGTCGCCTTGCGGATGGCTTCCGGCACTTCGCGTGCCTTGCCGTGACCGAAGCCCACGCGACCCTTGCCGTCACCGACGACCATCAGGGCTGCGAAGGAGAAGCGACGACCGCCTTTGACGGTGGCCGCGACGCGGTTGATGTGCACCAGCTTCTCGACGATGTCCGAATCCGGACCGTCGACGGCGGGGGCGTTGCGGTTGTCGCGTCGGTTGCGGTCGTTGCCGCCTTGTCCGCCGCCACGTTGGGGTGCTTGGGCCATCTGTCGGTCCTTAGAAGTTCAGGCCGGCTTCACGCGCGGCATCCGCCAGCGCCTTCACCCGTCCGTGATAGATGTAGCCACCGCGATCGAAGACCACGTCCTTGATGCCCTTCTCGATGGCCCGCTCGGCGACCAGCTTGCCGATGGCGGCAGCGGCCTCCTTGTTGGACCCCTTCGAGGTCCCGGCCTTGGCGCCTTCCAGCGACGAGGCGGCGGCGACCGTGATGCCCTGGGTATCGTCGATGATCTGGGCCGAGATGTTCTTGTCCGAACGGTGCACCGACAGGCGCAGGCGACCGTTGCCCATCGCCTTGAGGCGACGGCGGTTGCGCTCGGTCCGCTTGGCGGCTTTTTGCTTGAGGGTCGATGCCATGGCTTACTTCTTCTTGCCTTCCTTGCGACGCACCTTCTCGCCGGCATAACGGACGCCCTTGCCCTTGTAGGGCTCGGGGGGCCGCAGCTTGCGGATGTTGGCCGCCAGTTCGCCGACGACCTGCTTGTCGGGGCCGGAGATCTTGATCTCGGTCTGCTTGGGCACCGCAAAGGTCACGCCGGCCGGAGCCTTGATGTCCACTTCGTGCGAGAAGCCCAGCTGCAGCGACAGATCGTTGCCCTTCATCGCGGCGCGATAGCCGACGCCGACCAGTTCGAGCGTGCGCTCGAAGCCGTCGGTGACGCCGACGACCATGTTGTCGACCAGGGTCCGCGACAGACCCCACATCGCGCGGGCGCGCTGGGTGTCGGCACGGATGGCCAGGTTCAGTTCGCCGTCGGTCTGGGTCAGCTCGACCTCTTCGGCCAGGGTCCAGGACCGCTCGGCCTTCGGGCCTTTCACGGTGATGGTCTGGCCGTCGATGGTGACGGTGACGCCTTTCGGCACGGTGATGGGACGTTTTCCGATACGGGACATCTCAGTAGACCCTGCAGAGGACTTCGCCGCCGACGTTGGCGTCGCGAGCGGCGGCGTCGGACATGACGCCCTTCGAAGTCGAAAGGATCGAGATGCCCAGGCCGTTCTTGATCGGCTTCAGGTCGGAGATCGCGGAGTAGACGCGGCGGCCCGGCTTGGACACGCGTGCGATCTCGGCGATGACCGGCTGGCCGTCGAAATACTTGAGCTCGATCTCGAACTGCGGGAATTCACCGGGGTTCTGAACCAGCGAATAGCCGCGGATGTAGCCTTCGTCCTGCAGCACGTCGAGGACGCGCTGGCGCAGGCGGGAGGCCGGGGTGAGCACCTTGGAACGCTTGCGCATGGCCGCGTTCTTCATGCGAGCGATCATGTCGCTCAGGGGATCGTTGATCATCATGTCTGTCGCTCCCCTTACCAGCTGGACTTCGTCAGGCCCGGGATCTGGCCCAGGTTGCCGAGTTCGCGCAGCGCGATCCGGCTCATCTTCAGCTTGCGATAGAAGGCGCGCGGACGGCCCGTCACCTCGCAGCGGTTGCGGATCCGGACGGCCGCCGAGTTGCGCGGCAGCTCGGCCAGCTTCAGGCGGGCGTCGAAACGCTCTTCCAGAGGCAGGCTCTCGTCGTTGGCGGTCGCCTTCAGGGCGGCACGCTTGTCGGCGTATTTGGCGACGAGGGCTTTCACCATCTCGTTGCGGTTCACGGCGCTTTTCTTAGCCATTGTGCTTTTCCCTTCCCGCTCAGTTCTTCACGAACGGGAACTTGAACTCGGTCAGAAGCGCGCGCGCCTCGTCGTCGGTCCGAGCCGTGGTGCAGACGATGATGTCCATGCCCCACATCTGATCGATCTGGTCGTAGTTGATCTCCGGGAACACGATGTGCTCCTTCAGACCCATGGCGTAGTTGCCGCGGCCGTCGAACGACGTAGGCTTCAGGCCCCGGAAGTCCTTCACGCGCGGCAGGGCGATCGTGATCAGACGGTCGAGGAACTCGTACATCTGGTCGCCACGCAGGGTGACCTTGCCGCCGATGACCATGCCTTCGCGCAGCTTGAAGCCGGCGATCGACGTGCGGGCCTTGGTCGGGACCGCCTTCTGGCCGGCGATCTGCGTCAGATCCTTGAGGGCGGCGTTCGCCTTCTTGGAGTCCGCGACCGCTTCGCCGATGCCCATGTTCAGGACGATCTTGTCCAGCTTGGGCGTCTGCATCGGGTTGGTGTAGCCGAACTTCTCGGTCAGCACGCCCTTGATGCGGCTGTTGTAGTCGTCCTTCAGACGCGGCGTATATTTGGTGTCGGCCATCAGATGACGTCTCCCGTGGTCTTGGCGAAGCGCACCTTCTTGTCGCCTTCCATGCGGAAGCCGACGCGGCTGGCCTTGCCGTTGGCGTCGGCGATCGCGACGTTCGACAGGTGAAGCGAGGCTTCCTTGTTCTTGATGCCGCCCTGGGGGTCACCCTGGGACGGACGGGTGTGGCGCTGGACCATGTTGATCCCGGTCACCATCACGCGGTTCTCCGTCGGCAGGACCTTGGCGACTTCGCCCGTACGGCCCTTGTCTTTTCCGGCCAGGACGACGACGCGGTCGCCCTTCTTGATCTTGGCGGCCATGGTTACAGGACCTCCGGGGCCAGCGAGATGATCTTCATGTGGTTCTTGGCGCGCAGTTCGCGTGGAACCGGGCCGAAGATCCGCGTGCCGACAGGCTCGTTCTGCTTGTTGACGATGACGGCGGCCGACTTGTCGAAGCGGATGACAGAGCCGTCCTTGCGCTGGATGTCCTTGGCGGTGCGCACGACGATGGCGCGAACCACTTCACCCTTTTTGACGCGGCCGCGAGGAATAGCTTCCTTGACCGAGGCGACGATCGTGTCACCCACCGAGGCGTAGCGACGCTTGGCGCCGCCGAGCACCTTGATGCACATGACCCGGCGAGCGCCCGAATTGTCGGCCACCTCCAGGTTAGTTTGCATCTGGATCATATGATCAGATCCTTTTCGATTACGACGCCGAGGCCGGAGTGTCCTTCGAGAGGACCTCCCAGCGCTTCAGCTTGGATTTCGGGGCGCACTCACGGATGCGGGCGACGTCGCCTTCCTTGAAGGCGTTCGCCTCATCGTGGGCGTGGTACTTCTTGGACAGGCGCACGATCTTTTTCATGACCGGGTGCAGCAGCGTGCGTTGGACGACGACGACGACGGTCTTGTCGCCCTTGTCGGACACGACCACGCCTTCGAGAATACGTTTGGGCATGGGGTTTCCTTACGAAGCCGAACGCTTCTCACGCAGAAGCGTGGAGATGCGAGCGATGTCTTTGCGGACTTCACCGACGCGGTGAGTCTTTTCCATCTGGCCGGTGGCGGCCTGGAAGCGCAGGTTGAACTGCTCCTTCTTGAGCGACAGCAGCTGGTCGCCCAGCTGGTCGGTCGTCTGGGAGCGAAGGTCGGCGATCTTGGTCATCAGGCAACGTGCTCCACGTGCGAGACGCCGGCGTCGAGGCGGGTGACCACCTTGGTGCGGACCGGCAGCTTGGCGGCGCCCAGACGCAGGGCCTCGCGGGCTACGTCGTCGGCGACGCCGTCGATTTCAAACAGGATCCGGCCCGGGTGGCAGCGCGCCGCCCAGTGATCCACCGCGCCCTTGCCCTTGCCCATGCGGACTTCGGCCGGCTTGCCCGAGACCGGAACGTCCGGGAACACGCGGATCCAGACACGGCCCTGACGCTTCATCTGGCGGGTGATCGCGCGGCGAGCCGCCTCGATCTGACGCGCGGTGATGCGTTCCGGCTCCAGCGTCTTCAGGCCATAGGAGCCGAAGTTCAGCGAGAAGCCGCCCTTGGCCGCGCCGTGGATACGGCCCTTGAAGGCCTTGCGGTACTTGGTTTTCTTCGGTTGCAGCATCTCTTAGCCCTCACGGCCACGGCGACCGCCGCGGTCATCGCGGCGCGGGCCGCGTTCACGGCCTTCGTTGGACGACGGACCGGCGGCTTCCTGGGCCCAGCGCTTGTCCTGGGCCATCGGATCGTGCTCGAGCACTTCGCCTTTGAACACCCAGACCTTCACGCCGATGATGCCGTAGGTCGTCTTGGCCTCGATGAAGCCGTAGTCGATGTCGGCGCGCAGGGTGTGCAATGGCACGCGGCCTTCGCGATACCATTCCATCCGCGCGATTTCGGCACCGCCCAGGCGACCCGACACATTGATGCGGACGCCCTTGGCACCCAGGCGCATGGCCGACTGCATGGCGCGCTTCATGGCGCGGCGGAAGGCGATCCGGCGTTCCAGCTGCTGCGCGATGTTCTCGGCGATCAGCTGGGCGTCGGTCTCGGGCTTGCGGACCTCGACGATGTTCAGGTGAACCTCGCCTTCGGTGCGGGCCGAGATGTCCTTGCGCAGCTTCTCGATGTCGGCGCCCTTCTTGCCGATCACGACACCCGGACGGGCGGCATAGATCGTCACGCGGCACTTCTTGTGCGGGCGCTCGATGATGATGCGGCTGACGCCGGCGGCGTTCAGACGCTCCTTCAGCCAGGTGCGCAGCGCCAGATCCTGGTGCAGCAGCCGGGCGTAGGACGGGCCGTCGGCGAACCAGCGGCTGTCCCAGGTACGGTTCACGCCGAGGCGGAAACCGATCGGATTGATTTTCTGACCCATCAGGCGGCCTCGCCGGCTTCACGGACCACGATGGTGATCTCGCTGAACGGTTTCAGGATGCGGGACGAACGGCCACGAGCACGGCTCGCGAAACGCTTCATCACCAGGTTCTTGCCCACGAAGGCCTCGGCAACGACCAGGCTGTCGATGTCCAGGTTGTGGTTGTTCTCGGCGTTCGACACGGCGCTGTAGAGCACCTTGCGGACGTCGTCGGAGATGCGCTTGCGGCTGAACTCCAGCTCGTTCAGGGCCTTCTGGACCGGCAGGCCACGGATGGACTGGGCGACCAGGTTCAGCTTCTGCGGGCTGATGCGGACGTTCGTCAGCTTGGCGCGCGCTTCGGTTTCGCCGACGCGGCGGGGGTTGTTGGTCTTGGGCATGTTACTTCCGCTTCGCCTTCTTGTCCGCGGCGTGGCCGGGGAACGAACGGGTGGGCGAGAACTCGCCCAGCTTCATGCCGACCATGTCCTCGTTCACGTGCACGGGGACGTGCTTGTGACCGTTGTGGACACCGAACGTCAGACCGACGAACTGCGGCAGGATGGTGGAGCGGCGCGACCAGGTCTTGATCACGTCCTTGCGGCCCGACGTCGAGACGGCGTCGGCCTTCTTGAGCAGATACCCGTCGACGAACGGGCCTTTCCAGGAGGAGCGAGCCATCTTTAGCGAGCCTTCTTGAGGTGGCGGCTACGGATGATGAAGCGATCCGTCGCCTTGTTCTTGCGGGTACGCGTGCCCTTGGTGTCCTTGCCCCACGGCGTGACCGGGGTCCGGCCGCCGGAGGTCTTGCCTTCACCACCACCGTGCGGGTGGTCGACCGGGTTCATGGCGACGCCGCGCACGTGCGGGCGGAAGCCCATGTGACGAACGCGACCGGCCTTGCCGAGGTTCTGGTTCATGTGGTCGGCGTTCGAAACGGCGCCCACCGTGGCCATGCAGCCGTCCAGCACCATGCGCAGCTCGCCCGAGCCGAGGCGGATCTGGGCGTAACCCTGATCGCGACCCACCAGCTGGGCATAGGCGCCGGCCGAACGGGCCAGCTGGGCGCCCTTGCCCGGCTTCATCTCTACGCAGTGGATGATGGTGCCGACGGGGATCGAGCGCAGCGGCATGGCGTTGCCCGGCTTCACGTCCGTCTTTTCGCCGGCCACGATCATGTCGCCCGCCTTCAGGCGCTGCGGCGCGACGATGTAGGCCTTTTCGCCGTCCTCATAGGTGATGAGGGCGATGAAGGCGGTGCGGTTGGGGTCGTACTCCAGCCGCTCGACGGTCGCCGTCTGGAACTTGCGGCGCTTGAAGTCGATCTTGCGATACAGGCGCTTGGCGCCACCGCCGCGGAAGCGGACGGCGATGCGCCCGCCCTGACCGCGTCCGCCCGACTTGGTCAGGCCTTCGGTCAGCGATTTCTCGGGACGGCCCTTGAAGAGCTCCGAGCGGTCGATCAGCACCAGGGCGCGACGGCCCGGCGATGTCGGATTGTATGTTTTCAAGGCCATCTGATCAGAGCCCCGTGGTTACGTCGATCGACTGGCCTTCGGCCAGCGTCACGATCGCTTTTTTGATGTCGACCCGACGGCCCATGATGCCGCGGAAGCGTTTGGTCTTGCCCTTCTGGACCAGGGTGTTGACCTTCAGGACGTTGACCTTGAACAGGCTTTCGACCGCGGCGGCGATCTCGTCCTTGGTCGAGGTGCCCGCGACGCGGAACACGACCTTGTTCTGCTCCGACAGGATCGTCGCCTTCTCGGTGATGATCGGCGACAGGATGGTGTCGTAGTGTTTGGCGGTTGGAGCGGCGGCCATTACGCGGCTTCCTTCTCGGCTTGCTCGCGACGCGAGGGCTTGTAGTCGGCGTAGGTGGCCTCGATGGCCTCCACGGCGGACTTCGTCAGCACCAGCGTGTCAGCGCGCAGGATGTCATAAACGTTCAGGCCGGCGTTCGGCAGGACGTGGATCTGCGGGATGTTGCGCGCCGCCAGGGCGAAGTTCGCATCCACTTCCGGACCCGCGATGATCAGCGTCCGGGTCCAGCCCAGCTTGCCGAAGGTCTCGCGCAGGGCGGAGGTCTTGGCGTCCTTGACTGTCAGGGCGTCGACGATGACCAGGTCACCGGTCTTGGCCTTGGACGACAGGGCGTGACGCAGGGCCAGGGCACGGACCTTCTTGGGAAGGTCGAAGCCGTGATCGCGAACGATCGGGCCGAAGGCACGCGAACCGCCGACGAACTGCGGGGCACGACGCGAACCGTGACGCGCGCCGCCGGTGCCCTTTTGCTTGTACATCTTCTTGCCGGTGCGAGAGTTCTCGTTCCGGGTCTGGACCTTGTGGGTGCCGGCGCGGCGCTTGGCCAGTTGCCAGTTGACGTAGCGTGCCAGCAGATCGCCGCGGATGTCGGTGATGCCGAAGACGACATCCGACAGCGCAACGTCACCGGCGGCCTTGCCGTCGAGTTTGATGACCGGGAGTTTCATTACGCTTCACCGCCTTCGACGGTTTCGACCGCGGCCGGCTCTTCAGCGGGCGTTTCGGCCGGAGCGGCTGCAGCGCCGCCCCTGGTCTTGAACGAGCCGGGGAACGGCAGGTCGGCGTGCGGCTTCTTGTGCGCGTCGCGGACCTTGACCCAGCTGCCTTCGTGGCCCGGGACAGCGCCCTTGACCAGGATCAGGCCGCGCTCGGCGTCCACACGGACGATGGTCAGGTTCTGGGTGGTGATGGTCTCGACACCCAGGTGTCCGGCCATCTTCTTGCCCTTGAAGGTCTTGCCGGGGTCCTGACGGTTACCCGTCGAGCCCAGCGAGCGGTGCGACACGGACACGCCGTGGGTCGCGCGCAGACCACCGAAGTTCCAGCGCTTCATGCCGCCCTGGAAGCCCTTGCCGATCGTCTCGCCCTGGATGTCGACCTTCTGGCCGGCGACGAAGTGGTCGGCCGACAGGGTCGCACCGACGTCGATCAGCGCGTCGTCCGAAACATGGAATTCCATGACGACGTGCTTGGGCTCGACCTCTGCACTCGCAAACGTCGTGCGTTGAGCCTTGTTGGTGTTCTTTGCCTTCTTGGTCCCGGCACCCAGCTGCAGGGCGACGTAGCCGTCCCGCTCCTTAGTGCGTTGACCGACGACCTGACAGTCGTCGAGCTGGAGCACAGTGACCGGAACGTGTGCGCCGTCTTCGGCGAACACGCGGGTCATGCCCAGCTTCTTGGCGATCACGCCCGTGCGCATATCGGATCCCGCCTTTGTTTCTTTAAATCTTGATCTCGACGTCCACACCGGCGGACAGGTCGAGCTTCATCAGCGCGTCCACGGTCTGCGGGGTGGGGTCGACGATGTCGAGGACACGCTTGTGCGTGCGGATTTCAAACTGCTCGCGCGACTTCTTGTCGACGTGCGGCGAGCGGTTCACGGTGAACTTTTCGATCAGGGTCGGCAGCGGGATCGGACCACGAACGGTCGCGCCCGTGCGCTTGGCTGTGTTGACGATTTCGCGCGTCGAAAAGTCGAGGACGCGGTGATCGAAGGCCTTGAGCCTGATGCGGATGCTTTGATCCATATCGGTCGTATTTCCCAAGCAGGCGAACCTGCGTCCCTGTGAACCATTTCAAAGACCGGAGGCCTTCAGGCACGAGTGCCTTCAGAGTACGCACGTCCGCAAAAACGATCGGCCCACGCAGTCACCCGCGAAGGCCGTTGAAGTCCTGGATCGCTACAAAGAACGGGCCGGGTCGTTCCTGCGAACCGCGTCTGCAACCCGAGAGCTGCACAGCCGGTCCAACAAGAGTTGGCGCTTATGACGAGTGAGTCCGGTTTCGTCAAGCGCGCCGAAGGGCTTCGAACCGGTTTCTGTGGGAAAGACGGCCCGGGGGGTTCCACGCTCCCGGGCCGTCTCCCTACGGCGTTCTGACCCGGGGGAGATCAGGTGCCGATATGGACCCGTCCGCCGCCCATGACGGACTGGGAGACCGGGCCGGTGACCCGGCCGACCGTGACGTCGCCGCCGCCGACGAGGCTGGCGTCCAGGCTGGCCACCGTCCCGGTGACCGTGATGTTGCCCGATCCGGCGATGGAGGCTTCCAGCGCGCCGGCGTCGCCCTGGATCACGATGTCGCCCGAACCGCCGATGGCGGCCTCGACCGAACGGGGACGACCGCCGCCGACGCGCACGTCGCCGGAGCCGCCGATGGCGGCCTCGATCGCGCCCGTTGCCCGGGTGACGATAATGGTGCCCGATCCGCCGATCGAGGCGTCCAGGTCACCCGTCGCCCCGGCGGTCACCTGGCCCGAGCCGCCGATGGCGGCCTCCAGGCTACCGGACGTCCCGGCGCGAATGTTGCCCGATCCGCCGACCGACAGATCGGCGTGGCCCGAGGTGTTGGCCATGGTCCAGTCGCCGCAACCGCCGGCCCCCAGCGCGACAGAGGTCGCGCCCCGGCCGATGGCCCCGAAGATCGCCGAGTCTTCAGTGCTGACATCCACGGTCCGGGGCGTGCGCACCACGATCAGGGGCGCGGCCGACAGATCGACCCGACCCTTGTTGCGAACCTCGACCGAGGCCCCGTCGCCCGGCTGACGCGCGGTTTCGGGGCCAGTGCGGCAGTTGCGGATCGGGTTGCGACCCAGACCGCCGTCGATGCGGACCTCGTTGCCGGAACGGGTCACGGTCGGCAGGGGCAGCCCGCCCGATCCGGGCTCGATCTCGACGGCGACATCGGTGCGATCCTCGACGATCACCACCATCCGGGCGGCGGCGCGACGCACGCGCACCTCGGGCCCGTCGGCGGCGGATGCGGGGACGGCGGCGACGAAGGTCGCGGCGACGGCGGCGATAATGGCGAAGGCGGCGGTAATGGACCTGGTCATGGTGGGTTCCTCCCTGGGGCTGGGGCGAAAGTGACCCCCTGACCGGGCGAAGTCATTTTAACTCGACGTCATGACCTCGAATTAATCCGCCGGGCCTGTCGATCCGGCCGACCCTCGCGCGTCTGTCTGTTGTCGTGCAGGATCGGAGCGTCCGATCAGGCGACCCAAACCGGAGGCTGACCCCATGCAATATGCCCTGCTGATCCACGAACCCCACGCCGAGGCCTATCCCGAAGGCGACAGCGGCCAGGCCTGGCTCGACATCATCGCCGCCCACACCGCCTATGGCCAGGAGATGGGCGCCGCCGGCGTCATCGTCGGCGGGGCGGGCCTGAAGAGCCCCGACACCGCCACCACCGTGCGGGTCACCCCGTCCGGGCGCACCGTCCACGATGGCCCGTTCGCCGAGACGCGCGAGCAGCTGGGCGGGCTCTATATGATCGATGTGCCGGACCTCGACGCCGCCATCGAATGGGCGAAGAAGCTGCCGATCGCCAAGACGGGCTCGATCGAGATCCGCCCCATGCTGGCCCCGCCGCCGCAGGGCTGATCGATCCCGGTGAGCCGTCTCCTCGACCAGACGTTCCGGGATGCGGGCGGCCGGGTGGTCTCTGCCCTCGCCGCCGCCTTTCGCGATCTCGATCTGGCCGAGGAGGCCTTTGCCGAGGCCTGCGCCCGTGCCCTTGAGCGCTGGGGCGACGCACCGCCCGCCGATCCAGCCGCCTGGCTCTATGCGGTCGCCCGTCGCCGGGTGCTGGACCGCTATCGACGGCGCGCGACGGCGGCCGCCTGGCGACCCGACGACGCCGCACCCGAACCCACCCCCGAGGATCACGTCATGGCGCTCGATGAGCCCATTCCCGACGAGCGGCTGCGGCTGATCTTCGTCTGCTGCCACCCGGCCGTCAGCCCGGATGCCCGGGCGGCCCTGACCCTGCGGACCGTCTGCGGCCTGTCCACGGCCGAGGTCGCCGCCGCCTTCCTGACCCCGGAGCCGACCCTGGCCCAGCGCCTGGTTCGCGCCAAAAGGAAGATCGCCGAGGCGGGCGTGCCCTATGATGTCCCCTCCCCGGACCGCTGGCCGGAGCGGATGGACGCCGTCCTGTCGACGCTGGAGGTGGCCTATGCCCAGGCCCACGCCGACGCCGCCGGGGCCGGTCCCCATGCCGATTTCGCCGCCGAAATGCTGAACCTGACCGGCCTGCTGGCCCGTCTCGCCCCCGACGATGCGGAGGCTCAGGCCCTGGCCGCCACGGTGCGCTATACGGAGGCCCGCCGCCCCGCCCGCCTCAGCCCCGACGGGGCCATGGTTCCCCTGACCGAGCAGAATACGGCCGACTGGGATGCGGCGCTGATCGCCGAGGCGGGTCGCTTCATGGCCCGATCGGCCGCCGCGTCCCACGCCCGGCGTACCGTGCCCGGCCCGCGCGCGCTTCAGGCGGCGATCCACGGTGCCCACGCCGACCGCGCCAGGACCGGGCGCACCGACTGGGCCGCCATCCTGGGGCTCTACAACCTGCTGCTGCTCCAGCGTGACGACCCGGTGATCCGCACCAACCGTGCCGTGGCCCTGGCCGAGATCGAGGGCCCGGCCGCCGCACTCGACGCCCTGCTCGGCATCGACGTGCAAGGCTGGCTGCCGCTGCACGCCGCCCGCGCCGGGATGTTCGCCCGCCTGGGACGGGACAGGGACGCGCGCCAGGCCTATGACACCGCCCTCGCGCTGGGGCCGTCCCCGGCCGAGGCGCTGTTTCTCAAGGCACGGCGCGATCGTCTGGATGCGGCCGCCTAGCGACGGGGAGGAGACGCTGCTAAGCCTTCCGGCATGAAGCTGAACGCCCCCGCCCTCTTCGCCCCCCTTTCTCTGGCAACCCTGGCGCTCGCCGCCTGTGCCACAGCGCCCGTGCCGACGCCCGACCCGTCCGCCCATTCGACCCCGGCCGAGTACGAGGCCGGTCAGGCCGCCTATCTCGCCTGGAACGGCCAGCGTCGAGGATGGACGACCACCGCATCGGGCCTGCAGTATCGCCGCGAGGGCCGCGCCCATCCCGAAGGTCGCCAGCCCACCGCCACCGACACGGTCAAGGTTCACTACGAGGGCACCTTTATCGACGGGCGCAAGTTCGACAGCTCCTACGACCGCGGCGAACCGGCCGAGTTCCCGCTGAACCGCGTCATCCGCGGCTGGACCGAGGGCGTGGCCCTGATGCACGTCGGCGAGACCTTCTATTTCGCCATCCCCGCATCGCTGGGCTACGGCGACCGCTGGGTCGGCGGGGACGAACTGCCGCCGAACTCGACCCTGCTGTTCAAGGTCGAACTGCTGGACGTCACACCGGCATCGTGATCCGTCCCGGCGGCAAGGCTTGACGCGGTGACCGGACAGGCGTGATCTCGCGCCGCCAAGCGAAGGGGCCTTCCCGACGCCCTTCCCGGAAACCCTTCATGAAGCGTCTCGCTCTCCCGGTTTGCCTTGCGACCCTCGTGCTCGCCTCGACCCCCGCCCTGGCCCAGGTCGATGCCTACGCCGGCCATCCGCAGACCCCGCAAGCCATCCCCGCCGTCGTCGATCAGGCCTGGCCCGGCGTCGTGCGGCTGGAGGTCGATGCGACCGACCTGAACCGCCGCATCTATCAGGTGCGTGAGACCATCCCGGTCGAGGGCGCGGGACCGCTGACCCTGTTCTTCCCCGAATGGTTGCCGGGCGAACACGGTCCGACCGGGCCGATCACCCAGCTGGGCGGCCTGATCTTCACCGCTAACGGCCAGAGGGTCGAATGGGTGCGCGATACGCTCAACCCCTTCGCCTTCCACATCGAGGTCCCGGCCGGCGCGACCGAGGTCGTCGCCACCTTCCAGCACCTGTCGCCCACGACCCAAAGCCAGGGTCGGGTCACCATGACGGCCGAGATGCTGAACGTGCAGTGGGAAAAGATGCTGCTGTATCCGGCCGGGCGCTTCCACCGGAACATCACGGCCCAGGCCACCCTGACCCTGCCCGATGGCTGGAAGTTCGGCACCGCCCTGGAGACCGGGACCACCGACGGGGCCGTCACCACCTTCAAGCCCGTGCCGCTGGACGTGCTGGTCGACAGCCCCCTGTTCGCCGGAGAACATTTCCGCCAGATCGATCTGGATCCGGGCGGCCGCTCGCCCGTGCGGCTGAACCTTGTGGCCGATGCCGAGGAAAACCTGGCCGCGACGGACGAGCAGATCACGATCCTGCGCAATCTGGTCCAGCAGGCCGACCGGCTGCACGGCGCGCGCCACTATGATCACTACGATTTCCTGGTGGCCATCACCGACCGTCTGGGCGGGATCGGGCTGGAGCATCACCGGTCATCGGAGAACAGCGTCGATCCCGGCTTCTTCACCGACTGGGAATCCCGGCTCGGCGACCGCGATCTGCTGCCGCACGAATACGATCACTCCTGGGACGGCAAATATCGTCGCCCGATGGGTCAGATGGTCCCGAACTACAACACGCCGATGCAGGACTCGCTGCTGTGGGTCTACGAGGGACAGAACCAGTTCTGGGGCAAGGTGCTGGCCGCCCGGTCAGGCCTGCATTCCCGTGAGCAGGCGCTGGACGCCCTGGCCCTCGACGCGGCGACCTATGACAACACCGTCGGGCGCGAATGGCGCGCGATGCAGGACACGACCAATGACCCGATCATCCAGCAGCGCCGCCCGATCGGCTGGCGCGCCTGGCAGCGCAGCGAGGACTACTATGTCGAGGGTCAGCTGATCTGGCTGGACGCCGACACCCTGATCCGCGAGCGCACCAATGGCCGCAAATCGCTGGATGATTTCGCGCGCGCCTTCTACGGCATGAACGACGGGGCCTTCGACGAGAACCCCTACACCTTCGACGACGTGGTCGCGGCGCTGAACGGCGTGGTCGAATACGACTGGGCGACCTTCCTGCGGACCCGCCTGGACGGCCACGGCCCCGGCGCGCCGCTGGATGGTCTGGAGCGCGGCGGGTACCGGCTGGTCTATACCGATACGCCCAGCGACTATCAGAAGACGCTGTACGCAGAATACCACCGCAACGACTTCACCTATTCGCTTGGCTTCCAGACCAGCGCGACCAACCAGATCGGGGGCGTGATGTGGAACGGCCTGGCCTTCCAGCAGGGACTGGCCAGCGGGATGCAGATCATCGCCATCAACGGCGAGGAGGCCTCGGCCTCGCGTCTGGCCGATGCCGTGACCGCCGCCAAAGGCACGGACCGGAAGATCGAGCTGATCGTCAAGGACGGCACCCATTTCCGCACCGTGACTTTCGACTATCATGACGGTCTGAAATACCCGCACCTGGAGCGGATCGAGGGCACGCCCGACCGTCTGGGCGACCTGTTCACGCCGCGTCGCCGCTAGATCGGGCGACTGGCCGGTCGAGCCGTCAGATCGGCTCGATCGGGTTCGCCGCCCAGGCGGCGCGGATGCGGTCGATCAGGTCCGGGTTCGCGTCGAACGTCTGGTCGCCGATGGCGGTCACCGGGCAGGCCGGGGTCGCGCTGTTGCAGATGAAGGCGGCATCGAAGCCTGCGAGGTCCGCGACATTCACCGGCGCGGTGCGCTGGTCCAGACCGGCCCGGGAAAGCTCCTGCGCGATCAGGGCCTGGGCCACGCCCGCCAGCATCGGGGCCTGGGGCCAGACCACGGTGTCACCCGCGACGAAGCCGATGTTCCAGCTGCTGCCTTCCGAAACCACGCCGTCCGGATCCGCGAACAGGGCGTCGTCGAAACCGTCCGTGCGGGCGGATCGGCGGGCCCGGATCAGGCCCATGCTGGCCGTATGCTTGATGTGCGGTTCCTCGCGCCCATAGGTCCGGACCTGCAGGCGCAGACTGTCGGCCAGGGGCGGCGGTGGCGGCGAAACCGACGTCATGACCCTGGGCACGCCGGTTCCTGACGGCATCCGGGGCCAGATGTCCGGCGAGAACAGGCTGAGACGCACCCAGGCCGCGTCCCGTCCGGCCAGCGCCGCCCGCAGCACCTCGCGCAACCGGGCCTCGCCCACCGCCGCGCCGAACAGTTCGACCGAAGAGGCCTCCAGCCGCCCCAGATGCAGGGCCAGGCCCCGCACACCCCCCTCCTCGATCCGAAATGAGGTGTAGGCCCCGTAGTTGACCAGGGCGAGGTAGTGGAGGTCCGCCTCGGTGGCCGGCAGGCCGTCGATCAGGAGTGTGGTCATGCCTCCCTCTCCCGGCGGGAGAGGGCTTGAGCGCACGGCGGCGAAGCCGTCGTTCTGGCGCGAAAGGGTGAGGGGACGTTGCCAAAAGCTGAGCGGAAACCCCTCACCCTTTCGGCTGAGACGCATCGCTGCGCTCTGCGAGCCTCAAGCCCTCTCCCGCCGGGAGAGGGACTAGCCTTCGCCGTCACCCTCGACATCGGACTCATCCCCGCCGCCCGTCTCGGCCAGCCGTTCGACCGACACCACCCGCTCGCCCTCGGCGGTGCGGAAGATGGTCACGCCCTGCGACGAGCGACCCACGATCCGGACCTGGCCCACGCGCGTGCGGATCATCTGGCCGTTGGAGGTGACCAGCAGCAGGTCGTCGGTTTCCTCGACCGGGAAGGCGGCAGCCAGACGTGTGCCCGCGCGACCGCCCAGTCCATGGGCCGTCAGCCCCTGCCCGCCCCGACCGGTGCGCCGGTATTCATAGGCGGAGGATCGCTTGCCGAAGCCCGTCTCGGTGACCGTCAGGATGAACTGCTCGGCCGCACCAAGTTCGGCGATCCGCTCGACCGACAGGGCGGCGTCGCCCGAGCCTTCCGCCTCGTCATCCGCCTCGGCGACGGCGGTGTCGTCCTCGCCGTCGGTCGCCCGACGCATGGCGTTGGCGTGCTTCACATAGGCCGCCCGCTCATCGGGCGTGGCATCGACCCGGCCGAGCACGGCCATCGAGATAACGGCGTCGTCGCCTTGCAGACGCACGCCCCGGACGCCGGTCGAATCCCGGCCCTTGAACACCCGCACGTCGTCGGCCTTGAAGCGGATGGCGCGGCCCAGGGCGGTCGTCAGCAGGACGTCGTCCTCGGCCGTGCACAGGGCCACGCCCACCATGTGATCGCCGTCTTCCAGCTTCATCGCGATCTTGCCAGCCCGGTTGACGGTGGCGAAGTCGCTGAGCTTGTTGCGGCGCACATCGCCCGAGCGGGTGGCGAACATGATGTCGTAATCGCCCCAGGTCGTCTCGTCCTCGGGCAGGGGCAGGACGTTCATGATGCTGTCGCCCGGCTCGATCGGCAGCAGGTTGACGAAGGCCTTGCCGCGCGAGGTCGGCGCGCCCAGCGGCAGACGCCAGACCTTCAGCTTGTAGGCCTTGCCGTTGGTCGCGAAGAACAGCACCGGCGTGTGGGTCGAGGCGGAGAAGACGCCGACGACGGCGTCCTCGTCCTTCATCGTCATGCCGGACTTGCCCTTGCCGCCACGGTGCTGGGTCCGATAGGCGTTGAGCGCCACCCGCTTGACGTAGCCGCCATGGGTCACGGTCACGACCATGTCCTCGCGCGGGATCAGATCCTCGTCTTCCAGCTCGAAGTCGCCCTCGCCGATGACGGTGCGGCGCGGCACGGCGAACTGGTTGCGGACGTCCAGCAGGTCCTCGCGGATGATCGCCAGGATGTTCTTGCGGTCCGACAGGATGGTCAGGTGGCCCTGGATGGTGTCGGCCAGACCCCTCGCCTCGCCGAAGATGTCGTCGCGGCCGAGGCCGGTCAGGCGGCTGAGCGTCAGGCCCAGGATGGCGCGGGCCTGTTCGTCGGTCAGCTTCAGGCTGTCGCCGTCGATCAGGACCGAACGCGGATCGGCGATCAGCTCGACCAGGGCGATCATGTCACCGACGGGCCAGGCCCTGGCCTGCAGCCGCTCGCGCGCCTCGGCCGGATCGGCCGACGAGCGGATGATGTGGATGACCTCGTCGATGTTGGCGACGGCGACGGCCAGACCGACCAGGACATGGCCGCGGTCGCGGGCCTTGGCCAGTTCGAACTTGACCCGGCGGACGACGACTTCCTCCCGGAACTCCAGGAAGACCTCGAGCAGCTTGCGCAGGCCCATCTGCTCGGGACGGCCATGGTTCAGGGCCAGCATGTTGACGCCGAACGACGACTGCATGGCGGTATAGCGCCACAGCTGGTTCAGGATCACGTCGCCGGACGCATCGCGCTTCAGCTCGATGACGATCCGCATGCCCGCGCGGTCGGATTCGTCGCGGACGTCGGAGATGCCTTCCAGACGCTTTTCGCGGACCATTTCGGCGATGCGTTCGATCAGGGTCTGTTTGTTGACCTGGAACGGCAGTTCGGTGACCACGATGGCCTCGCGGTCCTTGCGGATCGTCTCGACCGACGCGACGCCGCGCACGACGACCGAGCCCCGGCCTTCGCGCAGGGCATTGCGGGGTGCGGTGCGGCCCAGGATCTCGCCGCCGGTCGGAAAGTCTGGCCCCGGGACAATGTCGAGAAGGGCGTCGTCGGAAATGTTCGGGTCGTCCAGCAGGGCGACGAGCGCGTCAACGATCTCGCCCAGGTTATGCGGCGGAATGTTGGTCGCCATACCGACGGCGATGCCGCCTGCGCCATTGACCAGCAGGTTCGGAATCCGCGCCGGCAGGACGACGGGTTCCAGCTCCTTTTCGTCGTAGTTCGGCTGGAAATCGACCGTGTCCTTGTCGATGTCGGTCAACAGGGCGCTGGCGGCCGGGGCCATCCGGGCCTCGGTGTAACGCATCGAGGCCGGCATATCGCCGTCGACCGAGCCGAAATTGCCCTGGCCGTCGATCAGCATCAGCCCCATCGAGAAGGGCTGGGCCATGCGGACCAGGGCCATATAGACCGAGGCGTCGCCATGCGGGTGGAACCGGCCCAGCACGTCGCCGACCACGCGGGCGCATTTCGAATACGACCGCTCCGGCGTCATGTTCAGGTCGTGCATCGAATACAGGATGCGACGGTGAACCGGTTTCAGGCCGTCGCGCGCGTCCGGCAGCGCCCGGCTGACGATCACGCTCATGGCATAGTCGAGGTAGGAGCGTTTCAGCTCGTCCTCGATGGAGATCACGGAGATGTCGCCGCCCGGATCGAAGGGCCCTCCCGATGGAACAGGCAGGGGCGCGTCATTGTCGAAGCTGTCGTCAGTCAAGGAAATCTGGCTTTAAATGGCCGGAATCGGAACGTGATCCGCTAAGGTGATTTCTAGCATCCGGGGGTCGGCGAAGCAAAGTTTCGCAGGCTTTTTCCGGGTTTCGACCCCATCCGTGAAAGGACGAAAACGATGCGCAAGGCTCTGCTCTCCCTGACCCTGCTGGCTCTGCCCCTGGGCGCCTGTGTCAGCGTCACGGCCAATGACTATGGCGACCACGTGATGGCACGCGCCTCGCCGGGCGATTTCGGCGAGGCGACGCTGGTCAACGCCGCGGGCGCCCGGGTCGGTCGCGCCGTCCTGACGCAAGGCGCGACGGGCCTTCTGATCCGTATCGAGGCGACCGGCCTGACGCCGGGCTGGCATGGGGTGCACATTCATTCGGTGGGCCAGTGCACGCCGACCTTCACCGCAGCCGGTGCCCATGTGAACCACGGCATGCCGGCAAAACCGCACGGCCTGCTGAACGCCGGGGGTCCCGACGACGGCGACCTGCCCAACATCTTCGCCGCCGCCGATGGCTCGGTCTCGGCCGAACTGTTCACCACCCGCGCCCGCATCGCCGACGAAGGCCCGGGCGAATGGCTGTGGGACGCGGACGGCTCGGCCATCGTGATCCACGCCAACGCCGACGACCACACCTCCCAGCCGATCGGCGGCGCGGGCGACCGCGTGGTCTGCGGGGTCATGGCGGCGGGCTAGGACGACCCATCAGGCCTTGGCGGCACCGGCGCGCAGGCCCCGCTCCGCCAGGGCCACGACCGCGACCCCGCCCATGGTCAGGGCGGAACCGGCGAGGATCTGCGGCGTCAGGACGTCGCCCAGGAACCCCCAGCCGATGGCGATGGACACCACCGGGGTGGCGAGGAAATAGGGCGTCACCCGCCCCGCCTCGCGCTTCTGCACCAGCCAGAAGACCATCGAGGTGGCGAACACCGACGACACGACCCCGGCCCACAGCAGGCAGATCCAGATCAGCGGCGTCGCCGCCCGGACGGCCTCGACCTGACCGTGTTCGGTGAAGGCGGAGCCGAAGGCCAGGGTCGGCAGGGCGAACAGGGCCAGCAGCCCCTGCATCTTCAACGGCGGGATAGAGGTCGTGCGCCGCGCGATCACCGTGGTCACGGCCCAGCAGGCGCTGGCGGCCGCGACGATCAGAATGGCCGGCCAGTCATGCAGGGCGTGCGGATCGGCCGTCATCCAGACCACGCCGGCGAACGCCACCACCAGCCCCGCCAGGGCCGCCCTCGACAGACGCTCGCCGAGCAACAGGAAGGCGAACACGGCGGTGAAGGGGATCCACAGCTGCGAGGCCACCGACACCGGGCTGACATCCTCGGCCAGTGAAAATCCCAGATACAGCAGGCCGTAA
Source organism: Brevundimonas sp. AJA228-03 (assembly GCF_017795885.1). Lineage (NCBI taxonomy): Bacteria > Pseudomonadati > Pseudomonadota > Alphaproteobacteria > Caulobacterales > Caulobacteraceae > Brevundimonas > Brevundimonas sp. AJA228-03. The sequence continues at coordinate 1,318,298 of NZ_CP059297.1, read as the reverse complement.
TGAAGCGGCCCTCCGATCACCACGATCAGCAGCAGGCTTTTCCAGTTCGGAAACGGCGGTCGCACGAACGGGATCAGGCAGACCGACGCGATCGCGAACCGCAGCGCACCCGTCAGAAGCGGCGGCAGGACGTCGGTCGCCACCTTGGCCGCCGCATTGTTCGCCCCCCAGATCACCACGATGGCGACGATCGCGCCGATCTCCATCAGGGTCAGCGGGCTGTGGGGCTTGTCGGGAATCACGGGCACGCAAGGCCTATCGCACAATGGGGGCACCAGGGCGCGTCACACCAGGTGACAGGGCGTTTCGGTTTCAAGGTTCGACCCCGGCCTGATACGCCAAACGGGGTTTGACCTCGCGTCCGGTTTTGGCAAGCTGCACCGTAAGCGCACGGGGGGCCGGATGACGATCGACAAACCCAAGGGGCGCAAGGCGCGTCCGCGACCGGCGGCCCCCACCACACCCGATCCGGTCGAGATCGCCATGGAGATCGCCGCCACGGGCAAGACTCCGGCGGAGGCGGCCATGGCGGTGCTTCACGCCAATGCCGCGCTTCTGACGCATCAGGGCGTGCTGGCCCGTAACGAGATCTTCCGCAACCGCATCCGCTCCATCCGCGACATCGCCATCGCCGCCATGGTCGTCGCCCTCGTGGTGGCGGTCGGGGCCGTGGTCTGGAGTGCCAGCCGGACGACCGGTCTGGTGATCCAGCCCTTCTCCGTCCCGCCGGAGCTGGTCGAGGACGGTCTGGACGGCCGCGCCGTCGCCGCCCTGTTCCAGGACGAACTGGTCCGGCTGGAGGCGGCGACCGTCTCACCCCGGCCGGCGGCCAGTTTCCGCAACGACTGGAGCGGGGCCATCACCGTCGAGGTCGAGGCGGGCGGCCTGTCGCTGACCGGCGCCTATACCGCCCTGACCCGCTGGCTGGGCCAGGAGACCTTCATCAACGGCGGCCTGAGCCGAACCGGGGACGGACTGGAACTGGTGGTCCGCACCAGCGACGGCAAGGCGGTCAGGTTGCGGGGCCCGGCTGATCGGCCCGAAGCCCTGATGAAACAGGCGGCCGAACAGGTCTATGAACAGACCCAGCCCTATCGCTATTCACAGTATCTCCGGACCACGGGCCAGGACCTGTCTGACGGCCCGGAGCAGCGGGCGCTTTACAGTCGCAGCCGGGCCATCCTAACGGCCCTGCTGGACAGTCCGTCGCAGACCGAACGCCTCTGGGCCTACAATGGTTTTGCCGTAGCCAGGGACACGACAACGCGGGACTCCATCCCCATTCTCGAGGCCGTCCTCGAGATCGACCCGGATCACCCCGTCTTTCGGGGCAACCTGGCCGACTCCTGCCTGTCCGTCGGACATGCCGAGGCCGCACTCGGTCATAGTCAGCGCGTGGGGGCTTCCTGGTCCAAACCGCACAACCGGGCCAAGACCGCCGAAAACAGGCGGCAACGCCTGCCCCTCGTCTTCGCCGCCCGAGCGGCGGAACTTCAAGGGGATTGGCGGCAGGCACAGGATCTCTGGACTCGCGTCCTGAACAGCGGCCAACCGGGCACCACGAATCCTCGCGATCTGCGCATGGCGGCCCTGATCGCGCTCCACCAGCCTTCGGCGCTGTCGCGCCTGATCGAGGAGCAGAACCTCAGGACCCCGGGCCGTCCGGGCATGGGCGACCCCCTGCTCGCTCTCCGGGCCGCGGCGGCGGCGAGCCGGGATCAGTGGCCGCAGGCCCTGGCGGCGTTGGAGGCCTTCGAGACAGAGGTGGCCCCGACCCTGGACCTGCGCGACAGGACGGACCGTATGACCTCCATCTGGCCCCGCCTCGCCTACGCCCGGGCCCGGACCGGTGATCTGGCCGGGGCCCAGGCCCTGATCGCCGCCACGCCTCTGGACTGTTACCTGTGTGTGCGCGAGCGGGCGCGGATCGCGGAGCTGGCGGGGGATCGGGCGTCGGCGGATCGTTGGTCGGCCGAGGCGCGGCGGCAGGGGCCGTCCCTGCCCTTCGCCTTTGCCGAACGCGGCCAGATGCTGATGGCGCGCGGCGACCTGGACGGGGCCATCGATTTCTATGAACAGGCCATCGAACGCGGCCCTCGCTGGGCGGACCCTCAAAAGTACTGGGGCGACGCCCTGATGGCTCGGGGCGACGAAGGCGGGGCGATCCGCAAATACCGCGCCGCTGCCGACCGGGCCCCGCGCTGGGGTGCCCTGCACCTGGCCTGGGGCCGGGCACTGGAGGCGCAAGGTCGCCGCGATCAGGCCCGTGAGAAGTATGAGCAGGCCGCCCGCATGGACCTCTCCGCCGCCGACCGGGCCGAGGTGGTGCGGCGGCTGGGGGCGAGGACCTGATCATGACCGACACAAACAAGCCGACCGGACGGCCTCGTCGCCCGCGACCGGCCGCCCCCTCCACGCCCGATCCCGTCGAGATCGCCATGGAGATCGCCGCCAGCGGCCAGACGCCCGGCGATGCTGCGTTGGAGGTGCTTCGCATCAATGCCGCCCTGATGCGCGAGCAGATCGATGTCGCCCGTGAAGAGGCCAACCTGTCCCGCGAACAGATCGGCCTCGCCCGCAACGAGCGGTTCCGGAACCGGATCAAGGCGGTGCGGGACATCGCCATTGCCGTCGTCGTTCTTCTGCTCGCAGCGGGCGTGTTGGGGTTCGTCTGGAACGCCCGACAGGCCAGCGGCCTGGTCATCCAGCCGCTGACGACACCGCCCGATCTGGCCCAGCGGGGGCTGGATAGCCGGGCCGTCTCCTCGCAACTGCTGGACCGGCTCAACCGGCTTCAGGCGGAGACGGATTCGGCCCGCGCCGCCAATACCTATGCCAGCAACTGGCAGGGGGACGTCAGCGTGGAAATCCCCTCCACGGGCGTCTCCATCGGCGAACTGGATCGCTGGCTGCGGGGTGCCCTGGGTCGCGAGACGGTCATTTCCGGCGAGGTGACGCGGGCGGGTGAAGGCCTGTCCATGACGGTGCGAACCCCGTCCGGCGGCGGTCGCACCATCGTCAGCCCGACCGGTGATCTGGACGCCCTGGTGCAGGGCGCCGCCGAGGCCATCTATGAGATGACCCAGCCCTATCGGTACGGCTGGTACCTCCAGAACGGGGGACGGCGAGACGAGGGACTGGCTGTCATGAGGAAGCTGGCCACTGGAGGGGGGGCGCTGGATCGCGCCTATGCCATTATGGCCTTGGGTATCGACGCAGCCAGGCAGGGTGATTTCGATCAAGCCATCGGCCTTGGCAGACGCGCGCTCGAAATCTATCCCGAGTTTGCACCGGCCGATAACAACCTGGCGACCTGGTATCACGCCGCTGGCGATCTGGAACGCGCGCTGGCAGCCCGGACCCGAGCCGTCCGCATCCTGAGCGGGCCCGGCCGCCGAGACCTGCAGCCCGGCCCCGCCGAGATTATCGAGATCGTCAACCGGGCCTTGATCGCCGATTATCAGGGAGACGCGGTGGGTGCGGCGGATCTGGCTGGCACGCTGGCAGGCAAACCGGACTACGCGGGAAGTGTTCGGGCCGCCCCATTGTTTCAAGCCAGACTTCTGGTCGCCGCGCATGACCTCGCCCAGGCCCGAAGGGTCCTGACGGACGTCGGGGTCGCGTCGGCGATCCAGAGTTACCGGATCACCGGGGGGTACTACGGTCTGTCGATCCCAAGCGCCGACCTTCTGATAGCGCGCGAGCTGTGGCCGCAGGCCCTGGCGGAGCTGCAGGCCTGGGAGGCCGTCGTGAGCCAGCCCGAATACATCGCGCAGATACCGATGGTGATCTGGCCCCGGATAGCTGAGGTCATGGCGCGGATGGGTCGGCTGGACGAAGCCGCTGCCCTGATCGGGCGGACGCCGACCAGCTGCTATCGCTGCCTCACGACGCGGGCGCGGATCGCGGAGCTGGCGGGGGATCGGGCGGCGGCGGACCGCTGGTCGGCCGAGGCGCGGCGGCAGGGGCCGTCCCTGCCCTTCGCCTTCGCCGAACGCGGCCAGATGCTGATGGCGCGCGGCGACATCGCCGGGGCCATCGACTTCTACGAACAGGCCGTCGAGCGCGGTCCTCGCTGGGCGGACCCTCAAAAGCACTGGGGCGACGCCCTGATGGCGCAGGGCGACGAAGGCGGCGCGATCCGCAAATACCGCGCCGCCGCCGACCGCGCCCCCCGCTGGGGTGCCCTGCACCTAGCCTGGGGCCGGGCACTGGAGGCGCAAGGTCGCCGCGATCAGGCCCGTGAGAGATACACCGAAGCCGCCCGCATGGACCTGTCCGCCGCCGACCGGGCCGAGGTGGTGCGGCGACTGGGGGCGAACAGGGTGTCGGTCAGACCCTAGAACGGAATGTCGTCGTTCAGGTCGTAGCTTTCGCGCGGGCCGCTGGGCTTGTTCGCCCCGCCGGTCGAGAAGCCGGACGAATAGTCGTCGTCGCCGCCGCGACCCCCGCCGCCACCCTGCGAGGCCCCGCCCCCGTCGCGGCCGCCCAGCAGGGTCAGCTGGCCGTTGAACCGGCCGACGATGACCTCGGTCGTGTATTTCTCGACACCGTCCTTGTCGGTCCATTTCCGGGTCTGCAGCTGGCCCTCGATATAGACGGTGGTGCCCTTTTTCACATAGTTTTCAACGACCTTGACGATGTTGTCGTTGAAGATCGAGACCCGGTGCCATTCGGTCTTTTCCTTCTTCTCGCCCGAGGACTTGTCGCGCCAGGTCTCCGACGTGGCGATCGACATATTGGCGATCCGGTCGCCGTTCGGCATCGACCGGATTTCAGGGTCGCGCCCCAGATTGCCGACCAGGATGACCTTGTTGACGCTTCCCGCCATGAGCTTGGTTCTCTTTCTGAAATCTCGACCACGCGGGTCTGCCCGTCGCGATCGTTAACACGTGTTCCGGTTTCGTTCTAGCCCGCCGGGGGCGTGGGCGGCGCTGCTTCCTCGATGATGCTGAGACCGTTGGTCTCGCGCTCGATCGCCTGGGGCACTGCCAGGCGACCGTCGCCCGTGCGGGCCAGGGCGAAGAAACGGATTCCGTCCAGCGACTTGCCATAGGACACGCCGCGTCCATCGACGAAGATGAAACGGCCCTGATAGGACCCGATCACCTCACGCTTGTTGCCGCCCATGCCCAGGAACCGGGCCCGCATCTCCTCAAGGCGCGCGGCGCAGTATTCGATCGCCGGCTGATCGCGGGCCACGACGTTGAACTGGGGATCCTGGCCCTCGGGCGTGCCCAGGGCATAGCAGACGCCCTTGTCATACGGCGCCTTCAGCTTCTCGGCACAGCCGGTCGCAGCGAAGGCGGAAAGAAGCAGGACGCGAACCATCGCGCGCATCATTTCAGGTCCGGGAACTGGCAGTTCCGGTCCTGGTCGGCCAGGATGCGGAATCGGGTGTTGTCGTTGGACTGTTCGACCCGACGCGGCACCAGACGCAGCGTCAGACTGCCGTGCTGGCCATACTGGGCGTCTCCGGGCGAAACGCAGGTGCCGGCGTAAAGCGCCTGGACGCACTGGCCCAGACTCATGTCGGTCGAGATCTGGCGCCATTCCGAACCCGTGTAGCGCAGGCAGGGCGCGCCCGACGCGCGCTGGACCTGGGGCTCGCGCTCGGCCTGGCCGCCGGGTTTCTCGGGCAGGGTCGCCTCGGGCGTGTCGAGCCCGTCGTTCAGGTCCGCGACCTCGGACGTCGGCAGGTCCGGCGGCGGCGCGAACGACGCCGTCGGGGCCGCCGCCAGATTTCCGCTGGCGTCCAGGCCGACATCCAGGCCGTCGGTGGCCAGTCCATTGCGCCGGGCACAGTCGGCCAGGGTCGCCATGCCGACGAACTGACCGTCGACGAAACAGCGCAGCTCGCGCGTCGGCTCCAGCGACGGGGCATCGGCCAGATCGACCTGGAGGCCGGCGGGCCTGTCCACCGGCGGAGCCTGGGTCTGATCCTTCCTGCCGCCGAAGATCAGGGCCAGCACGATCGCGGCCAGGATCGCCACGCCGGCACCGATGGCCAGGATCACCCGATTGTCGTTGGGAAGCTGCATGGTCCGGGGCACTCGGGGGCGGCGAAAGCGTCAGGGCTCAATAACCCCGCGCGCCCCCCATGCGTCAACCGGGAAGGCCGCCTGTCCTCAGGAACCTGTGAGACGCGAAAGCGCGGCCTGATAGTTTGAAATCTGGTTGGTCAGATAGGTGGGGACCGGGCCACTGGCCGACGCGTTCGTGGCCTGCGTGGCCAGGCCGCGATAGGCGTCGCGAACCGCCTTCATCGCGCCCTGCAGCTTTTCCCCGGCCGCCTTGATGGTATCGGCGTTCGACAGGGTCAGGTTGGAGGGCAGGCCGAGGCCATAGGTCCGGGTCTTGGTGTCCCCCACCGCCAGCCCGATGTAGCCGGGCGAAAGCCCCAGACCCAGCAGGGCGTCGCGCCCCGTCTCCCCCGAGGTCAGCACTGCACCGGTCTTGCCGTCCTTGGCCGTGATGGACAGCCGTTGCAGACCGCCGGTCGTGGTGGTCGTCGTACCGTCCTTGCCGGTGGCGGTGCCCCCCTCGGAGGCGATGGTGACCTTCAGCTTGCCGGCGGAGGCCACGCTGATCTTGCGGGCCAGGGTCGCCAGGGTGTCCTTGGCGTCGATGGTGACGGCCGCGGCACGGCCGCCGTCCGCCGGGCTGATGTAGAACCGGTCCCCGACGCGCGCGGAGGTCGCGGCCGTCAGCAGCTTGGAATCCGACTGATCGATCTCGCCCTGCGGCAGCCCGAGCCGGTCCAGCACGCTCGCCCCGTTCCTGGCCACGGCCAGGGTCATCGGCTTGGCCTGATCGGCGTCGCCGGACCATGTCCGCGTGTATTCCACCGCACCGGTCAGGGGATCGAGCCGGGTCAGATAGGCGTTGGTCGGGTCCGTGTCCTTGGCGTCCGCCGCGCGGTTGGCGATCCCGGTGATCCAGACCTTGCCATCCACGACCTTCACATCGGCGGCCGAATCCTCGCCGGCCTGGCCATACCAGGTCAGCCGATCGGTGCCGGCGGCGACGAGGTTGGTGGACAGGGCCGCGACGAAGACATCCTTGCCACCGGAGTTTGCCCGGGTCGTGGTGCCGGCGGAAAGGCCGCTGTCGCGGCTGGTGCCGGTCAGGATGACCTTGCCGTTCGAGACCGACAGCCCGGCGATCTCGCCCGCGATCACGCCCAGGTCTCGCGTCGAGGCCAGACTGGGCACACCCGATGCGTCCAGGGAGAAGCGCCGCACGACGGCCCGGCCGTTCTCGACCCCGGCGGTATAGAGACTGGATCCGTCGACGGTCACGGCGTCGACTCCGTCGTCGGAACTTGTCCCGAACTGGGCCTGTCCGATGACCTTGGGGACGATGCCGGCCGTGGGATAGGGCTCACCGGCCTTGAAGGCCTGGACATAACCGTCCCATCCCCCGATTGCGGTCGAGCCGGTTAGCGCCGACTTGGCCCGGCCGCCGATATAGACCAGGCCATTGGCTCCGAAGGTGACGCTGGTGGCCTCGTCGGCGGCGCGCGCGCCCCGACGCTGGGTCCACTGTTCCTGTCCGTCCTTGTCGAACACGGTGACGAAGCTGTCGGCGACGGTCGCCGCCTCTCCTGTCTTGCCCGCATCGGTGGTCGAGGTGTTGAGCGAGCCTGTGACCGAACCGGCCACGGCGACAGTTCCGTCGGCGTCGACCGCCAGGGCGAACCCGCTGGCGCTCGACGCCGCGCCCAGGGTCCGCGTCGCGATCAGCCGCCCGGCGGTGTCGTATTTCAGCAGCGCCACGTCCTGGCTGCCCTTGATCGGCTGGTTGGCGGGGCCGGATTCGACGTCGGCCACCAGCCATAGGGATCCGTCCGGTCCCACAGCGCTGGCGCGGACGGTCTTGACGTCGTCCGGCAGCTTTTCCTGCGACAGCCGACCGGCGACCCAGCGGGTCTCGCCGATGTTGCCGCCCGTGGGGGCCGTGGCGGTCCCGCCGTCGCTCTGGAACTTGAGCAGCTGATTGACCGTGCTGGCGGGCACGGTCGTCTTGGTGGTCTTGACGCCATTGACCGTTGTCGTGGTGGTCTGGGCGGCCGCGCCTGCCGACTGCACGACATAGACGGCATCGGAGGTGTCGGGCGCGGAGAAGCCGACGGTCTCGGTCGAGGTCCCCCGGATCGCCAGGGCCCATTTGTCCGGCCCGGCCGGCAGGGTCACGGGCTTGCCGTTGACGGTGACGGTCTTGGGTTCCGCCTTGATCTGGTCGCGGCCGATGCGGGTCTGGAACCCGGCGGCCTGCAGCTTTCCGTTGATGAGCCCGGTCACGGCATCCAGCGTGCGCGGCGCGGAACCCAGTTCGGACAGGTCGATGGCGATGCTGGTCGTCGCGGTCGACAGACCGGCGGGCACCTTGATCGTGATGCTGAACCGCGTGTCTCCGGCAAAGGCGGCCACGGGCGTGTCCACCGAGCCTTCGTGGATCGGGCCGGTGATGGAGTTGGCGCTGTCCTTCGGCACCGCGGCCGTCGTCTTGGACAGGCTGGTGGAGGTGCCCTGCACCAGACGCAACGCCTCGAAATCCGCCTTGGGCAGATAGGCACCGATCTCTTGCAGCCCGGCCGCGAAACGCTTCTGGACCTGTGCGAGTTCGGTCGGTGACAGCCCCTTGGTCGTGGCCCGGTTGGCCAGGGCGTTGAGGGTATCGAGGCCCTGATAGAGGGCGAACAGCTTCTTGTAGTCGGCGGACGCGCCCTTCACATCCAGTCGGGCGGCGTCTTCATCGACGAACGCGCGACCGCCCAGCGCCTGACGGACCAGGGCATCGGCCTTGGGTGCCGTCGCCTGCGCGGCCGTGCTCCACGGTGCCGTGGGCTGGGGCTTCCTGGCGGCCGATTTCGTCAGGGCGGCCGACTGCGCGGGGTCGTAGCTTCCCCCATACAGTCCAGCCAGATAACCGTTGTTGACCGCCACGTTAAACTCCTGGCGTCACTTTCGCACAACGGGCTCAACGGGCCATTAACGTCCGGGTCAGGAACGAAGATTTGCGAATCGTGTTTTGGTCCTGCCAGACAGGAGCAAGACGATGATCTTTCCGAAGTCGCTTATTCAGTCCCTGCTTGCGCTGTACGGCTTCGGCGAACGGGCCAATATGCCTCGGCGTCGCCCGGCCCGTGTCGTCATCGGCCAGGGGAGCCGACGATTCGGCTGAGATCTACTGGAACAGCGACAGGATGATCTGCGGCGCCTGGTTGGCGATCGACAGGGCCTGCACACCGAGCTGTTGCTGAACCTGCAGGGCCTGCAGGCGCGCGCTTTCCTTGGCCAGATCGGCGTCCACCAGATTGCCGATTCCGCTCTCCACCGTATCGCTGAGCTTGGTCACGAAGGTGCTGTGCGCCGTGATCTGCTTGGCCTGGGACCCGAGGTCGCCCATCGCCGAGTTCAGCGTGTTGATGGAGTTGTCCAGCTTGGTGAGGGCCGTGGTCGCGCCCGTGAGCGTCAGCAGGCTGTCGGCCAGCCCCAGCGAGATGATCGACCCCGACAGCGTCAGGTTCTTGCCTGACAGCGTGACGAAGGACGTCGCGTCGGCATTGGCCAGGAATTTGATTCCGTTGGTCAGCACGCCATTCAGGATGTTGCCGCCATCGAAGGAAGCGTTTTCGACGGCCGAGCTGATCGCGCGCAGCAGGGCCTTGAAGTCCGAGTTCAGCAAGGACCGAGACTGGGTGCTGAGCGAAACGTCCTTGGCCGCGACGACCTTTTCCTTCATCTGGTTCAGAAGGTCCGAGATCGACTCGCCGGCCGAGAGGGCGACATCGGCGATCGAGGTGGCGCGATCCAGGCTCTGCTTCACGGCCGCAAGCGCCCCGATATCGGCGCGCTGGCTCTGGGCAATGGCCCAGATGGCGGAGTTGTCCTTGGCACCCTGGACTCTCAACCCCGTGGACACGCGGTTCTGCACGCTGGTCAGGTTGTCGTTGGTGCGAGACAGGTTCTGCAGCGCGGTGGCGGCTGCGGCATTGGTGTGAACGCTGTTGCTCATAGGTCTTCTTGCCCCGGGATGTTGGCCGCAAGGCTAATGCGAGAACTGTGAGCGTATGGTTAACGGCGTTTCGCAACGGATATCGCCCGCGTCGGGCGGGCCCGCGCGGTTGGATTGTCTTTTTCTGACGCCCGAAAATCAGGCGCTGGTGTCGATCAGCCCACCGGCCGTATAGCCGCCGCTTTCGGACATCTTCATCACCTGTTCCCGAGGGAACTGGCGCACGACCTTTCCGGTCTCGCTGTCCATGGTCTTGTAGACAAAGCTCCCCTTGGTGGAGCCTTCCTCGATGATCAGGCGGTACCGCGCAGTCCTTATGGCATCATCCGCGGCGCGTTCCTGTTGGAAGTCTCCGCCTGGCGTCGTTGACGACGGGGCGGCGACGACGGTGGGGACGACGGTCAGCTTCGCATTCGTTTCCATGGCTCCTCACGCCGGTAAGGCCGGCGGCTCCTGAAAGAGCGGTCGGACGGGGCACAATGCCCCGCCCTTCCGCCGGTTTGTTATCTGAACAGGCCGAGCAGGGTCCCGGACGATTGGTTAGCGATCGACAGAGCCTGCACACCCAGCTGTTGCTTGGTTTGCAGCGACTGCAGTCGTGCGCTTTCCTTCGCCAGATCCGCATCGACCAGGTTGCCAACGCCGTTCTCCAGGGCGTCAGACAGCTTGGTGATGAACGTCGAGTGGGTGTCGTACGCTTTGGCGCCCGTGCCCAGGCGCGCCAGGGCAGAGGAGACATTGTTGATCGAGGTGTTAACCGCGGTCAGTTGCGCGGTGGCCAGGGTCCGGGTGCCGATACTGGAGGTCGCGGTCACGGTCACATTGCCACCGTTCAGCGACAGGATTTCACCCTTGACGCGCAGGGCGGTGCCCGTCGAGTTGGACAGGGCGCTGAAGCCGGTCGTGGCGTTCAGCATGTTCAGGCCGTTGAACGACGCGTTGGTGACCACGGTGGTGATCTGATCGCGGAGTGCCTTGTAATCCTCGTTCAGGGCGGCACGCGAAGCCGTGTTCAGCGAACTGTCGGTCGCAGCCAGGGCCTTGTCCTTCATCTGGACCAGGAGGTCAGAGATCGACTCGCCGGCAGCGAGGCCGACGTCGACGGCCGAAGACCCCCGCGCCAGACTTTCCCTTACGGTATTCAGGGCGGTGACTTCAGAGCGCTGCTGCTGGGCGATAGCCCAGATGGCGCCGTTGTCTTTGGCGTTGTTGACCTTCTTGCCAGTGTTGATCCGGTTCTGGGAGATATCCAGGTCGCGGTTCGTGGCGTTCAGATTCTGGAGGGCGGTGTAGGCGCCCGAGTTCGTGTTCACGCTGTTTATCGGCATGACGAAAAGCCTTTTTTCAAGGTGTCCGACCGTCGTTTTGACCGTCGGGAGCATTTTGCTCAGGCTTTCAGAAGCAATCGTCGGGCCAGGAATGTGAAAATCGCATCAAGGCCAAGTGTCTGAAAAACCTGCGTTAGGTTGCCTTAACCATGGTCGTGACCCGGCAATATGTGCCGCAATTGACCTCCAGCGGCAGGAAATGCCGGGTGCCAGGCAGGATTTGCCGGGTGACCGCTGCACGCCGATGCAGGACAGGGTGCCTCAGGGCGACCCCTCTCGCCCGAAGGCCCGAACCCGGAACGATGACCTCGGCCTGGCGCGCGACCTGTCGATGGCCTCGCGCTCGGCCAGCAATGTCTCGACTGCCATTCGCCGGGCCAGATCGCATTCGACGATCTGGCGGCCCCGCGTCATATAGCCGACGTCGAGATCGGCCACGCCGGGATCATCGGGCAGCCGGTAAAGGTCACACGGTCGGCTCGCCAGCTGCGGCAGGGTCAGGCGCGGCGGCGCAACCGACGAGGTCGGGCGCGATCCGGCACAGCTCGTGATCATGGTCGCGCAGGCGAGCAGCGCGATCGTTCGAAAGGGGATGGTCGGCATCATCGGCGGTTCTCGCATCCTGAATGGCTAGGGTCGTGGCGCGATCCAGCGACCGCGCGGTCCGAAGGGAGGCATCGAGGCGAGCGACCTGACCGGCCTGACCCTCTGCCTCTGCGGAGCGCGCATCGGCGTCGACCCGGGCCCGCGCGGCGGCGGCCTCGGACGCTTCGGCGCGTCGACGAGACAGGTCGAGCGGATCCCAGCGAAAGCCGAGCCCGCCCAGGACCAGGCCGAGCGCCGCGACGGTGGCCACGATCCCGGCGATCAGCCCGAGCGGGGTCAGCGTTCTCAGCGCCGAGGTCAGAAGCTTCGCGGTCATGGAAACACCTTCCGATCCAACTCGAAATGCGGACCGTCGCGCAGGCGCGGCCAGTCGCCGCCCCAAACGATGGCTACGCCCCTGGCCATGGCGGTCGCCTTGATATGCGCCGCGAGGCGCGGATACAGCGGCCAGTCCCAGCGGATCTGGCCCTCGACCACCGCCGCCAGATCGACCGCGTGGCCGGTGATGTGGCGCGAGTTCAGCGTCCGGCTGGCCCCGGCCTTGAGCAGGGCCGCCTGCCGCGCCGGGCTGCGCAGTCCCTCGGTCACCATGAAGTCGATCGGGCTGGTCCGGATCGCCGCCTCGACGATACCGACCAGGGCCGGATGAACCCCCTTCAGCCGCGCATGCGACCGGCTCGACAGTCGAAAGCTCATCGTGCGCCACCCTGCGTCAGACGGATGCGCAGATTGGCCATCAGCACCACCAGCTGCTGAGCCGTCGGAGCGACCAGATAGAGGACCAGCATCAGGGCCAGGAGGGTCATCAGCCCGCTGGCCACGGCGGGCAGGGCCCGGGGTTCGGTCCGGGCGACCGCGTCCGCCAGCAGCCGCCACAGCGCGCAACTGGCCAGAAAGACATACAGCCGGCGCCACAACCACTGGCCCTCGGCCAGGGGCGGTCGTTCGGGTTCACTCATCGTGTTCGTCCTTTTCAAAATGGGGTTGGGTCCAGCGCCAGTCCGGACCGGCGGCCAGCGCGCCCTCAAGACGGGTCATGCGGCGCGGCAGATCCCACGCCTCGGCGTCGAGCACGTCCGGCTCATCCGGTTCATCCGGCTCGGGGGTTTGGGGGCGGCCCATATCCTCACCCCTCGGCCAGGATCAGCACGACCCCGGCCGCACCCGATCCGCCCATGCCGCCGGCCGTGGCCCCCGCGCCGCCGCCCCCACCGCCGCTGCCGAACGTCCCGCCGTTTCCGCCTGCGAATCCCGCTGCCGAGGCCGAGGCCGCGCCGCCCCCGCCCCCTCCACCGCCAAGGGCGAGGGCCGGCGTGGCCGCCGCGCTGCCCGAGGCACCCGCACCGCTCGCGGCGGCCCCACCGGGCGACGGCTTCAGAAGCGCCGCACCGTCTCCGCCCGCGCCCGATGCCCGGACCGTCCCGGCGGCATTGAGGGCACCACCACCGCCGCCGCCGCCCGGGGCTCCGGGCCCGGACAGGCCCTGGCCCGCCTGCGCCGCGCCGGTGGTCGAGGATGCGCCCCCGGCGTTCGACGCGATCAGTCCGGGACCCCGCTGTCCCCCGCCCCCGCCGGCTGCGCCCGGGACGCCCGCTCCGCCACCGCGCGCGGTCAGGATGACCAGGCTCGAAGCCGAGACGGTCGTCGCCTGACCGTCCGCACCGCCTGCTCCACCCGCGCCGATGGTCACCGCCAGACTGCCGGGCAAATCCGCCGTGCTGCACCGAAGGACGCTGAGACCACTGCCCCCGCCACCCCCGCCGCCGAACCGGTCGCCCGAGGTCGCGAACGCTCCGGTCCCTCCACCGCCTCCGCCGCCGACAGCCGTGATCGTCAGCATTCGCGCCCAGGCCGGCGGCGTGTAGCTGAATGAACGGGTGAGGAGGCTGGCCTCGACCCGCATCGCGCCCGCCGGAAAGGCGACCCGCCCGTTATCGGGATCGACACGGAACGCCTCGCGCCAGGTCGATCCGTCGGCACTGACCTTCAGGCTGAGGTCTTCGTCGCCGACCAGGCCCAGTTCGGCGCGTCCGGAGTAGCCGCGCTGGAACAGGATCGACATCACGTCCGGGGCCGCGTCCTTGTTCAGGACCAGTCGCAGCGCGCCTGTGCCGCCCTCCGCCACCGGTCGCGCGGTGAACAGGGCGCTGTTGATCCGCGCGGCCAGAGGATTGGCGGCGTCGGCCGTCGTATTCAGCCCCAGGCGCGTCAGGCGCTGGATCGCGCCGCCGGACAGCGTGGGAGCCGACCAGCCCGCGCCGCCGCGGACCACCAGCTGGCCCTCATCCAGGACGACCGCGATCATCCCGACCGGGACCGGCACGCGGGTCCACCCCCCGAACTCGGCCCGGACCAGATCACCCGCACGCCACGTCGACCAGACCGCACCGGCTGGCGCGCTCGGGAGGATATAGAGGTCGCCATCCTCCGCATCGGCGGGCTGGACCGCGACCGTGCGGCTGATCACGGCGGTCTGGATCAGCCCGTCGAGCCGGGTCAGGGCCTCGTTGACGGTGACGTGTTTCTGAAGCTGGCCCGCCGCGACATAGGGCAGGTTCAGGCGGGCACTCTGGCTGGAAGGCATCGAAATCTCCGTTGAAGGACGGAGTTCAGTGTCGTTCAGCCCCGATACCGGGCGCGTTCAGGCCTGCATTAAACCGACCGCCGATTGAAAATGCGCGGCTTTTCAGAGCGAACGCGGACAATTGGCCCGGACGTCGCGGACATCGAACCGGATCGCGGCGGTCAGGCTCGAGGCGACACCGAAACGGGCCGGTCACGGTCAGCGACACATACGCCAGCGGCGTGGATGCCGTCAGAGCGGCTGCAACTCGCCCGTCGCCACGACCGGGCCGTCGGGCGCATCGGCCCCAGGGGTATGGCCCGGTGCCTCCAGCGAAATCGCCACGGCCCTGGCCTGCCCGGCCTCGTCGGCCAGAAGCGCCGTCAGGGTCCGGCGGCTGGTGGCCGAGCCGTCGATGGCCCCGACCAGCTGGACGCCACCCTCGGGTTTGACCAGCCACAGATGCGGTACGCCCGTCCCCCGGCTGAGCGCGGTCGTGGGGGCGATGAACAGCTTTCCGGTCGCCGTGTCATAGGCCAGCGCCACCGCCGGCGCGCCGCCGTCGGTCAGGGACAAGGTCGCCACCCGGGTCACGCCGCCTTCCGGCGCGGACGGGGCGATCGGCGCGGGCTCGGGTCGCGCCAGCAGGATGGCGACGCCGGCGACACTCGCCGCCAGCAGGGCGGTCGAGGCCACGGCCCAGGTCCGCCAGAAGGCGACGCGGCCATTGTCATTGGCGACCGGCTGGATGGCCGCCTCCACGCGCGGCCAGACTCCCGACGATGGCGTCACGGGCGTGATCTCGTCGGCGAAGGTGGCCAGGTGCTGGTTCCAGGCCTCGACCTCGGCGGCGAAGGCGGGGTCGGACCGCTCGCGCGCCCGTGCGGCCTGTTCCTCTTCGGCGGACAGAACGCGCAGGACGAGCTCGCCGGCCAGGGCGCGGTCTTGGTCGGCGGGATCGATGGGTGTGTCGGTCATGTCTCGAGGCAGCTCCTCAGCCTCAGCAGCCCCCGGCGAATCCAGCTCTTCATCGTCCCCGGCGGCACGTTCTCCCTGCTGGCCAGGGCATCATAGGTGACGCCTTCCATAAAGGCGGTGCGGATCGCTGTGCGGACCTTGTCTTCCAATGTCTCCAGGCAGGTGTTCAGCCGTCCGACCTCGTCGGTCGTCTCGATCACGTCCGAAGCCAGCGGTGCCGCATCGGCCAGGTCGTGCGCATCCTCGACCGGTATCGACCGCCGCATCGGGGCGCCCGAGCGCAGCCGGTCTATCGAGCGGTTGCGGGCGATGGTCACCAGCCAGGTGATCGGACTGGCGCGCGTCGCGTCGAAGGTCGAGGCCTTCTTCCACACGGCAAGGTAGGTGTCCTGCAAGACGTCCTCGGCCAACTGGCGGTCCGCCAGGATACGCAGGCAGACACCCAGCAGCTTCGCAGAGGTCGCCTCATAGACGATTTTGAAGGCGCGCCGATCCCCTTCGCCCGCCCGGCCGAGGGCAAGGGCCAGTTCATCGCGCGTGAGCATCGCATTCATGGAACCGTCCGAAAGCCACAGCCGACGCGAATAGGGCCGTTGGAGACCGGGGCGTCAAGCGCGGCGTCCCGCCTAATCATGCAGATAGACAATTCGCCGCTTCTTCGGATCGGCTCGCATCGTCGCGACATGGCGGTCGTGTTCACCCGACGCCCTGGCCTCGCGCTCATTCGCCTCGACCCAGTGGGTGGTCTCGATATCCTTCTGCAGCGCCCTGGCCGCCAGCAGGTGTGCCGGAAACAGCGTATCCACGACCGCGCCCGCGAACGGCACCACCGCCGTCGCGGTGTCGCTGAGCAGATAGGCCGCCATCCGGGCCATGGTCGCGGCCGATGCGCGGGCACGTACGGCCTGGATCATCAGCCAGCCGCCTGCCCCGACGGTATAGGCGTCCCCCACGAAAGGAACCCAGGTCAGAAGGCCGTCCATCCCGATGCCGAAGGGACCGAGGCCGACGACACGGTCGGACAGCTTCTTGACGCCCTCGACATTGGACCAGATCTTCTCGATATCCCCGACCGACCGTTTCGCCATTCCGCCCTCCCGAAGCGAGTGGTCAACGCAGAACAACGACCCGCGTTCACCCCGGAACGCAAGTGTCTTCGCAAAAGGCCGCCCGTGGCACGCGTCCGACTGATCCTGACTGGTGCCTTGCTGCTTCTGCTGGGGCCGCCGCTGACCATCGGCCTGGCCGCCCTGAGCGGTATCGGCCATCGGTGGGTCGACATTCTGGCCCAGTTCGTCGGCCCGGCGATCTTCGCCGCTGCGCTGGTCGCCCTCGTCAGCCTGGCCCTGAGGCTGCGCGTGGCGCTGGGCGCAGCCATGGCGACGGTCCTGATCCTGCTGATCGCCGGCTGGCCCCAGTGGTTTCCGCCGACCGGCGAAGCCCGGGCCGGCGCGCCCGTCGTCTCGCTCTATTCCGCCAATGTCTGGGTCGAGAACCAGGACGTCGCGGCCGTCGCCCGATCGGTTCAGGCGGCGGACGCCGACATCGTCGTGTTGGTGGAGGTCGGCGAGCCCCTCGTCGCGGGTCTCGACCGCATCATCGGCGCCTATCCACACAGGGTCATCGGCAGGGCCAACGCGGGCCGAAGGGGCCCGTCGCGCTATGTCTTCGCCTCGCGCTTCCCGATCCGACCGGTGGACACCTTCGCCGAGCAACTGGATGCCGCAGGTGTTGTGGCCCAAACCCCGCTGGGGCCGATCACCGTGGTGGGCGTCCACCTGACCCGCCCGTGGCCCTACCAATTCCAGTGGGGCCAGATCATCCAGGCGCAAGGCCTCTCGAAGTGGCGGGCCGCCTTTCCCGGCCCGATGATCGTGGCGGGGGATTTCAACAGCGTCTCCAGCGCGCGCATCGGCCGCCAGATCCAGGCCGAAACCGATTTGATCCCCGCCCCCGGCTGGCCCGGGACCTGGCACAGCGCCCTGCCCGCGGCCGCCACCCTGACCATCGACCAGGTCTATCGCTCGCCTGACCTCGCCCTGCTCGACCGCCGCCTGGGTCGCCGGAACGGATCGGATCACCGGGCCGTGGTCATCCGCTTCACCCGCGCCGTGCCGCCACCAGCCGGCTGAGCCGTTCGGCGTGACCGGTCGCGGGGAAATCCGCCGCCACCCATTCGTCCTCGAAGGCCTTCAGGATCAGGCCCGTATCCGGCCCCGGCTCGACGCCGAGCCTGGCCAGGTCGCGCCCGCCAACGGGCATCCGGGGTACAGGCCAGTCGGCGACGATGGCCAGAGCGGATCGATCCCCCAGCCCGGCCGCCTCGGCCAGCCCGCGCATCAGCCGGTCAAGCACGGCCTGACGTCCCAGCCGATAGGTGAGGCCACGCAAGGTCGCGTGTGGTGTCGCCGGGTCGAGGGGCCCCCGGGCGGCATCGCCCAGCCGCCCCTCCGCCGCGCGAGGAAGCCGCAAGGCCTGCGCGGCAGCCACCGCCACGGGCGGCTCGTCCGGCAGCAGGGTCGACAGGCGCAGAACGGGATCGTCGCTGAGATCGACCATGGCCTCGAACGCGGAAGACGACGCCACGGCCGGAACCAGCCGCTGCAGCACGCCGGCGCTCCGCATCGCCAAAACGGCCGGCCTCGGATCGGGCGCGGCCAGGAGCTTGAGCAGTTCCTTCGACACCCGCTCGGCCGACAGGCGTGTCAGCCCCTCCGCATGGGCGGCGCAGGCGGCCAGTCCATGCGAGTCCGCCTCGGCCCGGCCGTACCAGGCGTAGAAGCGAAAGAAGCGCAGGATGCGCAGATAGTCTTCCTCGATCCGCCGGGCTGGATCGCCGACGAACACGACCCGCCCCGCCAGGGCATCCGCGACCCCCTGCCCGCTCGGATCGAAGATCGTGCCACTGCGATCAGCATAGAGGGCGTTCAGCCGGAAATCCCGACGCGCCGCATCCTCGGCCCAGTCGTCGGTGAAGGCGACCACCGCCCGTCGCCCGTCCGTCTCCACGTCGCGGCGCAGGGTCGTGATCTCATAGGGTCGACGCTCCGACACCGCCGTCACCGTGCCGTGCGCCAGCCCCGTCGGCACGACCTTCAGCCCGGCCGCCTGGAGCGCCGCCATCGCGTCCCCGGGCTTCAGCCGCGTGGCGATGTCGATGTCGTCGACCGGCCGCCCGACCAGAGCATTGCGGATACAGCCGCCCACGAAGCGCGCGCAGTCCGGCCCACCCGCGGCCTCCAGCGCATCCATGACGGCCATGGTGGCGGACGACGTCAGCCAGTCCTGTCCTTCCAGCCGGGTCACGCCGCGTCCTCGGCCACGGCATCCGCCACGTCGTCTTCATCGCCATACAGGCGCGCGCGCAGACCCCGGATGATCCCGGCCGTCGCCCCCCAGATATAGCGATCCTGCCAGGTCATGGCCCAGAACCAGCGGCGCACCCCGTCCGTCGCCTCCAGATGGTCGCGGCTGTGATTGGCCGGGTCCATCAGGAAGTCCCACGGCGTCCGGAAGATCTCGGCCACCTCGTCGGGCGAGGCCGTCAGCGCGGGCTCGGACTCGATCCAGCCGACGACGGGCGTCACCAGATAGCCGGTCCCCGTCTCATAGGGGTCCGACAGACCCAGAACCTGGACCAGCCCGGGGTCCAGATCGACCTCCTCGCGCGCCTCGCGCAGTGCGGCTTCGACCGCCGTCTCACCCGTGTCCAGCCGACCGCCGGGAAAGGCGATCTGCCCCGTGTGCCGCGCCAGGCTGTCTGCGCGTCGCGTCAGCAGCACCGATGCGCCGTCGCGCGTCGCCAGAACGGGAATCAGTACCGCCGCCGGCTTCAGCGGTCCTTCCACCCAGCGCGACGCGCCAGGGTTCAGGTCGAAGTCCGACCGGGCGGGACGCGCATCAGCCCGCCACCTGTCCGGCGATGACAGGCCGTCGGTCAGCCGCGTTTTCAGGGACGTCAGGCTCATGTCACGCCCGCGCCCGGCGGCCCCAGGGCGAACCATGCCCCGCCGGACGCCACCATCCACTGCCCGTCGCGCACCTCGGCCAGCGCCACAAGATCATAGAAGACCGTCCGCGCGATCCGGGCCTCCAGCCCGCGCCGCACGTGCAGACGTGGCGAAGGCTCGCCGGTCACTGGGTCCGTCTCGACCGCGATCGCATGCTCCGGCCCGGCCCGCACGACGTCTCCGACGTCGGTGGTGAACACCAGATCGTCCCCCTCGCGCTCCATCGTCACGGCCCGGAACGGCAGGTCCTCCACCGTGATCTTCAGCTTCTCGCCCGGCGTGACCAGGTGATAGCCGTCCGGATCCAGTCTCAGGATGGTCGAGAACAGGCGCACCAGCTCGGCCCGCCCGATCGGCGAGCCCTCGTGCATCCAGGTTCCGTCCGCGCGGATGACGATGTCGATGTCGCCGCAATGGTCCGGATGCCACAGATGAACCGGCGGCAGGCCGCGGCCGGGGGCCTGTTTCGCCGCCCGGGTCAGGCCCGCCAGACCTGTCGCTGTCTCCGATCCGCTCATGGGAAAGACTTAGGCCGCGTCGCCGTCCGGCGAAAGGCGTCAGGCCGGGAGGGCGAGACCGTGCGGCGCGGACGCGTTGATGTTCAACCACAGCACCCGCTTCGGATCGACGGGCCCGGACAGTTTCACCTCCGCCGCGACCTCGAACCCGAAACGCGCGAAATAGGACATGTCGCCGACCAGCAGCACGCCGGCGAAGCCCAGGCTCTGCGCCTGACCCAGACAGGCCCCGACCAGATCGGCACCCAGACCCCGGTCCCGCGCCCCGGCCGCCACCGCGATGGGCCCGAGGAAGACCGCGTCCATGCCGCCAACCGTGATCGCCCACAGCCGCACGGACCCGACCAGCCGTCCGTCCTCACGCGCGACGTAGCCGGCCGCCAGCCTGGCCCTCTCACGAATGCGCTCCGCCGTCTTGGCGAAACGGCCCGGCCCGAAGGCGTCCAGCACAAGACGATCGACCTCACCGGCGTCGGCGGGGCTTTCCGGAACGATCCGGAGCACGGGAACGGTGGCGAGGGACGCGGACATGGCGCGGGCACCTAGGCCCTATGGCCCGACGGTTCAACCTTGGACCCGTGACGGGACGCCGTTCAGCCGACCTTCGAAAAGTCCGGCGCGCGCTTCTGGCTGAAGGCCATGAAGGCCTCCATGGCCTCGGGGCTGGACATCTGGGAGCCGAAAGCCTCGCCTTCGCGCAGCATCAGCGACCAGAGCGCTCCGGCGTCCCGCATCAGCTGCTTGGTCTTGCGGATCGAGTTCGGAGCCCGGGTGGCCAGCTTCGCCGCGAGGCCGGCTGCGACCGCATCTACCTCGGCGGCGGGCACCGCGCGGCTGGCGATGCCCCAGGCCAGGGCCGTGCGTCCATCGATCGGCTCACCCAGGGCGAACATCTCGAACGCCCGCTGATGGCCGATGACCATGGGCAACAGCAGCGACGACGCGGCTTCCGGGGCCAGGGCCAGGTTGATGAAGGGCACCGACAGCAAGGCATCCTCGGCCACCACCACCATGTCGCAATGCAGCAGCAGAGTCAGGCCGATCCCCACGGCCCGGCCCCGCACGGCCGCCACCGCCGGCTTGTCCAGCTCGGCCAGGGCCTTGAGGAAATGGAACACGGGCGCATCGACCACCTGACCGCCGCCGGACGAACCGATGGCGATGAAGTCGGCGATGTCGTTACCCGCCGAGAAACTTTCGCCCTCGGCCCGGAACAGCAGGACACGGACCGCATCGTCGCTGCGCGCCCGCTGCGTCGCCTCGGCCAGGGCGGCATACATCGCCTGGGTGATGGCGTTCTTCTTTTCCGGCCGGTTCAGGGTGACGGTCAGGGTGCCGTCGGCAAACGTGGTCTGGATCAGGTCGCTCATTGTTCAGGCTCCGTTTCGAGAGTGGTCCACCAGTCGACGCCATCCGCATCGCGCTCGCGCCGGGCCTTGCCCTGCGCTTCCAGGTGATTCAGATGCGCGATCGCCTCGCCGGTCGCCATGCCCAGCAGGCCGTCGCCGACCGGGCGCGCGAACAGGGATGGGAAGACGTCGATGACCCGGCTCGGCGTCCGCAGCGTCCGCGCCAGCCGCTTCAGCGAGACGGCATGGCCCCGCTTCAGCGCCTCGATCCTCGAAAGGACGCCGCTGAAGGGTTCGCCGTGGCCCGGCAGCACGAGCGTCTCCGCCAGCAGCAGGTCGCCCAGCCGGTCCAGCGAGCGCAACCAGTCGGCCAGCGGATCGGCCATCGGCTCCGTCGGCCAGACCGAGATGTTGGAAGAAATGCGCGGCAGGATCTGGTCGCCCGCGATGAACACCCCGTCCGACCTGCGCCAGAGGCAGACGTGCTCGGGGCTGTGGCCGTTGCCGACGACAATCGACCAGTCCTGCCCGCCGATCGACAGGGTGTCGCCGGCGCTCAACCGCCGATAGGCCGCAGGCACGGGCGCGACTCCCCTGGAGAACATGCCGTAGGTCTGCCGATACCGCTCCAGCCGTTCCTCGGCCCAACCCGCCGCGCGAAAGAACCGCACGCCGTCCTCGGGTGCCGGACCCGTGTCGGAGGCCAGCATCCGGCCGGTGACGTATTCCAGCTGCGACATCAGCAAGGGTGCTTCGAACCGGTCGCACAGCCAGCCCGCCAGGCCGATATGATCCGGGTGCATATGGGTACAGACGACGCGCGTGACCGGCCGGCCGCCCAGCGGACCCGCCAGAGCCGTCTCCCACGCCTCGACGCTGTCCGGCGTCTGCAGTCCGGTATCGACGATCACCCAGCCGTCGCCATCCTCGATCGCATAGACATTGATGTGATTCAGCGCCATCGGCAGCGGCAGGCGCATCCACAGGACGCCCGGTGCGGCCTGGACAGCCTCGCCGGGCCTTGGCGGATCGCCCAGCGGATAGGTGAGGCCACGCAGACCGGTCGCGCCGGTTTCGGTCTCGCCTTCGCTCGTGATGACGCCGTCGGCCAAGTCCGTCTCCAATCGCAACGCGCCCATCATTGCCAGAGCCGCCCGTATTCGTCCAGCACGCCGCCGGTTCGCCGCATCGTGGCCGCAACTCGGTCTTGACCTTGTCCCGGTGCCCCGCCAAGGCTCTGCTCACAGGGAAATGCGGTCCAGGAGCCAGTTCGTGTTCAAATCCTCCATCCTCGCGGCGCTCGGCGCGGCGGTCATGCTCACCGGGCTCACGCCCATGACGGCCAGCGCACAGGCGACGGGGAGCAACATCCCCGGCGCCGCCACCGGCGCGCAATCGCAATCTCCCGTAGACGGCTCGGCCATCGAAGCAACCGAGCAGAACGCCCGGCAGCGGCGCGAAGCCCGCAACCGCGCCAATCCGCCGCCCCCCACGGCGGCCGAAAACCTGGCCGCGGCCCAGGCCCTGGCCACAGCGACCAGCACGCCATGTCAGGTGACGTCGGCCGAGCTTCGGGGCGTGACCCCCGCCCAGGAAAAGCTCTATGAGGCCGTCTGCGCCACCGGTCCGGGCTTCATCTTCGTCTCGTCCACGCCGCCGGTCGCGGCCGACTGCGTCCTTCTGGCCGGTCAGGCCGAGATCGAACGCGCCCGCGACCCCGCCGCCGATGTCGGGACCCAGTGCGCCAACCCGGTGAACCTGGACGTCCTGCGTGTCGTCAGCGCCTACGCCGCCGAGGCGGGCGTGGCCTGCACGCCGGATCAGGGCAGCTCGATCGGCCGCTCGGGCGCCGGCAATCTGATCTATGAAGTCGGCTGCAACGGCGCCGACGGTTACTGGCTGGAACGGACGCCCACGGGCTGGAAGAAGACGGAATGCCTTGAGATCGTGGGTCAGAACGGCCGCTGCCGTTTCTCGACCACTGCCGAACAGGTTGCCACGCTGAAGGGTCGCTTCGTCGGCGACGCCGATGCTGCGGCCTGCGACCCGACAGAAGCCCGCTACATGGGGGCCAATGCCAACGGCAGCTTCTACGAAGCCAAATGCGCCGACGGCAAGGGCATCATCGTGCGCTTCGACAACGCCTATGCGGTGCAGCAGGTCTATCCCTGCGAGACCGCCCAGCGCATCGGCGGCGGCTGCAAGCTGACGATTGTTCCGGAAGCCGCGGCTCCGCCTGCCGCGCCATAATCGTTCGCCTCCCCGGGCGCTTGCCCGGGGAGGCGACCCTGCCTAGGCTCGCGGCGATGCGCATCGCCACCTGGAACGTGAACTCCGTCAACGCCCGCCTGCCGACCGTCCTGGAATGGCTGGAAGGGGCGATGCCCGACGTCGTCTGCTTCCAGGAGATCAAGACCGTCGACGACAAGTTCCCGCGCGAGGCCTTCGAGAGCCTCGGCTACAATGTCGAGGTTCACGGCCAGAAGTCCTACAACGGCGTGGCCCTGCTCTCGAAACATCCGGTCTCGGACGTCCGGCGCGGCCTTCCCGGTTCGGATCTGCTGGAGGACGGCGTCGAGGACCAGGCCCGCTATATCGAGGCCCTGATCGAGGCCCCCCGCCCGGTCCGGGTCGGCGGCCTGTATCTGCCCAACGGCAATCCGGTCGGCACCGGGAAGTTCGACTACAAGCTGCGCTGGATGGCCCGTCTGAACGCCCATGCGCGCGATCTGCTGAGCCAGGAAGAGGCCTTCACCCTATGCGGCGACTACAACGTCATCCCCACGCCCGATGACGCGAAGAACCCCGCCGCCTGGACGACCGACGCCCTGTTCCAGCCCGAGAGCCGCGCCGCCTTCCGCGCGCTGAAGGGCCTGGGTCTTTACGAGGCCGGGGCGCTCGGCCGGCAGCCGCCCGGCAGCTGGACCTTCTGGGACTATCAGGCCGGGGCCTGGCAGCGCGATCATGGCATCCGCATCGACTTCCACCTGCTGTCGCCCCAGGCCGCCGACCGGTTCGTCGGCGTCGAGACACACCGCGACGCCCGCGACATGGACAAGCCGTCCGACCACGTCCCGGTCGTCATCGAACTGGCCGACTGATGGGCGAGGCCCGGAATGGCTGAGGCCCTGCGCGTCATCCTGCTGATCGCGCTCGCGGCCGCCGCCCTGACCACGGCCGCCCTGACGCTGAACTGGTGGATGGAACCCGAGCGCCGCCTGCGTCGCGCCATGCTGAAATCCCTGGGGACCCTGCCCGAGGTCGAGGCGATTTCCGCGAGCGAAGGCCGTGGCGCCGGCCTGGATTTCGACGGCGGACAGGTCGCGGTCCTGTGGGATCGCGGCGCCCACGGCCTGGTCTATGCCTTCGACGAGGTGGAGGGCGGCGAGCTGATCGTCGACGGCCATGTCGTCGCCCGCGTCCGGCGCGGCGAGGCGCGAAAGACCCTGGACGTCATGGCCCCCGATGCCGAACTGGTCACGCTTCGCCTGCTGTTCGCCGACGCCCGCTATCCGGAGTTCGAGCTGGCCCTGTGGAACGCCATGTCGCCCGGCCATACCGGATCCCCGCCCGAGGCCATGCGCCTGGGGCGCCGCTGGCTGTCGCATCTGGACGCGATGCTGAAGTAGGCCTTCGGGGTTCCCCCTGGCGAGGGGAAGGACTAAACCCCGCCATCCTGTTTCGTGTATTTCCCGAGGAGCCCGCCGTGGCCCGCCTGTTCGACGCCTATGTCATCGCCGACTGGACCGCTGCCGAGGGCAAGAAGCTGGGCGAGAACTCGGTCTGGATCGGCGTGGCCAAGCGCGACGTGCGCTTCCGCCTCTATACCGAGACCCACAATGTCGCGACCCGGGCCGAGGGGGAGGCGATGATCCGCTCGATCCTGGCCGACCACGCCCGGCGTGGCGACCGTGTCCTGCTGGGCTTCGACTTCTCGTTCGGATACCCGGCCGGGACCGCCGCGCGCCTGGGGCTGAAGGACACGCCCGCATGGTCCGCCCTGTGGAAGTTCGTGGCCTCCAACATCATCGACAAGGCCGACAACACCAACAACCGCTACCAGATCGCGGCCAAGATGAACCGGCTGATGACGGACGCGGCCTGGCCCTTCTGGGGCGCGCCGGCCAAACAGGCCCAGCGCTGGCTGACTACGACCAAGCCCCCCGCCGGCTCCGGCGCGGACATCCCCGAGTACCGGGCCACCGAACTGGCCATCAAGGGTGGCAAGCTGCAGCCGAAGTCGAACTGGCAGATGCACGGGGCGGGCGCCGTCGGCGGCCAGACCCTGGTCGGCATCCCCATGGTTCGGCGCCTGCTGGAGAGCCTCGGGGCCTCCGCCGCCGTCTGGCCCTTCGGCACCGGCTGGCGCGCGCTGGAGACGGCCGACCTCGAACCGCTGTCGGTGCTCGTCGCCGAGGTCTGGCCCTCGATGTGGCCCACCACCGTCGCTGCCGGAGAGTTCAAGGATCAGGCCCAGGTCCGAACGACGGCCGAGGCCCTGGCCTTGCTGGACGAGCGCGGCGACCTGTCCATGGCCTTCGGCCCGAAGAAGGGCACCGACGAGGCCCTGGTGGCCCGGGTCCAGGACGAGGAAGGCTGGATTCTGGGGGTGTGAGGCCGGTCTTGATCTCCCGCCCGTGGGCGGTCTCGGAAGCGGACGCTTCGGGAGTCCGTCATGGGTGGTGAGCGGACACCGAGCGATGCCGCTGAAATCGGCTTTGCATGGTCCGGGTGAATCTGGGACTGTTCGTCGCCGAGCAGCCAATGTCGGTTCGCCGCTGTCACATCAATGCCGTCGTGGTCGTGATGCGGATTCGACTCGGGTGAGTCAGGGGGCAAGTCGTCAATGAGCCATCGAATGACCGGACATACTACCCGCCGACCAATCACATTCGCAGTGGGCGCATGGGCTTTGGCCGCGTTGCTCGCTCAGCCGGCTACGGCTGAGTGGACGAATCGTTACCCGAAGATCGCTGGCGTCTCGCACCATGTCTATCTGGAAGGCTTCAATTTGCCGACCTTCGCCAACTCCCCGACCGATCCGGCACCCTCCCCGGACGGGAGACGGGTGGCCTTCGCTGCGCGAGGCTGGCTTTGGGTCATGGACATCGAATCGCGTGAGGCGCGAAGGCTGACGCATGGCAGCTCAGTCGACTCGCGGCCCACTTGGTCGCCCGATGGCAATAGCATCGCGTTCGTCCGCGACACCAGCCGTGATACGGCCATCTGGATCGTCGATGTCGCCAGCCGTCGCGAACGACTTCTGGTTGACACCCCTACGATAGAACTCGACCCCGTCTTTTCCGAGGGGGGTGAGAGCGTCTACTACAGCTCCGCCGAGGCCGGTGATCTCGACCTCTGGGAGGTAGAGGTTGCTTCGGGCGCGAAGACCCGGTTGACCACCGCCAGGGGCCAGGAGCTGAACCCCCAACCGATCGTAGGCGGTCTCGTCTATGTGGCCAAGGTGTCGGGCGCGTCCGATACTATCGCTACTCTCTCATTTGCCGATGGCAGCATTACGACGCTGCGCAGAGAGGGACTGTCGCCACAGCTCCGTCTATCCGCCAGCCCCGACGGGGGCAGCTTTGCGCTGACACCACTCCACGGCGACCGCACGCAGCTTCTCATCTCGGGTATCGGCGGGGGGGAAACGCTTCGCGTCGCGGAAGATGCAACCTATCCCCTCACGCCTGCATGGGCGCGAGACGGAAGCCTCTGGTACGTGGAGCCCGATCGTAGCGAACGCTTCGCCTTGTTCCGGGTCGCGAGCACCGGCGGATTGGCTCAGGACTTGACGCCACTTTCCTGGGATATGGGAGAGGCGACGGCGCGCGTCACGATCCGGACCCGGCGCGATGGTTCACCCCTGCCTGCACGTCTCGTGGTCGTAGACGGTGCAGGACATCCGTCAGTGCCGGATACAGGGATCAGTTACTTCGACGGACAGCATGGGAAAATCTTCTTTCACTCGCCGGGCACCGTCACAGTCGAACTGCCCGCCGGCGAAGTCATGATCAATGCCAGCCATGGCTTTGACCGTGCTGTGACCGCCACGCGACGGGTCCGCGCCGGAGAGACGGCGATAATCGATCTGGACCTGCCCGCGCCGGAGTTTGATCTGGCCGCTCGTGGCTGGGTTGGTGGCGACCTGCACAGCCACCTCAACTACGGCGGCCCATTTCAGCTCGAACCGGAGGATATGATTACGCCGTTGCGTGCTGAGGCTATCGATGTGTCGACCCCGCAGCTCGCGAACCTTCAGACCAGTCTGATGGACGCACGCTACTGGGGCTGGCAGCGGACAGAGCCGCCCCTCATCCGGTTCAGTCAGGAGGTCCGCTCTCATTTCCTCGGCCATGTCGGCGTCATCGGTGCCGATGCACTCCATACGCCGTGGTTTTTCGGCCCGGGATACCCGGCGTACGATCGGCTCGATATCAGCAACGCCTCACCTTTGCGGTTTGCCCGAGAGCAGGGTGGGCTCAACATCTACGTACACCCTGTGGCTGTCTCCGATCCGTTCCCAACGGCAGGCGAGCCAAGGGGCATCCCGCTTGAGCTTGTCCCGGACGCACTCGCCGGCGACGTCGATGCGATCGAGCTCGCCTGTCTCTGGAGCGACGAACTCGGCACGGCTGAGCTCTGGTACCGGTTGCTCAACCTGGGCCTGCCAATCATGCCGTCAGGTGGCAGCGACACGATGCACAATTTCCACCGGACAATGGCTGTCGGCGCAACACGGGTGTACGCAAAACCGGCGGGTCCGGGCGGGATTGCCAGCTTCCTCGACGCGGTTCGCGAGGGCCGGAGCTTCGTCACCAACGGGCCGATGATCGACTTCACCGTGGAGGGCGTAGGACCCGGTGGCACGGTTCAGGGGGGAACCCGCCTCGCGTTCGCGATCGATGCGTCATCTTCTGCGCCGGTCGAGCAGATCGAGGTTCTGGTCAATGGCAGGGTCGTCTGGAGCGGCGGTCGACTTGAGGGTAGTCGCCGGTTCACGGGTACTGTCGACGTACCCGCCGGCGGATGGATTGCGGCGCGGGCCCGAGGGGGTGAATCCGTGTGGCCGCTCCAGGACAGTTACATGTTCGCGCATACGGCCCCTGTCTGGCTGGGCGAGCGAGGAAGCAGCGACCCTGACGCTGCTCGCAGTGCGGCGGGTGATCTGCTGCGCTGGATGGACGTAGCCGAGGCTCGACTGGCGACAGGTTACGAGGGGGCCGCGGTACCGCAATTGCGTGCCCGCTTTGCTGAGGGCCGGGCAAGGCTGACGGAGTTGGCGCGGTAGAGGGTGTCTGAGCTGCACCCGGTTTCGTGGACACCGAGTTTGAGTGTTTTTGGCTCTGATCGGTCTGAAAAGCGGACGTTCCTGACCGCCGCTTTGGGTCGAGAGCGGTCGTTAACCCAGAGCCGCAAAACCGACGTTCGCGGCCCGCTGTTTCAGCCGATCAAAGCCCGCGCCGCTGCCCGCGCCTCTTCTGTAATCACGGCCCCGGCCAGCATCCGGGCGATCTCCTCGCGCCGCGCATCGTCGTTCAGCGCGTCCACCGTCGTCGTGGTCGCGCCGTTCGCATCGGCCTTGCGCACCTTCCAGTGGGCATGGCCCCGGGCCGCGACCTGGGGGCTGTGGGTGACGACCAGGACCTGGGCCCCGGTCGACAGGCGTTTCAGACGCTGACCCACGGCCTCGGCCACAGCCCCGCCGACGCCCTGATCGACCTCGTCGAAGATCATCACCGGCTGGCGCTGGTCCTCGCGCCCCGCCAGAGCGGCCTTCATGGCCAGGGCGAAGCGCGCCAGCTCCCCGCCCGAGGCGATGGCGTCCAGCGGGCCGAACGGGGTTCCGGCATTGGTCGCGATCTCGAACCGCGCCGTCTCCACGCCCAGAGGACCGCGCCGCCCCTCGGCCACAGGCTCCAGCGCCACCCGGAACCGCGCGCGGTCCAGCTTCAGCGGGCCCAGTTCCTCCATCACCGCCCTGGCCAGACGGTCGGCGGCGGCCTCGCGGCCCGAACTCAAAAGCGACGCGGCCACATCGTAATGCTCGCGGGCCACCGCCGCCTCGCGCGCCGCGGCGGTCATCGCCTCGGCCCCATCCCCGATCAGGCGCAGCTGCTCGCGCAGCGAAATGCGCAGGGCCGGCAGGGCGTGGACGGTGGTGTTCAGCTTTCTGGCCGCCGCCCGCAGGGCGAACAGCCGCTCCTCGGCCTTGTCCAGACGGCCCGGCTCAAAGTCGAAGGCATGGGCGGCGGCGTCGACCTCGGCGATGGCTTCTGCCGCCTCGACCATGGTCCGGTCGATGGCCTCGGCGGCACGGGTCAGGCGAACCAGCACGGGATGATCGGCCTCGACCCCGGCCTGGGTCGCGCGCTGGCGGGCATGTTCGACGGCCCGCAGAGCGGCCGACAGCTTCTGGCTGAGCTTGTCACCACCGAGGTTGGTCCGGGCGTCGGCCAGATCGGCCACGGCCTTTTCTGCCGCGCCCAGCACCGCCCGCTCGCCCGCCAGTTCGGTCTCCTCGTCCGCGCGCGGGTCGAGGTCGTCGAGGTCGGCGAGGTTCAGGGTGATCTCTTCGGCCCGCGCGGCTGCGTCGGCCGCGGCGGCCCGCAGTCCCTCCAGCCGGGCCTCCGCCGCCTTCAGACGATCGGACGCCGCCGCGACGCCCGACAGCTGCGGGGCCAGGCCACCGTAGGCATCGAGCAGGCCGCGATGGGTCTTCCAGTCCAGCAGACCGACGGTTTCGTGCTGGCCATGCACCTCCACCAGCCGCGCGCCGATCTCGCGCAGGGCGGCGACGCCGGCCGGCTGGTCGTTGATATAGGCCCGGCTGCGCCCGTCAGCGGACAGGACCCGGCGCAGGATCAGCTCCTCGCCCGGCGTCACATCGAACCCCTTGTCCTGGATCAGGGCGATCAGGTCGGCATCGTTCGGCGCGGTGAAGATGGCGGTGGCCACGGCCTGTTTCGCGCCGGCCCGCACCAGCCCCGCCTCCCCTCGCCCGCCGAGCGCCAGGCCCAGGGCGTCGAGGATGATCGACTTGCCCGCGCCCGTCTCGCCGGTCAGCACGGTCAGTCCGCCCTCGACCTCCAGATCGAGGACGTCGACCAGCACGACGTCGCGGATCGACAGGCGGCTCAGCATGGGGCGAAACGATTCGGCATCGCGGACAGTCTAGCCCAGAACAGGAGGCGAACGGTCAGCCCGGAATAATCCGCTGCAACCAGCTCTCGCGCGGCGCCGTCGGGGCCGTGCCCGGCTGCTCGCCCTGTTCGGTCAGAAGGGCGTAGGCCTCGGAATACCAGGGGCTGCCGGGATAGTTGAAGCCGAGCACCGAGCCGTTGCGCTCCGCCTCGTCCTTCAGGCCCAGGCTCAGATAGACCTCGACGAGCCGGTACAGCGCCTCGGGCGTGTGCGAGGTGCGCTGATAGGCTTCGTTGTCGATGACCGCCTTGTAGCGACCGATCGCGGCCAGTGGCTGGTTGGCGCGCTGGTAGTAGCGGCCGATCGACATCTCCTTGCCGGCCAGCTGGTCATTGACCATGTCGATCTTGACCGTGGCGTCCGTGGCATAGGACGAACCGGGATAGCGGCGCGCGACGTCCCTCAGACCCTCCAGCGCCTGCCGGGCCTGATCCTGGTCGCGGCCCACATCGACGATCTGCTCGAAATGGCAGGTGGCGCGCATATAGAAGGCATAGGCGGCCGAGGGGCTGCCCGGGAACAAGGCGATAAACCGGTCCGCGGCCGCGATCGATTCCTCGTAGTTGCCGTTCTGGTAGTGGGCATAGACCTGCATCAGGATCGCCCGGCGCGACCATTCAGAATACGGATGCTGGCGCTCGACTTCCTGGAAATAATCGACCGCGTCCGACCAGCGGCTGGACTGAAGGCGCTGGTAGCCGGTGTTGTAGAGCAGCTCGACCGGCCGCTCCTCATAGGCCAGGCGCGGCCGATTGGCACCGCCGTTACATGAGGCAAGGGTCAGGGTGACGGCTGCGGCCATCAGGATCAGGCCGCCGCGTCGCAGGGCGGACGAAGACCGGGAGAAAGTCGGCAAGACAAACCTCATCACACGCCACCCGAACGACCGATCTGGTCAGCCGGAATCCAAGACCGAGTTCCCTATCACCCCCCGGCGCGGCACGCCATCATCCCGGGGACACGATGACCGCTTGCTACGGCCCGGTGCGCTGCTAAAGAGCGCGCGAGACGGAACGCGCTTCATTGGCGGTCCGATGACGGCGAAAGGATGACCGGATGAAGCTGCTCGCTGGCAACTCGAACCGGACCCTGTCCCAGGCCATCGCCGATCACCTCGACATGCCCCTGACCAAGGCCCAGGTGAAGCGGTTCGCCGACAACGAGGTCTTCGCCGTCATCGAGGAAAACGTGCGCGGCGAGGATGTCTTCGTAATCCAGTCGACCTCCTATCCGGCCAATGACAACCTGATGGAGCTGCTGATCTGCATCGACGCCCTGGTCCGGGCCTCGGCGCGACGGATCACGGCGGTCATGCCCTATTTCGGCTATGCGCGTCAGGACCGGAAGACGGGTGGCCGCACGCCGATCTCGGCCAAGCTGGTCGCCAATATGATCACGCGCGCCGGGGCCGATCGCGTCCTGACCATGGACCTGCACGCCGGCCAGATTCAGGGCTTCTTCGACATTCCGACCGACAATCTGGTGGCGACCCCGGTCCTCGCCCAGGACGTCAAGGATCACTACCAGCGGGGCAATCTGATGATCGTCTCGCCCGACGTCGGCGGCGTGGTGCGCGCCCGGTCGCTGGCCGAACGTCTCAATGTCGACCTCGCCATCGTCGACAAGCGTCGCCCCCGTGCGGGCGAGAGCGAGGTCATGAACATCATCGGCGACGTTGCGGGGCGCGAATGCATCCTGTTCGACGACATCGTCGATTCGGGCGGCACCCTCGTGAACGCCGCCAAGGCGCTGATGGAGGCCGGCGCGACCTCCGTCTCGGCCTACATCAGCCACGGCGTCCTGTCCGGCCCGGCCGTCCAGCGCGTGACCGACGGTCCGCTGAAGGAACTGGTCATCACCGATTCGATCGAACAGCCTTTCGAGGTGACCAGCTGCGCCAAGATCCGTACCGTTCCGGTTGCGCCCCTGATCGGCGAGGCCATCCGTCGGATTGCCAACGAGGAATCGGTATCGAAACTGTTCGACTGAGGCGACCCTGCCTCAATACTGCCGGGAGCCTGCTGTTGGAATCCGGCGGGGGAAGCTGCGGAGGATCATCATGACACTGTTTTCGAGCCGCAGGGCATCGGCCCTGGCGGCGCTGCTGATCGCCGCGACCCTGTCGTCCTGCGCATCGAACAAGGCCGCCGAGGAAGCCGAGGCACAGCGGATCGCAGCCGAGCTCGCGGCCGCCGCCGCCCTGGCCGCCCGGCCCAAACCCATCGCGCTGAACGACAGCGTGATCCAGTCCGCCGCCATCTATCTGGGTTTCACCCGCGACATGGCGACCCTGCGCGGCGGCTTTGAGAGCCCCGAGGCCATTCTGGCCGCCATGCAGCGCGGTGCCGCCTATCAGCCGGATCAGATCTCGCGCGGCCTGGTGGCCTACGCCTCCATCCTGGCGCTGCAGTCACCCGAGTTCGTCACCGGGGTGCGCCGGCACGGCATGGATCGCGAGACCCGCAATCAGACGGTCGCCCGGATCGTGGCCGATCCCACCTATGCCTCGACCCTGGCCGGAGCCGATTCCGCCGCAGGGTTGATCATGGGGGTCCTCGACGCCGATATCGCCGCGCTGCGGTTCGCCGCCGACTCCATCGAAAACGATGCCTATGCCATCCAGGCCGATGGCCGCGCGTCGTGGGCCCGCCGGCCCGTGCCGGATCGCGACGCGCGCATTCAGGGCGTCAAGGACCTGTCGGCCCTCCGCATGGTGGCCAATGCCGAGGATGCGGCCCGGCTTTCGGCTGCGGCCTATTCCGGCTCCGGTCTCGGGGTCTCGACCGCGCGCCTGCGCCAGCCGCCCTATCCCCCTGCGGTCTCCAGCGCCCTGGCCCTCGCGGCCCTCGCGGTCCTGGATGGTGCCGGCGAAAACGCGGTCTCCAATACCGACGCCCTGCAGTACGACCTGGGCAGCCAGGACTGTCTTGCCAGTTCCAAGCTGAACCTGTTCCAGTGCCTCGCGGCGTCGCGGCCGAGCTACGAGGTGGAATTCTGCCTGGGTCGGCACATCGTCCGCGACCTGGCCACCTGTGCGAGCGGCGCCAGCCAGCCCGCCGCACGGATCACCGTGGACGCGCCCGTCCAGACCCGGGTGGAGTCACGCACGCCGGTCATCCGCGCCGAACCGCTGCAGCCATCGACCGCCCCGGGGTCTTCGGCCATACCGGAAACGCCCGCGACCGTGACGCCCGTCACCACGGTCACACCGGCTGCCCCGTCGATCACGCCGAACCCCGCGCTCGCCCCGGGCGCGAGCCAGACCCAGCGTTTGAACGCCGCGCCCCCGGCACCGAACCGGTGAACTCGCCCTGCGGGATTAACGATCGGAAAACCCTCTGCAACGCGATATAGAACGCTCGGCGTCGGCAGTGCGCCTCAGTATCCGTATCCGGGGGATTATCCATGCGTCTGGTTCTTTCACGTCGCACCCTGGCGATCGTGGTGGCCGCCGCCACGGCCGTCCTGGGGGCCTGCAGCACACCGGCGCCCGAACCCGTCGCCGTCGTCGTGGAAGCGCCTCCCCCGCCCCCTCCGGTGACCCTGAACGAGGGTGTGGCCCAGGCCGCCTCCATCTATGTGGCCTTCATCCGCGACGTCGGCACGATCCAGGCCGGCTTCCCTGATGCCGAGTCGATCCAGAATGCGATGCACAAGGGCGCGGCCTACGACCCCGCCGCCCTGTCGCGGGGCATGATCGCCTATGGCTCGATCCTGGCGCTGCAGTCGCCCGAGTTCGTCGCCGGCGTTCGCACCTATGCCGTCGATCCCGCGATCCGCGCCGACGTCGTCGCCAACATTATTCGCGATCCGGCCTATGCCGCCGGCCTGCCGGGCGCCGATGTCGCCGCCGGCCTGATCATCGCCACCCTGGGACAGGACATCGCCGCCCTGACCACCATCGCGGACGCGATTGAGGGCGATGCCTATACCATCCAGGAGCGCAACGATCCCCGCCGCCGCTGGGCCGTCGTGCCGATTTCCGACCGCGCCGTCCGGCTGGAAACCGCCAAGACCATCTCGGCGGGCCAGATGCTGCCCTCGGCCGAGGACTCCGCGCGCCTGTTCGCTGCCGCCAACAGCGGTTCTGGCCTGAACCTGGCACCCGCCACCCATGCCCCGCCCTATACCCCTGCGGTCGTGCACGCCCTCGCCATCGCCGCCCTTGCCGCCCTCGGGGCCGCCGGCGACGAGGCGCGCGCCAATACCGAAGCCCTGTCGATCGAGACCAACGCCCAGTTCTGCCTCGATATGTCCAAGCTGAACCTGTTCCAGTGCCTCGCCGCCTCGCGTCCCAGCTATGAGGATATGTTCTGCGTCGGGCGCCACATCGTGCGCGACCTGGCAACCTGTACCACCCAGGCGACGGTTCCGGTCGTGACGGCCGCCCCGGACACGGCGACGGCGTCTGTCACGCCGGTGGGAGGCTTCGCCCAGGAAGCCACCACCGCCTCCATCGTCGCCACGCAACCCGCAGGAAGGTGAGCCCGCCAGCGCTCGCGAGGCGGTCGCTCGCTGTATGGGCGCGTTTCGTCTCGCGGACGCAGTTGCGCATACCGGCGCTTGCGTGTAATGACCCGCGCTCTTGAATTCGAGGGTCCATGACCCCGCCGCGCGGGCCGCAATGTCGGCGCAGGCGTTTTTGTTGTTGAGGCGAGCCAGATGGCCGAGATCATTCTGAACGTGGACGTCCGCGAGAACACCGGCACCGGCGGCGCGCGCGCGGCCCGTCGCTCGGGCGCGGTTCCGGGCATCCTGTACGGCGGCGGCAAGGCTCCCGTCGCCATCTCGGTCAACGAGAAGGACTTCCGCAAGAACCTGTACACCGGCAAGCTGCTGGGCCACCTCGTCACGCTGAAATACGGCGACGAGAGCCAGCCGGTCATCGCCAAGGACGTGCAGTTCGACCCCGTGTCGGACCGTCCCCTGCATTTCGACCTGATGCGCGTCGACGAGAACCAGACCATCAAGATCGAAGTGCCGATCCACTTCATCAACGAAGACCAGTGCAAGGCCTTCCGTCAGGGCGGCACGCTCGAAATCGTCCGTCACTCGGTCGAGATCCTGGTCCCGGCCAACCACATCCCCGAAGACCTGGTCGTCGACCTGGCTGGCCACAAGCTGGGCGACACCCTGCGCTGGTCGGACGTCAAGGTGCCTTCTGATGTGAAGTCCACCATCACCGACCGCGACTTCGTGATCGGTGCCATCAAGGTCTCGTCGGCCGCCGTCGCTGCCGCCGACCAGATCGAGGACGAGACCGCCGAAGCCGCCGCCACCGAACAGGGCGACGAAAACGCCGCTGCCGAAGGCGAGAAGACCGAAGACTGATCCGACGGATCATCTCATGATCGCGGCCCCATTCGGTGACGGACGGGGCCGTTTTCGTATCAGGACAGCGCCATGCTCATCATCGCCGGCCTCGGCAATCCGGGTCCCAGATACCAGAACAACCGCCACAACATCGGCTTCATGGCCGCAGACGAGATCGCACGCCGGTGGCGGTTCGGGCCCGAGCGCGCCAAGTTCCAGTCGGTCATCCGCGAGGGCGAGGTCGAGGGCACCCGGGTGCTGCTGATGAAGCCCCAGACCTTCATGAACAACTCGGGCAATGCCGTCGGAGAGGCCGCCCGCTTCTACAAGATCGCGCCTGCGGACGTGATCGTCTTCCACGACGAGATCGACCTGGCCCCCGGCCGGTTCCGCATGAAGAAGGGCGGCGGCGCGGCGGGCCAGAACGGTGTTCGCAGCCTGATCTCCCAACTGGGTCCCGACTTCCGCCGCGCGCGCATGGGCGTCGGCCACCCGGGCGAGCCGTCGATGGTCATGCCCCACGTCCTGGGGGACTTCCACAAGGCCGAGCAGCCGTGGCTGGAGGCCCTGCTGAACGCCTGCGCCGACGCCCTGCCCTTCGCCGTGGCCGGCGATGACGAACGCTATCAGGGCGAGGTCCTGCGCCTGGCCCCCGCCCCCAAGTTCAGCCCCCGCCAGGCCGCCCAGGCGGCGAAGGGCGAATGATCCGTCTCCTCCCCATGCGCAAGCGCGTATGGGGAGGAGACCCGGACGCGCTTCCTTTCCGGCCCGCCATCCGCTATCGCCCCGTCGTGACCCGTCCACAGGCCGAATCCTGGTCGATCGCCCGCTCGCTGGCCTTCCTGGCCGCGACGTTCGCCATCGTGTTCGGAAGCCTGCTGCCCTTTGCGGCCTATGCGGCCTCGACGCCGGGCCATCCGATGGTCATCTGCTCCACCGAGGGCCCCCAGACCATCTCGATCGGCGTGGACGGCCAGCAGGCGCCGAGCAAGGGCATGGCGGGCGTCAAATGCTCGGCCTGCGTCATGGCGGTCGTCGCCGACCTGCCGACACCCCCGGCGCTCCAGTCGGTCCGCGCCGCCACCTCCTATCCGGCGTCGCGCTTCGTCGCGCCCGGCCAGGCCGTACCGCCCCCGGCGCGTGCTCCGCCCCGGCCCCCGTCGACCGCCCCACCCCAGGCCTGAACGCACGCTCCCAGACCCGCCCGCCGCCACGCGCGCGCGGGCGCACCCTTGCGTCTTTCAGGACATCCTTCACATGCGCCTTCTCATTTCGGCGGCTCCGGCCGCTCTGCTGTGCGTCCTCGCCAGCCCCGCCTTCTCCCAGACCGCCCCGACCGGCCCCGCCATCGACCTGGGCGAGGTCATCGTCACCGGTGCCCGCAATCCCGAAGATCCCCCCGTGGTGGCTGAAGCCCGCCGCCGCCTGTCGCGCACGCCCGGTGCCGTCGCCGTCGTCTCGGCCGAAAACCTGGAGAGCCGCTACGCCCCCAATCTCGCCGATGTCCTGCGCGATGTACCCGGCGTCTATGCCCAGAAGAAATGGGGCGGCGATGTCCGCCTCTCGATCCGCGGCTCGGGCATCGGCAACGCCAACCACCTGCGCGGTGTCTTCGTGTCCCAGGACGGCATCCCGTTCAACGAGGCCGACGGCTTCGGCGACGTGCAGATGGTCGATCCCCTGCTGGCCCGCTTCACCGAAGTCTATAAAGGCGGCAACGCCCTGCGCTTCGGCGGCTCCCTGCTGGGCGGGGCGGTCAATCTGGTTACGCCGAACGGCCGTACCTCGGGCGAGACCGCCAGCGTCCGCGCCGACCTCGGCTCCTGGCGCACCGGCCGACTGCATGCCGAGGTCGGCGGCGTCCGTGGCGACTGGGACGCCTTCATCGGCGTCACCGGCGCGGTCGCCGAGGGCTGGCGCCAGCAGTCGGACGGCCAGCAGCAGTACATCACCGCCAATATCGGCCGCAGCTTCGGCGAGGACCGCGAGGCCCGGCTGATCATCCAGGGGGCCTATATCCATCAGGAGATTCCGGGGGCCCTGACCCTGGCCCAGGCCCTGAACACCCCGGTCATGCCCGCCGCTGCCAATGTCGCCAATGCCTATCAGCGCGACTACGCCTCGGTCCGCACCACCCTGTCGACCCGCTGGCGGCTGTCGCCCGACCTGCTGTTCGAAGGTGCCGTCTATGGCACCTGGAAGGACCTGCATCATCCGATCTTCCAGGTCATCGACCAGCAGAGCCGCAACTACGGTGCCTTTGGCCGACTGGACTGGGAGGGCCGGCTGTTCGGGCTGCGCGCCGATGCCTTCGGTGGGGCCTGGTACCGGGTCGGCGATCTGGATGCCCAGCAGTTCGTCAATATGCGGGGCTCCAGCGGGAACCGTACCGCCAAGGCGCGCCAGAATGCAAAGGCGCTCGACGTCTTCGCCGAGGGTCGTCTGTTCGTCACCGACCAGGTCGCGATCGTCGCCGGCGGTACCTGGGGCCGGGCCGAGCGAGACTATCAGAGCTTCGCTCTGCCGGGCGTCTCCTCCACCTTCAACCTGACCACCGGCAAGGACTACGAGTGGTTCGCGCCCCGCCTCGGCCTGCTCTGGGAGGGCGAATCCGGCGCACAGGCCTATGCCAACGTCACCCGTTCGATCGAGCCGCCCAACTTCGGCTCCCTGACACCCACCATCGGCGGCTTCGCCAGCATCAAGGC
The DNA here is from genome assembly GCF_017795885.1 of Brevundimonas sp. AJA228-03. NCBI lineage: Bacteria > Pseudomonadati > Pseudomonadota > Alphaproteobacteria > Caulobacterales > Caulobacteraceae > Brevundimonas > Brevundimonas sp. AJA228-03. The sequence continues at coordinate 1,279,701 of NZ_CP059297.1, read as the reverse complement.
CCAGGAAGCCTGGACCTGGGAAGCGGGCGTGCGCGGGCGTACCGCACGGCTCTCATGGGACGTCGCGGTCTACCGCGCCGAATTGGACAACGAACTGCTGAACTTCGTCGTCAACCCGGCCCTCGGCATCCCTGCCGCGACCTTCAATGCGGGTCCGACCGTCCACCGGGGAATCGAGGCCGGTCTCGACTGGCGCTTTGCGACCGGCTGGCGTCTGCGCCAGACGTACACCTGGTCCGACTTCTTCTTCGAGGACGACAAGGCCTATGGTGACAACGATCTGCCGCTGGTCCCGCCGCACCTCTATCGGGCCGAGCTGCGCTACGATCACCCCGCCGGCTGGTTCGTCGCGCCGTCGGTGGAGACGACCCCGTCCGACACCTGGGTCGACTACAAGAACACGCTGAAAGCTCCCGGCTATACCGTCGTCAACCTGGGCCTCGGCTGGACGTTGGAAAGCGGCACGAACCTCTTCGTCGATGCCAGGAACCTGTTCGACGAACACTATGTCTCGAACTTCAGCGCTGTGACCGATGCGCGAGTCGCCTCCACCGCCGTCTTCTGGCCGGGCGAGGGCACCTCGGTCTTCATGGGCGTCAGGATGTCTTACTGATGCCGGCGAACGCACAGACCGGGGCGGCTTCGGCCGCTCCCGGCCTCCTGTCGGAGGCCTATCGCACCGTCTGGCGCTGGCATTTCTATGCCGGCCTGCTGGTCCTGCCCTTCCTGATGCTGCTGGCCCTGACCGGCGGTCTCTACCTGTTCAAGGGCGAGATCGACGGCCTGGCCTATCGGGGTCTGTCGCAGGTCGAGGCCCGGACCCAGACCGCGTCCCCCGACCGCTGGGTCGCGGCGGCCGAAGCCGGGACCGGGGGCAGGGTCGCCAATGTCCTGGTCCCCGCCCGCCCGGACCAGGCCGCCCGCCTGACCGTCAACCTTCCGGACGGCGGAAAGCGCACCGCCTTCGTCGATCCGCACGACGCCCGTCTGATCGGCACCACGCCGTTCGGGGGCGTCATGGAGACGGTCAAGCGGCTGCACAGCCTGATCCTGCTGGGCAAATGGGCCAATGCGATCATTGAGATCGTCGCCGGCTGGGCCATCATCCTTGTCGCCACGGGGATCTTCATGTGGTGGCCGCGCAGGCGCGGCGTCGGCGTCACGACGATCAAGGCGACGGACGTAACGCGCCGCCCCTTCTGGCGCGACCTTCACGCCGTGACCGGTCTCTATGCCGGGGCCATTATCGTCTTCCTGGCGGCGACGGGGATGCCCTGGTCGGCCGTCTGGGGCGATCAGGTCATGGGCTATGCGAAGGACCACGGCCTCGGCCGCCCCAAACCCCCGGCCGCCTCGCCTGCCTTTGCCCACGCCGAACACGGGGACGCCCCCGTCGGTGTCGGCTGGACGATGGAGGGGATGGTGATGCCGACGCCCGACGCCACCGGCACCGCCCGCCTGTCGACGGTCCTCGCCACGGCCGATGCGCAGGGCCTCGCACGGCCCTATACGGTGTCGATCCCAACCGATCCCGCCATGGCCTATACGGCCGCGCGCGTCGTCCAGCGGGTCGAGGACAACCGCATCCTCTATATCGACGCCACCACCGGCGCGGTCCGTGCAGACGTCCGCTACGACCAGTTCGGCATCGGGGCGAAAGCCTATGAATGGGGCATCGGTGTCCATCAGGGGACCCAGTACGGCTGGGTGAATCGTTACCTGATGCTGGCGGGCTGTATCGCCATCTGGATCCTGGGCATCAGCGCCCTGGTCATGTGGTGGAAGCGGCGGCCGAAGAGGTGCCTCGGCGCCCCCGTCGCCCCGCCCGGACCGCGCGCCAAGGTCGCGGTACTGGCTATCGTCCTGCCGCTGGCAATCCTGTATCCCCTGACGGGTCTCAGCCTGATCGTGGCCGTCGGACTGGACCGGATCGTCTCGATGCTGAGCCGCACCCCGCCGCAAGCTGTATGACCCTCGAACTGGAACGTCCCATGACCCGCCTGCTCCTGTCCGCCTGCCTGCTGACGCTCGCCGCCTGTGGCGAGGCCGCGGTGCCGACCGGTCCCGCCACCGTTGCCGTGGCCGACGCCCTGTGCCGACCGACGCCGAACGGTCGGGACATCACCGGCTGCTATCTGACCCTGACCGCCAGCCAGGCCGACCGGCTGGTCTCGGTCGGCTCGCCGGTCGCCGGCCTGGCCCAGATTCACGAGATGAGCACCGAGAATGGAATGATGAAGATGGGCGAACTCAAGGACGGTCTGGTCCTGCCGCCCGGTGAAGCCGTCTCGCTGGCACCGGGCGGAAACCACATCATGCTGATGCAGCTGAAACAGCCGTTGGCGACGGGCGACCAGGTCCCCCTCACCCTGACCTTCGAGCACGCCCGGCCCGTCGACATCCGCGCCACCGTCGGCCAGCCGCCGGCCGCCTCCTGATCAACGGGCGAGCCTGACAAACGGTCGCGAACCGTCTAAAGGCTCGCCCTCACCCGGCCCCCTCTGGCCCGCCTCAGGAATACCATGGCTCTGAAAGTCGCGATCGTCGGCCTGCCCAACGTCGGCAAGTCCACCCTGTTCAACGCCCTGACCAAGACGGCGGCGGCACAGGCGGCCAACTATCCGTTCTGCACCATCGAGCCGAATACCGGCGACGTCGCCGTGCCCGAGCCGCGCCTGAACGTCCTGGCCGGGATCGCCGGTTCGAAGGAGATCATCCCCTCGCGCATCACCTTCGTCGACATCGCGGGCCTGGTGCGCGGCGCGTCCAAGGGCGAGGGCCTGGGCAATCAGTTCCTGGCCAACATCCGCGACTGCGACGCCATCGCCTTCGTCTCCCGCTGCTTCATCGACGACGACATCACCCATGTCGAAAACCGCATCGACCCGATCAGCGACCTCGAGATCATCGAGACTGAATTGATGCTGGCCGATCTGGAAAGCCTGGAACGCCGCCGCGTCCAGATGGAAAAGCGCGCCAAGGGCGGGGACAAGGAAAGCCAGCAGAGCCTGAAGCTGGTCGATCTGGCCCTGGCGAAGCTGCATGCCGGCAAGCCCGCTCGCACCGCCCTGCCCGACGTGTCCAAAGAGGACCGCAAGGCCTGGGACATGCTGCAACTACTGACCTCCCTGCCCGCCCTCTATGTCTCCAATGTCGACGAAGGATCGGCCGACAGGGGCAACGAACTGTCCGACCGCGTCGCCAGACGCGCCGCCGAGGACAACGCCAGGTCGGTCGTGATCTCGGCCAGGATCGATTCCGAACTGGCCGTGCTGGACCCGGAAGAACAGGCCGAGTTCCTGGAAAGCCTGGGCCTGGCCGAACCCGGCCTGAACCGCCTGATCCGCGAGGCCTACAGCCTGCTGGGCCTGCAGTCCTACTTCACCGTCGGACCCAAGGAAGCCCGCGCCTGGACCATCCACGTCGGCGACACCGCGCCCCAGGCCGCCGGGGTCATCCACTCCGATTTCGAGAAGGGCTTCATCCGCGCCGAGACCATCGCCTATGACGACTACGTCGCCCTTCGCGGCGAGGCGAAGGCCCGTGAAGCCGGCAAGCTGCGCGCCGAGGGCAAGGCCTATATCGTCAAGGACGGCGACGTGATGAACTTCCTGTTCAACTAGGGCCTGATTCACGGCATCGGTGGAGGTGAACGGGAGAAGTCTTCACGGAATCGCTTCACAGTTACCCCCTCACAAGTCTAGCATCGCTGCAACCATCAGCGTTGGTCGGGGGGACAGACGTGCAGGGACAAGGCATAGTCGCTCAGCTCAAGGCAGTCGCCCTGCCTGTCGCCCTTATGATCGGCCTCGCCTCGTGCGGCGGAGGCGGCGGCTCAAGCAATGGGGGCGGGAACAACCCGTCTCCGACACCGACACCGGCCGTCAGTGACGCCGGCGCGGCGAAGCTACTGACCCAGGCGACCTTTGGCCCCACCGACGCTGAAATCGACTCGGTCAAGGCGCTGGGTTACGCCGACTGGATCAACGGCCAGCTCGGACTGCAGTCTTCGTCGCACCTCACCTATGCGGACAACAGGCTGGCCCAGCTGCGGCTCACCAACCCGACAGCGACGCTGGGGGCCAATAATTTCTACGAAAGCTTCTGGCTCTATTCCGCCACCGGCCAGGCCCAGCTGCGCGAGCGGGTCAAGTTCGCCCTGTCGGAGATGTTCGTCATTTCCCTGCTGGACGCGAATATCGATATTCGCGGCGCGGCCTCCTACTACGACATGCTGGGCAACAACGCCTTCGGCAACTATCGCACCCTGCTGGAGCAGGTCTCCCTGCATCCGATGATGGGGATCTATCTGACCCATCTGGCGAACCAGAAGGAGGACGCCGCCACCGGTCGCACCCCGGACGAGAACTACGCTCGCGAAGTGATGCAGCTCATGTCGATCGGTGTTCAGGAGTTGAACATGGACGGCACTGTGCGCCGCGATGGTGCCGGACAACCCATCCCGACCTATACGCCCGCCGACATTTCCAACCTGGCGCGGGTCTTCACAGGTTTCAGCTGGTATGCGGCGACGCCAACGAACCAGACCTTCTTCGGTGCCGGAAGGACCAACGACTCCTACGTCCGGTCGATGATCCTCTATCCGCAGTACCACTCGACCTCGGCCAAGACCTTCCTGGGGGTGACCATCCCGGCCGGATCGACCGATGGTGTGGCAGAGCTGAAGATCGCGCTCGACACCATCTTCAACAACGTCAACGTCCCGCCCTTCATCTGCAAACAGCTGATCCAGCGACTGGTGACATCAAACCCCTCGCCCGCCTCCGTCAGCCGCTGCTCGGCTGTCTTCGTCAACAATGGCTCGGGAGTCCGCGGCGATCTGGCGGCGGTAATCCGCACGATCCTCCTGGATGCCGAGGCGCGCGACCTCAACACAGGCTCCAGTGCAACGTTCGGCAAGATCCGTGAGCCGGTCATTCGCATGACCAACTGGATGCGCGCCTTCGGGGCGACCTCGGTCAGCGGCAACTATCTGCTGAACTCTACCAGCGCCAATACCTCGCTGGGCCAGTCGGCACTGGCCTCGCCCTCGGTGTTCAACTTCTTCCGCCCCGGCTATGTCCCGCCCAACACCCGGCTCGGAGCCCAGAGTTTGCTGGCGCCGGAGTTCCAGATCGTCGACGAGGTCACCGTCGCCGGCTATGCCAACACCATGCAGACAGCCATCGGGACCGGCATCGGGACCGGCAGCGACGTCCGCTCGGCCTATACGCGGGAAGTCGCGATCGCCTCGGATGCCAATGCCCTGGCCGATCGGATGAACCGGATGCTGCTCTTTGGTCAGATGTCGTCGACCCTGCGCGCGCGCATCGTCGAGAGTGTCAACTCGGTTGCCATCCCCGCGGCGACCGGCACAAACCAGTCGGCCATCGATACGGCCCTGCTGAACCGATCGAAGCTCGCCGTCTATATGACGATGGTTTCACCCGAATATCTGGTCCAGCGGTGAGGACGGGACGATGACCCACGGAAAATACAGCCGCCGTCAGCTGCTCCACATCGGCGGGGGCCTGTCGATGCTGGGGGCCGCCGCCCCCTTCGCGGCCCAGCTCGCCGCCGCCGGTGCTGCCGTCAGCCAGAGCGCGCCGGACTACAAGGCCCTGGTCTGCGTCTTCCTGTTCGGCGGCAACGACAGCCATAACATGGTGCTGGCGACCGACAATGACAGTTGGGGTCGCTATTTCGCCGCGCGCAATACCGGCAACGACCCCATCGCCCTGATGCCCGTCGGCACACCGCCGACGCCGGTCGGGGCGACCAACTCGATCACCGGCCGGGTCTCCACGGCGGATTCGCCCGAGGCCTGGGGCGGCGTCCTCCCGATCGTGCCGCGAACCCTGAACCCCATCCCGGCAGGCACCAGCGCCTCGGTCCGGACGTTCGGCCTGCACCCCTTCATGGGTCCGGTGAAGGATCTGTTCGACGCGGGACGCCTCGCCGTGGTCGCCAATGTCGGGACCCTGATCCGCCCGATCACCAAGGCCCAGTACGAGGCCCGGACGGTCGCCTTCCCGGCCAACCTGTTCAGTCACAACGACCAGCAATCGACCTGGCAGGCGGGCCTGACCGAGGGGGCACGCACCGGCTGGGGTGGTCGTTTCGGCGATCTGCTGAACGGCATGAACGGGACGGGAGCCCTGTTCACGGCCGTCTCGACCGCCGGCAACGCGGTCTTTCTGTCCGGCCAGTCGGTGGTCCAGTACCAGATGAGCACGGGGGCGCAGCCCGCCGTGGTCATTAACGGCCAGTCCGGGGCCAACCTGTTCGGCTCGACCGTCGCGCCTGGCCGGGTCCGCGAATTGATCACGGACACCTCGTCGGCCAGCCTGTTCGCCGCCGACTATGCCACCACCACTGGACGCTCGATCGGCGCGGCGACGTCGCTGAACAGTGTCTTCGCATCGTCTGCCGTGACCAGCGTGCCGTCGGCACCCGTCTACCGCAACCCCATCACCGGCGCGACCGAGACCAACAACCTGGCGGTCCAGCTCCAGACCGTGGCCCGGATGATCGCTGCCGCTCCGACCCTGGGCGTCAAACGCCAGGTCTTCTTCGTCAGCCTGGGTGGCTGGGACACCCACGATTTCCAGAACACGACCCAGTCCAACAACCTGTCCAAGGTCGCGACCGCCCTGGCCTATTTCGACGGCGTCCTGGGCAACCTGGCCGGCGTCAACATGCGCAACGCGGTCACGACCTTCACCGCCTCGGATTTCTCGCGCACCTTCACCACCAACGGCGACGGCACCGACCATGCCTGGGGCGGGCACCATCTGGTGATGGGCGGCTCGGTCCGGGGCGGCGACATCTATGGCCAGTATCCAACCCTCGGTGTCGATCTCGGCACGTTCCGAAACCCCGACATGAGCCGATCCTACCTGGTCCCCACCACCTCGGTGGATCAATACGCCGCCACCATGGGCCGCTGGCTGGGGGTGTCGGAAAGCAATCTCGACACCATCTTCCCCAATCTGGGCAATATGGTCAGCCGGGGTCTGGGCTTTCTTTAGTGGCCCTGCGCGGCCCCCCGGTGCCGGCACGCCAGTTTGAAGCCTGACCCGGCCGACGAACGGCCGGGTGGGTGGCTGGGGCCAGGTTCTGCGCGTCGGGGACAGGGCTGATCGCAGGCGGACAGTCAGGCCAGCAACAGGCCGGAGACGCACAGCAAACGGATCATGTTCGCTGAACGCCTCCGCCGTGGAGAGGGTTCAGTCGCGGGCGGCGTCCGAGGCGCGACGGCGGGCCGCGAACTCGGCCGTCGGCTTCCACTGCGGCCAGGCTTCCGAATCCGCGATTCCGTGACCCAGTTCGTACAGCAGGTGCAGGTTCGCCTGGGCCGCCGTGAAGTCGTAGTCGGCGCGCCATTCGTCGTTCAGATTATGATAGTAGGCCGCCATCTGGGCCTGGTAGTAGGGCCGCCCGACGGCTTCGCCACCCTCGACGAAGTCGACACCGGTCCAGGGCATCAGCGCCGGCACGCCGCCCACGGCGAAGTTGAAGTGGTCTGAGCGGTAGTAGAACCCCTGCTCCGGCTCGCCGTCGCCGGTCAGGCTTCGTCCGTCCTCGGCCGCCAGCGTGGCCAGATCGTCCTCCAGCGTCGACTTGCCTGGCCCGAAGATGGCGATGGTCTTCGTCGCGGGTGTGAAGGGCAGCATGTCGATATTGATGTCCGCCGCCGTCTTCTCCAGCGGATAGACCGGGTGGGCCGCATACCATTGCGAACCCAGCAGACCCTGCTCCTCGGCCGTGACGTGCAGGAAGATGACCGTCCGTTCGGGCGGAGCGCCTTCCTTGAACGCGCGCGCCATCTCCATCACGCCCGAGGTGCCCGAGGCATTGTCCCAGGCTCCGTTGAAAACGTTGTCGCCCGTCGCGTCCGGCTCGGGTGCTGTCCCGACGTGGTCCCAGTGGGCCGAATAGACGACGTATTCGTCCGGCCGTGTCGTGCCCGTGATTCTCGCGATCAGATTGTGCGAGGGCACGACCTCGGTCGTCTCGGCGATGTCGACCGACAGCTTCAGGCCCGTCTCGTGCGCCCTGAACGCGCCACCGGCCCGGGCCATCGCCACCGCGTCGCTCATTTGACCACCCATGGCCGTCGCCATCTGGTCGGCGGTGGTCATGGGGATCGTGCCGCTGAACGACACGTCCCTTGCGTCGCCGATCGTCATGCGCGGCCGCATGTTCGGACGCATCGTGCCCTGTTCCTGCAGGGCGATGACCCCCACGGCCCCGCGCCTGAAGGCCTCCTCGCGCTTGTGCACCGGCGACCCGTAGAAGTTCGGATCGGCCCCGAACGCGGTGGGCTGGCCACCCAGGATGATGACCACCTTTCCCGTCAGGTCGATGTCGCCATAGTCGTCCCAGCCGCGCTCGGGCGCGACGATGCCGTATCCGGCAAAGACTATCGGCGCGTCGGTCACCGTGACCGTCCCGTCGCCGACCGCGGTCCGCAGGTTGATATCCGTTCCCGCGACCAGGGCATGGGTCGTGCCGTCAGGGCCGGTCCAGCTGGCGGTGGGTGCCCGCGAGGGCGTGAACCGCACCAGGGTCACATCCTGCAGCCACGAGCCGCCCGGCCCGCCCGGCTCCAGCCCCATGGCCTCGTACTGGCTCTGCAGATAGGCCAGCGTCAGCCGCTCGCCCTCGGTACCCGGGAAGCGTCCGGCGAAACTGTCGTCGGACAGAACCTTGATGTGGTCGCTCAGCCGCTCGGCCGAAAACTCCTGGGCGGTCGCAGCCCCCGCGCCCAGCAACGCCAGTGCGGCCACGCCGCCGATCAGTCCACGCAACATCCAGCTCATCTCCGATTTGAGATGCGCACCCTAGGGGCGGCGGCGGCCCCGCGCGCCTTACGGTTTTGTCATGAACCCTGGCGTTATTGCCGCTGATCCGCCGTTTGTGCCCGGACGGTCGCGAACTCCGAACCCGGCTTCCACTGCGGCCAGTCGCGGCCATCGACCAGCGAACGCCCCAGCGCCAGATAGACGTCCAGGTCCTGGATCTGACCGGCGTAATCCCAGTCGGGCGACCATTCGTCGTCGGCCTGGTGATAGCGGCTGGCGGTATAGTCGTCGCGCGCCGCCGTCCGCCTGGCGACCGGTTCGTCGATGAAGTCTCCGGCCGAGTCGGCATAGGCCATTGGCACGCCGCGCTTGGCCAGGGGGAAGTGGTCGGAGCGGAAATAGCTGCCCGAGGCCGGGTTCTCGTCCGGCTGGATCACGCGCCCTTGCGCCTCGACCAGCGGCAGCATCCGGTCGTCGAAGTCCGACTGGCCATAGCCGACGACGCCCATGGCGCTGACCCGGCCATAGACATTGGCCGAGTCCATGTTGATCCCGCCCACGGTCGTGGCCAACGGATAGATCGGATTGGCCGCATAGTATTCAGACCCCAGCAGACCACTCTCCTCGGCCGTGAAACTGATGAAGACCACCGACCGCTCCGGTGCCGGCCCGGCCCCATACACCCGCGCCAGTTCCAGCAGGCCCGCCGTGCCCGAGGCATTGTCCACCGCCCCGTTGAAGATGGCGTCTCCGTTGGCATCGGGCGTGCCGACGCCGATGTGGTCCCAGTGGGCGGTATAGAGGAAGGTCTCGTCCGGATGGGTCGTGCCCGGCAGGCGGGCGATCACATTGTGCGTCTCGATCCGGGTGGACGCCACGTCGAACATCACGTCCAGCGCCGCCCCGGTCAGGGTCACAGGCTGGAAGTCCCGGCGGCGCGCCGAGCGTTTCAGCGCCTCGAAATCCTGGCCCGCGTGCCGGAACAGCTCAACAGCCACGTCGCGCTGGATCCAGCTTTCCATTGGCACCCGCTCATCCGGATTGGCGCGCACGATGTCGAAATTCGCGCCAGACCAGCTATTGCGCACCGTCGTCCAGCCATAGGAGGCCGGATCGGTCTCGTGGACGATGATGATGCCAGCCGCGCCCTGACGCGCCGCCTCTTCGTACTTGTAGGTCCAGCGGCCGTAGTAGGTCATGGCCTTGCCGCCGAAGGTGTCCAGCGCCGGCTCCTCGAAGTCGGCGTCATTGACCAGAACGACCAGGACCTTGCCGCGCATGTCCTGGCCCTTGAAGTCGTCCCAGTCGCGCTCCGGCGCATGGATGCCATAGCCGACGAAGACCAGGGGCGCGTCCATCAGCCTGACGTGGTCCTCGCCGGGCCGTCGGCTCGAGATCACGATCTGCTCGCCCTGGGTCAGGGGCTGGGTCCAGTCGCCGACCCGAACCTGGGCCTGGATGTTCGAGGCCGTGAACCGGTTCAGCGCCACGGCCTGGGTCCAGCCGCCGTTGTCCCCGCCCGGCTGCAGTCCCGCCGCCGCATAGTGTTCGCTGAGGTAGGCGATGACCTTGGCCTCGGCCGGCGTCGCGATGCCGCGCCCGCCATAGTCGTCGGCGGACAGGACGCGGATGTGTTCGGACAGCCGCGCGGCCTCGAACGGCGAGGTCTGTGCCTGGGCCCCGACCGTCAGGGAAAACGCCGTCAACAGGACGGCGGCGGCGGAGAACAGACGCATGGAGAGACCCTTCGAAAGCGCGGAGCTGGCGAAGGGTAGGACGGGATTTGGGGCGTGTCGATCCGGCTTCCCCTCCCGGCGGACGAAGGAAAAGGAAAAGCCCGCCGGACGGATCCGGCGGGCCTTGTCTCTTCACGATCTAACGTGGCTCTAGTTGTGAGCTCTCAATAGGTTGTCCATCCGGTCCAGGCCGGGGAAGCTGGAGTTGCAGACTTCAGAGACTTCCTCGGAGGACCGAATGAACGTGCATGAGAATGCCCGGCTGACGGCGCATAGTCGAGCCGATCTGGTGCGGCGGGTGGTGGATCAGGGCCAGCCGCGCAAGGTCGTGGCGGCGGCCTTCGGCGTCGATCCCAAGACCGTCGGCAAGTGGGTAAACCGGTTCAGAACCGAGGGCACGGCGGGTCTGAGGATCGTTCGTCGCGTCCGCACCGGCTGCGGGCCCCGACCGACAGGGGTCCAGGAGCAGATTATCGCCCTGCGCCGGCAGCGCTTCACGGGCCAGCAGATCGCCCGCGACGCCAAGGTGTCGCCGGCCACGGTCAGCCGGATCCTGCGCCGCGTCCGCCTCAGCCGCATCCGCGACCTGGAACCGCCTGAGCCGGTTCGCCGCTACGAGCGCGACCTTCCCGGCGACATGATCCACATCGACATCAAGAAACTGGGCCGCTTCGACCAGCCCGGCCACCGCGTCACCGGCGATCGAACCAGACAGTCCAACGGGCGCGGCGTCGGCTGGGAGTTCGTCCACGTCTGCATCGACGACGCCTCACGCATCGCCTTCAGCCAGATACGGCCCGACGAGAAGGCCTCGAGCGCCGTCCCCTTCCTGAAGGCGGCTATCGAGTACTACGCCGGACTCGGCGTCACCGTGACCCGGGTCATGACCGACAACGGCTCATGCTACAAAGCCTTCGCCTTCCGCGACGCCTGCAAGGCGCTGGGCCTCAGGCACATCCGCACAAAACCCTACACGCCAAAGACCAACGGCAAGGCCGAGCGCTTCATCCAGACCGCCCTGCGCGAATGGGCTTACGCACAGAAATACCAGAGCTCGGATCGACGCGCCGCCGAGCTTCCGTTCTGGCTACACCGATACAACTGGCATCGACCACACGGCGGCATCAAACGACAAACACCCATCAGCAGACTCGCCCTCACTGGGGACAACCTGTTGAGGCTCCACATCTAGTGCGCCACGCCCTTCCAGATCTTGCGATAGCTGGCATAGGTCAGGCCGGCGAAGATGGCCAGGAAGGCCAGGACGCCCATGCCCGACTGTTTGCGTTCCGTCGCCTTGGGGTCCGAGGCCCAGGCGATATAGGCCGAGACGTCCTTGGCCATCTGGTCGACGGAACTGGCGGTGCCGTCGTCGAAGGTCACCTGGCCCTCCACCAGCGGGGGCGGCATGGCGATGAAGCCTCCGGGCGGCACATGCTCGTGATCGCCCGACCAGAAGGGCGTCATGTCCCCGGCCATATAGGGGTTGTAGTACTGGCCCGGATTGACCTTCAGCTCGGCCGACGGGGTTTCCACATAGCCGACGAGGATCGAATAGATATAGTCGGCACCGCCATCGCGGGCCTTGGCCATCACCGACAGGTCGGGCGGAACGGCCCCGCCGTTCGCCGCTGCCGCCGCCGTCCGGTTCGGAAACGGCGAGGGGAAGGCATCGGCGGCCATGCCATTGCGCATGATCGGATCACCCGTCTCGGTGTCGATGTCCGCGACCTGGACCTCTGCGGCCAGGGCCTTGACGAAGCGGTTCTCGGCCGGGCTGGCGGCCTCGGGGTCATAGAAGGGACCCCCGCGCTCACCCAGGGTCCTGAAATGCATCAGGTTCATCGAGTGACAGGCGGAACAGACCTCGCGGTAGACCTTGTAGCCACGCTGCAGCTGGGCCTGATCGAACGTACCCAGCGGGCCCTCGAAACTGAAACCGCCCGAGCGGGGCTCCAGCTTGCCTCCCTCGGCCAGGGCCGGACCGGCCGAAGCGAACAGAGCGGCCGAAGCTGCGGCCAGGACCAGTTTGCGAATAGAAATCGTCATCGCGATCAGCCCTTCTTTTCGGCTTGAGCAGGAACCGCGCCGCTCATCGCGTCCGGCCCGGAAAGGACCGGCTCGGAGATCGACGCCGGGATCTTCAGCGGTGTTTCCTTAAGCCCCACGAAGGGCAGGATCACGGCGAAGAAGGCAAAGTAGTAGAGGGTCGCCAGGCGCGTCAGCCACAGATAGCTGTTCAGCTGACCGTCCAGCAGGGTGAAGCTGGGCATCCCCGGGACCACCTGGGCGTCCGGCAGCTGGCCACCGCACCAGCCCAGAATCAGGCCGTTGGCCACGAAGATCAGGAAGAAGATCTTCATCGTCGGGCGATAGCGCATCGAGCGCACCTTTGACGTATCCAGCCAGGGCAGGACGAACAGGATGCCGATGGCCGCGAACATCGCCACCACGCCACCGAACTTGTCGGGAATGGCCCGCAGGATCGCGTAGAAGGGCAGCATATACCACTCGGGCACGATGTGGGCGGGCGTCTGCAGCGGGTTGGCCGGGATGTAGTTGTCGGCGTGACCCAGGGCGTTCGGCATGAAGAAGACGAACCAGGAGAACATCATCAGGAAGATTATCAGGGCAAAGCCGTCCTTGACCGTATAGTAAGGGTGGAACGGCACCGTATCCTTCTTCTCGCGCTCCCTGGGGATCAGGATCCCGACCGGGTTGTTCTGACCGGCGGTGTGCAGTGCCCACAGGTGCAGCACGACCACGCCGAAGATCACGAACGGCAGCAGATAGTGCAGCGAGAAGAAGCGGTTCAGCGTCGCATTGTCGATCGCCGGTCCGCCGCGCAGCCAGATCAGGACCGGCTCGCCGATCAGGGGAATGGCCCCGATCAGGTTGGTGATGACCTCGGCACCCCAGTAGGACATCTGGCCCCAGGGCAGGACGTAGCCCAGGAAGGCCGTGGCGATCATCAGGAAGAAGATGATGCAGCCCAGAATCCAGATCATCTCGCGCGGGGCCTTGTACGAGCCGTAGTAGAGCCCGCGCAGCATGTGGATATAGACCGCGACGAAGAACATCGACGCCCCGTTGGCGTGGACATAGCGGATCAGCCAGCCGCCATTGACGTCGCGCATGATGCGCTCGACCGAGGCGAAGGCCATGGCGGTATTGGGCTGATAGTGCATCGCCAGAAAGATGCCCGTGGCGATCTGGGTCACCAGGCAGATGCTCAGGATCGCCCCGAAGGTGTACCAGTAGTTCAGGTTCTTCGGCGTCGGCAGGGCCAGATAGTCAGCCCCGAACCGGACGATCGGCAGCCGTGTGTCCAGCCACTTCTCGATGCCCGTCTTGGGGACGTAGGTGGATTCGTGTCCGCTCATGATGCCTGCTCTCAGCCGATCTTGATGGTGGAGCCTGCGGTGAACGCATACTCCGGGACGACCAGGTTCTTGGGGGCCGGTCCCTTACGGATACGGCCCGACGCGTCGTAGTGCGAACCGTGGCACGGGCAGAACCAGCCGCCGTAGTCACCGGCTCCAAAGGTGGGAATGCAGCCCAGGTGGGTGCAGTTGCCCAGCACGACCAGCATCGGCTCGTGACCCGGCTTGGTGCGGTCCTGGTCAGACTGGGGGTCTTTCAGGCTGCTCATCGGGTCGGCTAGGACCTTCTGCAGTTCGGCGGCCGTACGGTTGCGGATGAACACCGGCTTGCCCTGCCAGGTGATGACGACCTGCATGCCCTCGGCGACCTTGGATGTGTCGAACTCGGTGGTCGACAGGGCCAGGGTGTCCGCGGCCGGGTTCATGGAGTTGATCAGCGGCCAGGCCACCATCACCCCTGCGCCCACGGCCGCGGCACCGGCGGCGATATGGATGAAGTCCCGGCGGGTGGCTTCACCCTCGGGCGCTCCACCTTCGGGATGCTCTGCGTTCACGACCGATTCGGCCACGGCTCACCTTCTGAAAAAGCCCGAACGCGGCCCGCCCAATGGCACCCGCGCGAGGAAGCGTTCCTATAGCGCACCGGACGAAACATGCCCCGGCCCGGCTTTGCGGCTCATCGCCGCAAGTTGCTGACGCCTAATGAGAAGCGGTCGCATACAGGGCCGCGACAAGGCCCGGCCTCACGCGTAGAAGGGCCATAGAATGCGTCTCGCCCTTTTTCAACCAGCCATCCCGCAGAACGTCGGGGCATGCATCCGACTGTCGGCCTGTTTCGGGGTCGAACTGCACATCGTCGAGCCTGCCGGCTTCCGTTTCGACGACCGCGCCATGAAGCGAGCGGCCCTGGATTACGGCCCGCTGGCGCACATGATCCGCCATGCCGACTGGGAAGCGTTCCAGTCCACCCGCGGTGCCGGTCGCCTGATTCTGTTCACCACGCGGGGCGCGACATCCCTGACCGGGTTCGCCTTCCAGCCCGACGACACCCTGCTGTTCGGATCCGAAACGTCCGGTGCGCCCGACTTCGTTCATGCCGCCGCCGACGCGCGCGTCTTCATCCCGATCCGGCCCGGAGCGCGGTCACTGAACCTGTCGGTCAGCGCCGGGATCGGACTGTTCGAAGGGTTGCGGCAGACCCTGTCCTGACCGCCCGGGTCTTCAAAAGCCGATCCATTCGCCGACAGGAAGCGCTGCAGCGGTCGATTCCGCTTCACGCGCAACGTCGATCCGTCGTCAAGGAACCGGTCGATCCCGAAACAGGGTTCAGTGCCCTTGATCCGAAATACATCGGTACGATCCGCAAGGCACCGGGAGCCACGGCCGCCAGATCCACCTGCCGGGTCAGTCCGCAAGGCGGTGCCTCGAGACAATCAACAATGCTGCGCTCGATCGGAGCAAGAGCATTCCACATTTCTCGAAATCACGCGAAGTCACGTAGTTTACAGTCCCTAAACCCCAATATGGCTAAGTTTGGAATCAGGCCGGGGGGAAGCTGTCGTGCAGACGAAGGTGTTCGCGTTCGAGGATCAAGACTGGAGGGTTGGCATTCCCGCCCTCGAAGACCTCGAGCCCCAGCTTGTTCTGGCCTTTCTGGGTGCCGCTCAGTCCCGGAATCCGGAACCCGTCGCGGCGCTGAGAAAGCGCTTTCCCGCCGCGCTCGTCGCCAGCTGTTCCACTGGCGGAGAAATCGCCGGCGTCGATGTGTTCGACGAGGCCCTGGTCGGTGCGGCGATACGGTTCGATGCCGCCCGCGTCCGCGCCCACATTGTCGATCTGGCCGCCGCAGGGGGTGATGCCGAGGCCGGGCGGGTCCTTGCCGACGCGCTTCTGGAGCCTGATCTCAAGGCGGTCCTGATTCTGGGCGATGGCACCAACCTGAATGGCACCGCGCTGATCGAGGGCCTTTCGACCCGGCTGCCAAAGGATATCGTGGTCACAGGGGGCCTCGCCGGCGACGGAGCCGACTTCGGCGAGACACGGGTGGGTCTTGATGGCGCACCGGAGCCGGGCAAGGTCGTCGGTATCGGCTTGTACGGCGACACGCTGCGGATCGGCTGGGGATCAACCGGCGGGTGGGAGTCCTTTGGCCCCCTGCGGCGGATCACGCGGTCGACCGCCAATGTGCTGTTCGAACTGGATGGCAAACCGGCCCTGGATCTCTATCGGGAGTATCTCGGCCCTCTGGCCGACGGCCTCCCCGGGACGGCCCTGCTGTTCCCCCTGACGATCCGGCCTGATGCGTCGTCCGAGAACGATGTGGTCCGCACGATCGTCGGCATAGACGAAGCCAGGAATGGACTGGTGTTTGCCGGCGACATTCCTGAAGGCTGGACCGCCCAGCTGATGCGGGGAACCCCCGACCAGCTGGCCGACGGGGCCGCGCGCGCCGCCGCCCAGGCCTGTGGCGACAGCCCCGATTCGGGGTTGGCGCTGGTGGTCAGCTGCATCGGCCGCAAACTGATGATGGGCCAGCGTGTCGCGGATGAAACGGAGGAGATGGCTCAGGTCCTGAACGCCATGCCGACGGTCGGCTTCTACAGCTATGGAGAGATTGCGCCTCACGGCGTCACCCAGGACCGTACGCTGCACAACCAGACCATGACCGTCACGGTCATCCGCGAGCGTGCCTGAATGACCCAGGCGTCCAGTCCTGGTCGGCACAGACTATTGGCGCGCCAACTGCGGCGGTGCACCGATAGCGAAGGCGTGCTCGATCTGGAGAAACTCCTGAATGCCATAGACGCGGCCTATGCCGAGCACGACGAGGCGAACGCCCTCAGCCACAGGGCGATGACCGTGGCCGCCCGCGAACTGGCCGAGACCAATGAAAGCCTGTCCCAGGCCAGGGTCGCAGCCGAGACCAGCCGGGCCAAGAGCCTTTTCCTGTCGAACATCAGCCATGAGATCCGCACCCCGCTGAATGCCGTTGTCGGCATGGTGGATGCCATGGCGCGCGATGATGCTTCAGCCCTGAACGCCGAGAACCTCGACGTCATCCACAAGGCGAGCCGACACCTCGTGGCCATTATCGATGACATCTTCGATATCGCCTCGGCGGACGTCGGCGAACTGCAGTTGAACCTGGCGCCCGTGGACATAGGCTCGGCCGTAAGGCGAGCCGTGGGCAAACACGCTGACAGCTGCCGCGACAAGGGCCTTGAGTTCATCGTGGACATCGACCCCGCCCTTGATGGCGAATGGCTGGCAGATGCCAACCACCTGGGCCGGGCGCTCTCGATCCTGACGAACAATGCCGTCAAGTTCACCGAGACCGGTCAGGTCCGGATCGACGCGCATTGTACGGATGGCCGCATCTCATTCTCGGTGACGGACACGGGACCGGGCATGTCGCAGGAACGCCTGTCCGACATCTTCGGGATCTTCACCCAGATCGATGCATCGGCGAGCCGGCGCGAGGGTGGCCTCGGCATTGGCCTCGCCATCGCCAGGAAACGCGTCGAGGCGATGGGTGGAGACCTTCAGGTCACAAGCGAACCTGGTCGAGGATCGCAGTTCAGCTTCTGCCTGTCCCTCGCTCGACCCCCGGCGGCAACCGGCTCGTCGACACCCGGGATCACCGCTGACCATCCCCTGCGAATTCTGGCTGCGGAGGACAATCCGGCCAACCGGATGGTGCTCAAGGCGTTGCTGAATACGTTCGTCGGTGAGATCCAGATGGCGACCAACGGGGCCGAAGCGGTCCAGATGTGGGCGCGTGGAGGGTTCGATATGGTCCTGATGGATATCCAGATGCCCACGATGAACGGGATAGAGGCCACCGACGAGATTCGCCGGCGCGAGCAGATAGCGAACCTGCGCCCCGTGCCGATCATCGCCGTCACGGCCAATGTCATGGACGACCAGCTGGCCAGGTACACGGCAGCCGGGATGAATGGATGGGTCGCCAAGCCCATCGAGCTGGATGCGCTGCTTTCGGCGATTTCCAGTGCAACCCGGCCGCACCTCGACATCGCGGCCGTGGCCGCCTGACCGCACCGCACCCGGTCAAAGCCCGGCTCTCGGGTTCAGCTGGAGCATCCGCAGGTTCAGGATCGAGGCGATAGTCACCCAGGTCAAATAGGGGATCAGCAGCAGCGCCGCCAAGGGCCTCAATCCCCAGAATACGGCGATGATCGCTACCAGCGACAGCCACAGCAGGGCTACATCGACCAGCGCCAGATCCATCCGCCTCTGCCCGAAGAACAGGAACGACCAGCCGGCGTTCAGTGCGAGCGATCCGGTATACAGCCCGAACGCCAGGGGCGAGCTGGTCCCGACCGTCTCCCACACCAGCCAGCCGGCCCAGGCGTTGATGGCGAACAGCAGGCTCCACACGATCGGGAACGCCAGGTTCGGCGGTGTCCAGGACGGCTTGTTGAGCCCGGCATACCAGGCTCCCGGCTTGAACAGGCTGCCGCTCGTCGCGGCCGCGAAGTTCAGGCCGACGAAGACGGCCATGGCGATCCAGGCGGGGTAATCCATGACGGGTGCATAACGCAAAGCGCCCCGCTTGGCTCATCCGATCTGTGTGTCAGACCAGCGACTTGATGACCAGCGCCAGCGCAACGACGGTTCCCGGCCCCACAGGCCAGAGCAGACAGCGGAAGTTGTGGGCCAGCCCGCCTGTGGGCCCATAACGTCGTGAACGCGGCCCCGCGCGCGCCTTGGCGCGCGCAGCCCGATCATGCCACGGTGGATCTCCTCTCCTCTTCCTTGCGTTGTGTCTTCATGCCCTCCGGACTTGCCGCCCTGCTGGACGACGTCGCCGGCATCGCCAGACTGGCCGCGGCCTCGATCGATGACGTCGGCGCAGCCGCGGGCAAGGCGGGCGCCAAGGCCGCTGGCGTCGTCGTGGACGATACAGCCGTCACCCCGCGTTACGTGACCGGCCTGTCCCCCGCGCGCGAACTGCCGATCATCTGGAAGATCGCCCTGGGCTCGATCCGCAACAAGCTGCTGATCCTGCTGCCCGCCGCCCTCATCCTCAGCGCCTTCCTGCCCTGGGCCATCACGCCCCTGCTGATGTGCGGCGGGGCCTATCTGTGCTTCGAGGGGGCCGAAAAGCTGATGGAGGCCTTCGGCGGCGGCCATCCCGAGACCGCCGAGGACTTCGTCGACGACCCCGCCGCGCTGGAGGCTGCCAAGGTGTCGGGCGCGATCCGTACCGACCTGATCCTGTCGGCCGAGATCATGGCCATCGCGCTCGCCGACGTGGCCGACAGCCCCATCCTGACCCAGGGCATCGTCCTGGCCCTGGTCGGTCTGGGCATCACGGCGGGGGTCTATGGCGTCGTCGGCCTGATCGTGAAGATGGACGACATCGGCCTGCACCTGGCCCGGGGCCCGTCGGCCGGCCTGCGCGGGCTCGGGCGCGGCCTGGTCAAGGGCATGCCCGTGGTCATGGACTTCATCTCGACCGTGGGCACCGCCGCCATGCTGTGGGTCGGGGGCGGCATCCTGGTGCACGGCGCGCACGAACTCGGCTTCGCCTGGCCGGACGAGACGATCCACCAGGCCTCGGTCGCGGCAGCCTCGACCCTCGCCCTCGCGGGTCCCGTCGTGTCGTGGCTGGTGACCGCCATAGGCTCGGCCATCGTGGGCGTCGCCATCGGTGCCATCCTGGCCGTCGTCGTGCATCAGGTCGGCAAGCTGCGCCACAAGCCCGCCGGGGCGGCGCATTGATCGGGTGACGAACGCTGCGAACCGTGGTTGAAATCCGCACCATGAGCCAAGCCCCCCTGCCCGACGCCGACCCGCTGGATCTGAAGAAGACCGAA
Source organism: Brevundimonas sp. AJA228-03 (assembly GCF_017795885.1). Taxonomy (NCBI): domain Bacteria; kingdom Pseudomonadati; phylum Pseudomonadota; class Alphaproteobacteria; order Caulobacterales; family Caulobacteraceae; genus Brevundimonas; species Brevundimonas sp. AJA228-03. Next base: position 1,259,935 of record NZ_CP059297.1, on the reverse strand, counting down.
ACCCGCGCCTGGTTCGAGGAACTGCGCAACCGCATCCACGCCCGCTTCGAACAGCTGGAAGACGATGCCCCCGCCGACCTCTTCCCCGGCGAGCCCGCCCGATTCGTGCGCACACCCTGGACCCGGCATGAAGGCGGCGGCGGCGTCATGGGGATGATGCACGGCCGCCTGTTCGAGAAGGTCGGTGTTCACGTCTCGACCGTCCACGGCACCTTCCCGGCCGACTACGCGAAATCCGTGCCGGGTGCGGAGGAGGACCCGCGCTTCTACGCCACCGGCATCAGCCTGATCTGCCACCCGGTCAGCCCGAAGGTGCCGACCGTACACATGAACACCCGCTTCATCGCCACGACCAGAAGCTGGTTCGGCGGCGGGGCCGATCTGACGCCGGTGCTGGATGTCGAACGCACGCAGGAGGCTCCGGACACGGTCGCCTTCCACGCCGGCATGCGCAGCCCTTGCGACGCCCACGACCCGACCTGGTATGCGAAATACAAGCAGTGGTGCGACGAGTATTTCATGCTGCCGCACCGCAAGGAGATGCGCGGCATCGGCGGCATCTTCTACGACCACCACGACTCGGGCGATTATCACAAGGACTTCGCCTTCACCCGCGACGTCGGCATGGCCTTCATCGACACCTATGCCGCCATCGTCGAGCGGCGCATGGCCGAGGCCTGGACCGCTGACGACCGCGAGGAACAGCTGATCCGCCGCGGCCGCTATGTGGAGTTCAACCTGCTCTACGACCGCGGTACGACCTTTGGCCTGAAGACCGGCGGCAACGTCGAATCGATCCTCAGCTCGATGCCGCCCGTGGTGAAATGGCCGTAGGGCTGCAGGCGACCGCCCGTCGTCCCTCAGCAGCCAGGGCGTCCGTCATCGCGGCGAACAGACTCGTGAGGGTGATCGGCTTGGTCAGGTGACCGTCGGCCCCGGCCGCCAGGCTCTGGGCCACGTGCTCGGCCATGGCGTTGGCGGTCAGCATCACGATCGGCGTCGGCGCGCGCCCCGCCGTAGCCTCGAAGGCCCGGATCGCGGTCGTCGCGCTCAGCCCGTCCATCACCGGCATCTGCATGTCCATCAGGACGAGGTCGAATTCCTCGGTCATGAAGAGCTCCAGCGCCTGACGGCCGTTCTCCACGGTGGTGAGTTGCATCGCGGATGCGGCCAGCATGATCTCGACCACCTTGCGGTTCGCCGGATGGTCGTCGGCCAGCAGGACACGCAGCGGCAGGCCCGCGATGTCACCGGCGCCCCCGGCGCTCGCCACCACCGCGACCGGTGCCGCCGTCTCGGGCAGGTCGATCTCGAAGCGGAACACCGCGCCTTCACCCGCCACGCTGTCGCAATCCAGTTCGCCGCCCATCAGCTCGACCAGGGCGGTGGAGATGGCCAGACCCAGGCCCGTGCCGCCGAATCGCCGCGTGATCGAGCCGTCCGCCTGCTGGAAGCGCTGGAAGATGCGCGCCTTCTGCTCGGCGTCGAATCCAATGCCCGTGTCGTGGACCGCGAAACCGATGCGACCGGCAGCGGCGACCTTCACCGACAGCGTAACTGTGCCGGCTTCCGTGAACTTCAGGGCGTTGGACACCAGGTTGGTCAACACCTGGCGTAGCCGCACGGCGTCACCCTTGACCCACTTCGGGGCCGTAGGGTCCATATCGAACACCAGGGCCACGCCCTTGTCCTCGGCCTTGGCCCGCCACATCAGGGCGATATCGTTGACCGTATGCTTCAGGTCGAACACGGTCGGCTCCAGCGTCACCCGACCGGCCTCGATCTTGGCGCTGTCCAGGATGTCGCTCAGCAGCCGCTCCAGCGTCGATCCGGACGAGCGGATCAAATCGACCATCTGATGCGCATTGCTGTCCAGGTCCCGCCGCGACAGCGCATCCGCCATCGACACCACCCCGTTCAGCGGGGTGCGGATCTCGTGGCTCATATTGGCCAGAAACTCGGACTTGGCGCGATTGGCCGCTTCGGCCCGTTCCTGCGCGGCCTTCAGGCGACGGCCCTGCAGCAGTTGCCAGAACAGGCCCGCGATGAAGACGGCCAGCAGGATCACACCGATCGCCATCACCATCCATTGCAGACGGGTCTTGGCCCGGGCCATGTCCAGCTGGTCACGTCGCTCCGCCAACTGCTGCTGCATATCGCCGGTAACCTGGTGCACGCCGGCCGCAAAGGCGCGCGCGGTCGCCACGGCCTTGTCGGCTTCATAAGCCTGCAAGAGGCGATAGGCCTCGGCCGACCGACCCTGCGCCTGGAGGATTTCAGCCTCGACCTCCCGAACCTGGGAACTTCCGCCGGCCTGATCCTCCAGAGCAAGCAGGGTTGCCAGATCTCGTCGCGCGCCGGCGATGTCGCCGAGCCGCGCCCGGGCCATGGCCCGCGACGGCAGGACATCCAGCGCCAGAAAGCTCGCCTCGCCGAGGGTCTCGCCATAGGCGGACAGGCACGACAGGACCCCGGCCGAATTCTGGCTGGCATCGGCCACCAGGGCACACAGGGCGGCGTCGTACATGACCAGGGTGTCAAGGTCGGAGCGCACCGCGACGGCATGATGGGCCGCCGCGAACAGCCGGGCATGTGCCAGGTCACCCATCCGCAGCGCCATCTTGGTGAGGTTGTACAGGCTGTCGAAATCCGGTCGCGGATAGGCCGGATTGGAATAGTCGATCTCGAACTTGCGGAAGGCATCGGTCGCGCCCTGGACATCGTCGATGTCCTTCAGCGCCATGCCGACGACCTCCCAGATGCCGGCCAGCGCCGTGGCGGCATAGGGGTCGCCTTCGGGGATCTCCGCCTGGGCTTGGGCCAGAAGCTGCAGACCCTCACCGATCTGGCCCTGACGCACCAGGCTCAGCGCGGTCAGGCGCGCGCCGTGCGCGCGAACGAACCAGTCCCGGCCGCTGCGGGCGTACTCCGCCATCTGGGAGCTCACGCCGATCTCCCCCTGATCGTAGCGGTTGGTCAGGGCATTCAGCGCCGCGATGTCCATGTAGCGGGCATCGTTCTGATCGGCGGCCGCCTTGGCCAGGCGATCGTTCCAGGCCTTGGCCCGCTCGAACTCGCCCTGGTTCAGGACGGTCCAGGTGACGTGATAGAGCCGGTTCAGACCCTCGCGATCACCCCGCATGGCGGCGCTTTGCCCAAAGGCCTCAAGCGCGGTGAAACTGGTCGCGGATGCCCGCTGTTCCACGAAGCGGGCAAGGCTCTCGGCCTCCTCGCTCTGCGGCGCGATGGCCTCCGGGGCCTCGGCGCGGGCCGCGAGCCCGACGGTCCCTGCGAACGCCAGAGCCAGGACCGCCAGCAAGATGCGGTATGAAAGCATGCGATCCCCAATCCCGAGGATGGCATATGAACCCAGAGAGATTGAGTAACCGTTGCTGCACGACAGAACGCACGCGGTCTCAGATACCACTGCCCTGATCTTCGACGGGCGGCGGTGTCAGCAAAAGGAACGCCCTTATCCATGCCGTAAGCACCGCGCGGTCGTTCGCCCGCGCCAGGCTGGCCACCGCCTCATCCGCCAGGATCTCCGGAATCCGCGTCCCACGCCGGCTTTCGATCAGGGCGGCGGCATATTCCGGCTGGAATTCCGGATGACACTGGAACGACATGGCGTCATCCCAGGCCAGACCGGCATAGGGGGTGAAGTCGCTGGCCGCGATCACCCGCGCGTCTGTCGGTGCGGCGATCACCTGATCCTGATGCGACACCGGAATGGCGATCGAGGCCGCGCGGGGGAACATCCACGGCTCCTGCGCCACCACCTCATAGCGGTGAAGGCCAATGCCCCAGCCCTTGTCCGACTTGTCGACCTGCCCGCCAAAGGCCTGCGCCATCGCCTGATGGCCAAAACAGATCCCGACCAGACGGGTCCGCCCCCGCGCGGCCCTCAGCCAGTCCAGCAGGGGCGATATCCAGGGCAGGTCGTCATAGACACCGGCGGCCGAGCCCGTCACGATCGCGCCCTGGAATGCCTCGGGATCGGCCGGCAGCCGACCGGCCTGGACGTCGAACCGCACCGTCGCCACCCCCTCGCCCAGCAGGGCCCGGAAACGCGCCGGATAGTCGTCGAAAGCGTCGATCAGGGCCTCGGGCGGCCTGCCGGTTTCCAGGATGGCAATGGGCTTCATGGCGTTATAGGGACCCGAAGTCCGATGGCGGGACAAGTCCATTCGCGCTAGGTCAGCGGTATGACCGATGCTGCCCCGACGAGTGACTCCGATGCTGTCCCGGTGGTGCTGATCAATGTCTTCAAGGTCCAGCCGGACCGCCAGGACGATCTGCTGGACCTGCTGGCCGAAATGACCCGCGCCCAGGTCGGCCTGCCGGGCTTCGTCTCCGCCACCCTGCACCGCGGCCTGAACGGAAAGACCGTGGCCAACCACGCCGTCTGGCGCTCAGCCGCCGACTGGAAGGCCATGACCCGCAACCCCGCTGTCGTCGCGGCCATGAGCCCCATCATGGCCATCGCCACGTTCGAACCCCACCTCTATGAGGCGGGCGAGGTCATCAAATAGGCCTGCGTCCGAATCTGGCGTAGCCGCGTGATAGCCATGACGCGCAATGGTCTTTGAAAATATGGAATCATCGACCCCCTGGCCCGAAAGGTCGGACGGGTCGGACGGGTCGGACGGGTCGGACGGTGTTTTCGAGTTCGGCTCAGGCCCGCCAGACCGCCGCCTTCGCGCTGGTCTCGCCCAGGCTCGCCGCGACCCAGCTACAGATCTCGGAGGCAGCGGCCTCGGCCCACTCCGGCGGACGGACGACAACCATGGCGCAGCCGTTCATCTTCATCGGATTGGTCAGCGGCCTCAGCCGGGCCTCGGCCACAAGGGTCGGGGCCCCGCTCACCGAGGCCAGCCGACGCAGGAAGCCATCGAAGGTCTCCATATCCTTCAGCGGCGTCCAGATCGCCACGATCGCTTCCGGATCTGCCCTGATGATGACCCCGGCGGTCTCGGCCGCGCGGAGATAATCGTCGGGCCGCTCGAAGGGCGGGTCGATCAGGACCAGCGGTGCCCGCGTCTGGCTCGCCTCGACCCGGACCCGCTCATAGCCATCCCCGATTTCGCCCCGCGCCCGGGCGAATCCGGACAGGCTCTCGCGCAGCAGGCCAGCGACCTCTTCGCGGAGCTCGAAACCGACATAGGCGTCGTCGATCCGCAGGGCCCGCGCGATCAGCACAGGCGACCCTGGATAGAACCGCACCCCGCCTCCGGGGTTCAGCGCCGCCACCTCCCGCGCCAGCGCCTCGATCAGGGGCGGCCGGTCCGCCGCCGCCATCAGCCGCTCGACACCCGCCTCCGCCTCGCGCGACCGGGTCGCATCGCCCGTCAGGTCATAGAGCCCCGCCCCTGCATGGGTATCCAGCGCGACCACTGGCCCGACCTTCTGCCGCTCCCGCAACAGCCACAGCACCAGGGCGTGCTTGACCAGGTCGGCGAAATTCCCGGCGTGAAAGCTGTGACGATAGTTCATGGCCCTGCGTCGACCTGCACACCGTCCGGGTCAAGAGCGGTGTGGATCACAGGGTCAGCGTCAGGGACTTCCGCACCCGGGCCGGTACCAGGGGGTTCGAGGCCGCCCTGATAGCGGCGCTGAAGGCCTAGCTGTCGATCCAGTAGCGCCGGCTGCCCGGACTGACCGGCCGCCCGGCCTCATCATCCCGTCTCAGGATGATCCGGCGAAAATCATCGGCCTCGTCCGGCCCGCGCAGCAGCCGGAGTGACTTGATGATCCGCGTGATCCGAAGATGGTTATGATCGTGCGCCACCAGCCAATGGTCTTGGCGCTCGTAGAAGTGCGCCATCCGGTCCGTCGCCGCGGCCAGGGCGATCTGGGCCAGGCCCGAGGCATGGATCGCCTCCACATCCCCGGCCGACACCACAGGCGCGTTCCGGTTTGCACCGGAGGGGGCATCCAGCGGGAACAGCCACTGGATGAAGTCGTGGATGTGCTCGATGTCAGAATCGCTCATCGCCACGACCTCGAACACAGTCCGACCGGCACCGTCGGTTCCCGCCCCTTTCAGGAAATCGACGATAGCGCTCATTCAGCCCCCAGCCAGTCAGGCTGCCTTGTCCCAGTCAAGAATGACCTTGCCCGACAGACCCGACTTCATGGCGTCGAATCCCTCGCGGTAACGGTCGTAAGCCAGACGGTGAGTGATCAGAGGCTCAAGGTCCAGCCCTGCCTTCAATAGACCCAGCATCTTGCGCCAGGTCGTGAACATCTCGCGCCCGTAGACGCCCTTGATGGTCAGGGCCTTCAGGATGATCGCGCCCCAGTCCGTTTCCATCGGTCTGGACGGAATGCCCAGCAGCGCCATGCCGCCACCCATGATCAGGGTGTCGACACACTGCCTGAAGGCGATGGGCGATCCCGACATCTCCAGCGCCACGTCGAAGCCGACCTTCAGGCCCAGCTCCTTCATCACGTCGTGCAGATCCTCTTTCGTCGTGTTCACGGTCCGCACGCCCGGAGCGACCTTCTTGGCCAGCTCCAGCCGGAAGTCGTTGATGTCCGTCAACACGACCGTCCGCGCCCCGGCATGTCGCGCGACCGCCGCCGCCATCATGCCGATGGGACCTGCGCCGGTGACCAGCACGTCCTCGCCCAGCAGATCGAACTGCTGCGCCGTGTGCACCGCATTGCCGAACGGATCGAGCATCGCAGCGACCTCATACGACACATCGTCCGGCAGCTCGATCACGTTGAACGCCGGTGCCACGACAAACTCGGCAAAGGCGCCCTGACGGTTCACACCGATGCCGCGCGTATGCGGATCCAGATGGAAATGTCCGGCGCGGGCCGCCTCGGAGTTCAGGTCGATGACGTGCCCTTCGGCCGAGACCCGCTGGCCGATCTTCAGCGGGCGCTGGACGTCCGAGCCGATGGCGACGATCTCGCCACTGAACTCGTGGCCCGTGATCATCGGCGTCGGCACATTCTTCTGGGACCACTCGTCCCAGTTCCAGATGTGGATGTCCGTGCCGCAGACCGCCGTGCGGTGGACGCGGATCAGCACGTCTTCGGGCCCGGCGACCGGGATGGGCGCATCGATCAGTTCGAGGCCGATACCGGGCTGGGTCTTGGCCAGAGCCTTCATGGTGGTGGTCATACGATAACTCCCAGTTCCCGACCGGCCATGGTGAAGGCCGCGACCGCCTGATCAATGTGGTCGAAGGTGTGCGCCGCCGACATCTGGGTCCGGATGCGCGCTGCGCCGCGCGGGACCACCGGGAAGCTGAACCCGATGACATAGACGCCCAGCTCCAGCATCCGCGCCGCCATCGTCTGGGCCAGCTTCGCATCGCCCAGCATGACGGGCACGATGGGGTGCTGACCGGGCAGCAGGTCGAAGCCCGCCTCGGTCATTGCACCACGGAAGCGGGCGGCATTGGCGGTAAGCCGTGCCCGCAGCGCGTCGCCCTCCGATCCCTGCGCGATGCGGATCGCCTCCAGAGAGGCGCCGCAGACTCCGGGGGCCAGGGCATTGGAAAACAGATAGGGCCGTGCCCGCTGCTTCAGCAACTGCACAACCTCCGACGTCGCACAGATGAAGCCGCCCATGGCCCCGCCAAGCGCCTTGCCAAAGGTGCCGGTGACGAAGTCGACCTTCACCCCGTGGTGGGCATAGGAGCCGCGTCCCTGCGGACCCAGAAAACCCGTGGCGTGGCAGTCGTCGACCATGATCAGCGCGCCATACTGACCCGCCAGCACGCGAATCTCGTCCAGCCTGGCGATATAGCCGTCCATCGAGAACGCCCCGTCGGTAGCGATCACGATATCTCGCGCGCCATCCGCCCGGGCCTGCTTCAGCTGGGTTTCCAGATCGGCCATGTCAGAGTTGGCGAAGCGGTAGCGCTTCGCCTTGCACAGGCGCACCCCGTCGATGATCGAGGCGTGGTTCAGGCTGTCGGAGACGATGGCATCCTCGGCTTCGAACAGGGGCTCGAACAGCCCGCCGTTGGCGTCGAAGGCGGCGGCGAAAAGGATCGAATCCTCGAAGCCGAGATAGTCGGCGATCGCCCGTTCCAGGTCCTTGTGGATGTCCAGCGTGCCACAGATGAACCGGACAGAAGCCGTCCCCGCGCCCCGCTTTTCCGTCGCCGCATTGGCCGCCGCAACCACCCGGTCGTCGCCGCCCAGACCCAGGTAGTTGTTGGCGCAGAAGTTCAGCACCTGGCGTCCGCCGACCTCGATCACGGGCCCCTGACGGGACTGGATCACCCGCTCGGGCTTGGTGAGCCCCTGGGCGTCGATGTCGGAAAGCGCGGCCGCGATGCGGTTGTGGAAACGGGCGATCTGCATCGGCGCGTCATACCCCCTCCCCCGGATGGGGGAAAGCCGTCAGGTCGTCGCCGAGGCCGGGATCGGTGCCGGCGCATCCGCCGGATCGGCCGAGGCACGATAGGGATTGACCCGTATCCTCGCGCCACAGGGCTGGAACGCCATGGCCAGCGTCAGCGGCGTCGGACTGCCCGGGACGCGCACGGCGATCCGGGCGACCGAAGGACACACGGTCTGGCCCGCGCCCTCGTCGGGCACCACCGACCAGGCGACATCGAAATAGGCCCGGCCGTTCGTCGGGATTGTCACAGGCGTCGCGGTGTTCGGGTTCTGATCGATCCGCAACGTCGTGATCGGGCGACCCTGCGCCTCCAAAAGGCTCAGTGCCGGATAGCCGGCCAACCCGCAGGCCGCGGGGCCGGTGTTCAGCACGCTGATGATCCCGACGCGATTGCCGGCACCGGCGTCGCCACCCGCAGCGCCGAGGCGCAGGTTCGCGGCCTGACAGGGCGTCGCTGCTGGCATGACTCCGCCCGGGGCAGGAAGCGACGGCTGCGAGGGTCCCGGGACCGGCAGCGCAGGGTTGGCCGATGGACGGCTGCATCGCTCCAGCACGGCCACACCGACGTCTTCGTTCAGACCCAGGCGGCTCAGCGTCGCGCTTTCCTGACCGTCGCGGGTGGCGATCCACCACTCGAGGCCCGACCCGGCATAGCGCGCACCGCTTCCGGCCGGCACCAGCCGCAGGGGATAGAGTTGACCCCTGTAGGTCAGTTGCGCCGTCGCCGTGTCGGGATATTGCAGACTGACCGTCTGGCCGCTCTCGCAGGCATAGCCGATGGCCGGGGTCGTGGGCCCTGCTGGCGTCGGCGCGCCGGTCACGGGGGTCGCGGGCTCCGTCGGCTCCGCGGGCCTGTCGCAGGCCGAAAGCGCCAGCGCGCCGACCAGACCGAAGGCGACGAGACGTTGAGCAGACATGGCGATCCCCGGTGATGGTCGAAGGTTAACGTGGCTGGCTGACAAAAGCTCCACCGTTGTGGATGCCGCAAGATGACTTGTTCGCTTACCTCGCCAGCCGCTAGGCTGGTGCCAGGAGCCCCCCATGACCGACCGCGACCTGTATCCCGTTTCCACCGACTGGGCCGGGCGTGCACACATGGACGCCGCCGCCTATGAGGTCGCCCGGATCGCCGCCCGCGAAACGCCGGACGTCTTCTGGGCCGAGCAGGCGAAGCGACTGGACTGGATGACCCCGCCCACGGTCGTCAAGGACGTCTCCTTCAACAAGGACGACTTCCGCATTCGCTGGTTCGCCGACGGCGTGCTGAATGTCTGTTTCAACTGCGTCGATCGGCACCTGCCCGAGCGGGCAGACCAGACCGCCATCATCTGGGAGGGTGACGACCCCGCCCGATCCGGCCGCCTGACCTATGCCGAGCTGCACCGCGAGGTGTGCCGCATGGCCAATGTGCTGAAGGATCTGGGGGTCCAGAAAGGCGATCGCGTCACCATCTATCTGCCCATGATCCCGGCGGCCGCCGTCGCCATGCTGGCCTGTGCCCGCATCGGGGCGATCCATTCGGTCGTGTTCGGGGGCTTCTCCCCCGACGGCATCGCCGGGCGGATCGAGGATTGCGGATCGAGGTTCGTCATCACCGCGGACGAAGGCCTGCGCGCCGGCAAGCGGGTCCCGTTGAAGGCCAATGTCGATGCGGCGCTGGAAAAGGTCCCGGGCGTGGAGACCGTCCTGGTCGTCAGCCATACCAACGCCGATGTACCGATGACGCCCGGCCGCGACGTCCGCTACGGCGAGGCCAGTCAGGGCGTTTCCGATGCCTGTCCGTGCGAGCCGATGAACGCCGAGGACCCGCTGTTCATCCTCTACACCTCGGGCTCGACCGGAAAACCCAAGGGCGTCCTGCACACCACCGGCGGATACCTGTTCTGGGTCAGCTATACCCACGAACTGGTCTTCGACTATCGGCCCGGCGAGGTCTTCTGGTGCACCGCCGACGTCGGTTGGGTCACGGGGCACTCCTATGTCGTCTACGGGGCCCTGGCCAATGCAGCGACGACCCTGATGTTCGAGGGGGTGCCCAACTATCCCGACAACCGCCGCTTCTGGCAGGTCGTGGACAAGCATCAGGTCGAGATCTTCTACACCGCGCCCACGGCGCTGCGGGCCCTGATGCGCGACGGTGACGCGCCGGTGAAATCGTCCAGCCGCAAGTCGCTGCGCCTGCTCGGCACGGTCGGCGAGCCGATCAACCCGGAGGCCTGGCGCTGGTATCACGAGGTGGTCGGCGAGGGCCGACTGCCGATCATCGACACCTGGTGGCAGACCGAGACGGGCGGGGCCCTGATCGCCCCCCTGCCCGGTGCCACGGACCTGAAACCCGGCTCGGCGACGAAGCCATTGCCCGGCGTGGAGCTGGAGCTGGTCGATGCCGAAGGTGGCGTGCTGGAAGGCGCCGCGTCCGGCAACCTGTGCATCACCGACAGCTGGCCCGGACAGATGCGCACCGTCTGGGGCGATCACCAGCGGTTCTTCGACACCTATTTCTCGACCTATCCCGGCAAGTATTTCACCGGCGACGGCTGTCGCCGGGACGAGGACGGCTACTACTGGATCACCGGCCGCGTCGACGACGTCATCAACGTCTCGGGTCACCGGATGGGGACGGCAGAGGTCGAGAGCGCCCTGGTCCTGCACGACGACGTGGCCGAGGCGGCGGTCGTTGGTTTTCCCCACGACATCAAGGGCCAGGGCATCTACGCCTATGTCACCCTGAACGCCGGGGTCGAGCCGCATGATGATCTGAAGAAGACCCTGGTCGCCCATGTCAGGAAAGAGATCGGCCCCATCGCTGCGCCCGACGCCATCCAGTGGGCCCCCGGCCTGCCCAAGACCCGATCGGGCAAGATCATGCGGCGCATCCTGCGCAAGATCGCCGAGAACGACCTGACCGCGCTCGGGGATACCTCGACCCTCGCCGATCCGTCGGTCGTGGACGATCTGGTGAAAAACCGGACGGGCTGACCCGTTGGAATTTTCGCGACGGGGCTGGAACGTCCGGGCGGCGTCGTGCTTGCTAGGAGAGGTGCAGAAGAGACGGATCGGTCCCGACACGGGACAGGTGGAGACGAGGACGTGGCCATGTTCGAATTCGGCAGGGACATCCGGAAGCTGTTCGGCGAGGCGCGCGACAGCGACGAGCTCGGTTGGCTGGAGCTGATCGGCGTCGATCTACTCTCCATCGAGGCGCGCGCCCTGACCACCGACGGCGGCCGTGTATCCTGCCGTCACCCGGCCCGGACCTGGCTGCGCGCCTCGATCCTGTGGCGCGAGCATGCCCGACGGACCGGGCTTCGCGACAGCATCAACAAGGCGGTCGTCACCGCTGATGACAGTTTCAAGGCCACGACCAACGAGGACGAGCAGGCCCGCGCCGGGCTGTCGCGGGCCATGGCCCTGCTGACCTCGTTCGATCTGTTCGGCGACCGCGACGCCCTGGACGAGGCGGCGAGCTCGGCGCGCGAGACCGCGCCGAGGCGGCTGGCCACACTGGCCTTCAGCGCCGGCGTCCATGCCCGCATCCGAGCCCGTCAGGCGCGGCTCCGGCGACTTCAGCGCCGCCGACCGGCTGGGCGCGGCGGCCCCTGATGGACGCGGCGCTTCATGCCATGGCCAGCACAGCGTTCGACTTCGAAGCCAGACGATCTGCGCCTCGCCAACGCCGCCCTGCGCGCTGGAAGGCGGCATCCGTCCAGCGCACGAATCGCGCTGCCTGCACGGATCGACGCGGGACGTTCGACCTGAAGAAACCACCAGGCGGAGGCGTCCTCGCTTTGATACGTTGGCTGAAACGGGCGTGCCCCGGCGCTGTGCGATCGCCAAACTGTCGGCGCATCGCGACTATAACCGACGACTGCCGGAGCGATCGAGCGCGGGCTTTGCACGATATCATTCGAGGCCGCCGCCGACCGGTTCACCCGACCCTCGCCCGATGGACTGGGTCTGCCGCTCCAGGTCGCGCGCGCCGTCGGTCCACCACCGCCGATCAGGCCCTGATGCGAGGCCGAAAACCTTGACCAATGCCGGCCAAGGTACCATCCTGGGCGGTCTGGCCCTGGACCTGCTGATCGCGCGCGAGATCGAGCGGGCGCTGGACGGGGGCGACCTCATGTCCCTGACCCGGATCGAGACCCGCGTGCGTCGTCGCCTGGCCGAGCGCGTCGGCCCGCCGTCCGCCGTCGAATGGGCGATCGACCAGATCGGCATGGCCCGTGTGATGATCGCGCGCAGCCAGTTGATGGGCACCGAGCCCGACCAAGCGGCCTTCATCCTGTCCGAGGCCGCCGAGGCCGCCCACGATCACGGTGTTCCGGTTCTGGCGGATCGGGCGAAGGGCCTGATGCGGGGCCTGGGCGTTCGGGCCCAATAGACGCTGCGTTGCGCCAGGGTCGGCGCGCCGACCGCTACCGGAATAGCAGCACCCCCGGTCGACTCCCATCACAACCCGGACGCAACCACGCAGCCCGCGGACGCTCGTCTCGATCGCGGGAGCACAGGGGCAGATTGCGAGAGTCAGGAGTGGCCGGTGGATGCCGGGCGCTGCCGGGTCATGCGCCTGCCACGCTGACCCGGAGGAGGATCTGTCAGCGGCTGTCGCCCGCGCGGCACGCCTGGCAAAAAGCCCCTGGTCCGGAGACCTGTTTGGACTTTGAGATCTTGGGTGCGGGAGCAGGATTTGAACCTGCGACCTTCAGGTTATGAGCCTGACGAGCTACCGGGCTGCTCCATCCCGCGGCAAGAGCGGCGTTGTAAAGGAAGATGTTCGAAGAGCTTTGGCTCGATATCGCGGCTGGGCCGGCGGCGACCTACTCTCCCGCGCCTTGAGACGAAGTACCATTGGCTCTGGAGGGCTTAACGACCGAGTTCGGAATGGGATCGGGTGGGGAACCTCCGACATAACCACCAGGTCAACCAAGCGGATATCAGAATGTGCGAGAAGACATTGTCGTATTCGAAAAATCGAATGAGTTTTGCTGAGAAACGATCAAGCCGATCGGATTATTAGTACCAGTAAGCTTCACGCGTCGCCGCGCTTCCACACCTGGCCTATCAACGTGGTAGTCTTCCACGATCCTCAGCGAAGCCTTGTTTTGAGGTTAGTTTCCCGCTTAGATGCTTTCAGCGGTTATCTATTCCATACTTAGCTACCCTGCTGCACAGCTGGCGCCATGACAGGTCCACCAGAGGTATGTCCATCCCGGTCCTCTCGTACTAGGGACAGATCCTCTCAAGCTTCGAACACCCACGGCAGATAGGGACCAAACTGTCTCACGACGTTCTGAACCCAGCTCACGTACCACTTTAATCGGCGAACAGCCGAACCCTTGGGACCTGCTCCAGCCCCAGGATGTGATGAGCCGACATCGAGGTGCCAAACTTTGCCGTCGATATGGACTCTTGGGCAAAATCAGCCTGTTATCCCCAGAGTACCTTTTATCCGTTGAGCGATGGCCCTTCCACGCGGGACCACCGGATCACTATGGCCGACTTTCGTCTCTGCTCGACTTGTCAGTCTCGCAGTCAGGCGGGCTTATGCCATTGCACTCGACGACCGATTTCCGACCGGTCTGAGCCCACCATCGCGCGCCTCCGTTACACTTTAGGAGGCGACCGCCCCAGTCAAACTACCCACCACGCCATGTCCCGGGACCGGATAACGGCCCTCGGTTAGACGTCAACGACAGTAAGGGTGGTATTTCAAGGATGGCTCCACCAGAGCTGGCGCCCCGGCTTCATAGCCTCCCACCTATCCTACACATACGGTCGCTAACGCCAAGGCGAAGCTATAGTAAAGGTTCATAGGGTCTTTCCGTCTGACCGCGGGAACCCCGCATCTTCACGGGGAATTCAATTTCACTGAGCCTGTGCTGGAGACAGTGGGGAAGTCGTTACGCCATTCGTGCAGGTCGGAACTTACCCGACAAGGAATTTCGCTACCTTAGGACCGTTATAGTTACGGCCGCCGTTTACCTGGGCTTCAGTTCGTCGCTTTCACAACTCCCTTTAACCTTCAGGCACCGGGCAGGCGTCAGACCCTATACGTCGCATTGCTGCTTCGCAGAGCCCTGTGTTTTTGCTAAACAGTCGCTACCCCCTGGATTGTGCCACTCTCATCTGGTTGCCCAAAAGAGAGTCACGCTTATTCCGAAGTTACGCGTGCAATTTGCCGAGTTCCTTCAGCACAGTTCTCTCAAGCGCCTTGGTATGCTCTACCTGACCACCTGTGTCGGTTTCGGGTACGGTCTCTGCTAGAGTTATTTCCAGGGACAGCTTCCCTGCCAGGACAATCCAATAAGCCCTGACAAGTTGCGCCATCCGTCACTTCTAGCTGGTGCAGGAATATTTACCTGCTTCCCATCGACTACGCTTTTCAGCCTCGCCTTAGGGGCCGACTAACCCTGCGCAGATTAGCTTTACGCAGGAACCCTTGGTCTTTCGGCGGGAGTGTCTCTCACACTCCTTATCGTTACTCATGTCAGCATTCTCACTTCCGATACCTCCAGCCAGGCTCACGCCTGACCTTCACCGGCTTACGGAACGCTCCGCTACCGC